>CAYOBH010000044.1:2062-11994 GCA_964402125.1 uncultured Verrucomicrobiota bacterium
ATGTCTTCGGCGTCATCGGGATTAATGCCCATGCGCAGGATCAGGCTGAGGATAAAGCCGCGATAGATGGTTTCAAACACCTGCCACGCCTCGTTGTTTTCGCTTTTCTTGAGTTTAGCCAGCAGGGTAACGCGGGTTGGATTGTGTTCGTTAATGTCCATGGTCAGTTTTCGGTGAAGATAATGATGGTGTCGTTGCGCGAGAGCGATTGAATGACCGGGTCATTGCGGAAGGTTTCGGAAATGGTGAGGCGCTTCAGGTTGCGGCACCAAATGAGTTGTTCTGATAGGGAGAGCCCCTGAATGCCGCTGATATCAAGCGCGACGAGTTTGGAATATTTAACAATGTTGGAAAGGTTGCGAATCCGGGTGTTACGGATGTTGAGCGTTTCAATTTCGGCGAGCGGATCGTAGGCAGGGAGATAGTTAATCTGTGTTCCGGTCAGATCCAGCGAGCGAAGCCCTTCCTCGGTAAGGAAGGCCAGGTTGGGGGTGCCGATGTTGCGGGCGGTCAGTCGGGCAATCTTAAGGCCGCACAGCGGAGAAATATCATCGAGTCCGGTGTTGTTGCTGATATCGATATTCCACGCGCCGTTTCCGGCGTCTTCCCAGGATATGTTGAGTTGATCGACCGCCGGGTTGAGCTGCTCCAGCGTTTCAGCGAGGGCGGAAAAGTGAGTGGCAGGTTCAAAGCTTTTCCGGTTGAAGTGGTAGAAAAGGCGCGGCAGGTCGAGCTCCATGCCGCTCAGGCGGAAGTCATAGACGAGCTGCGGGAAAGCGGTATCGGGAACGCCTTCTTTTGCGTGTTGGTATTTCCGGGCCAGCTCATATTCCGGGCCGCTGCGGGGAATCGATCGATTTTTCGAATAAACATTCCACGCTTCGGCAAAGCGCTGCTGACTGAGGAGCATCCGTATTTTCATGCTCCAAGCGTCGGGGTTGGAGTCATCGAACGTGAGACCAGTGCTGAGTTTCTCCTCCGCCTCTGCAAAGGCATATTCGCGTTCCGCGTGCTGCGCCAATTCAATATAGTCGGGCGCGGCTTTTCGGGTGGTCTGGGCAATATAGTCGCTCTTCTCCTGCAGCGATTTTAATGCACTGCGGGCAACGGCTTCGCTCTTCTTGATCGAGGAAAAACTCTGGGCCAGAATCACGGCGATCACCGCCAGCGAGGCGGAAATGAGACTGACCGCCATTTTATGGCGTCGGACGAGCAGGGCGGCGTGGGTGAAAAAGGTTGGATTTTCCGCCGTCGTGGCAAAGCCGTCTTGAAATTGGTGAATGTCGCGAATCAGCGCGGCGACGTTCGCGTAGCGGTTTTTTGGGTCGGTCTTCATCGCTTTCATTACAATGGCGGCGAGCGGCTGCGGAATATGCAGTTTCGGTGCACGGCGGTCCGGCGGGAGAAAGTCGCCGCGCACGGTTTTCTGGAGCGTCTCCTTTACGGTTTCGCCGACGATGGGGCATTCGTAAGTAAGGAGTTCATAAAGCATGGCGCCCAGCATGTAGATATCAGTCTGGAAATCGACGCCGGAAAGGTCGCCCTGTGCCTGTTCGGGCGACATATAGCCGGGGGTCCCGCCCGCAATATGACGCTGTTTGGAGCTGCCATCAAGATAGCGAGTCAGTGTTTGGCCGCTTTCCAGTGAAATATGGTCGATATTCTGCCAAGAAATAGGGCCCCCTTTGTATTCGTCAATATGGGTCAGCAGCGTGGAGAGTCCCCAGTCGAGTACGTGTACATCGCCAAAGTCGCCGACAATTACGTTGGAGGGTTTGAGGTCGAGATGGATGACCCCTTTGGTGTGGGCATAGTCGATGGCGTTGCACACTTTAAGAAAAATGGCCAGCAGTCGGGTGCGGGTATAACGGGTTCGGTATTCTTCCGATCCGCTGCGCAGCTTTTTAATGATTTCGCCGAGGGTTTCGCCTTTGAGGGCTTTCATCGTGAAATAGGGGTTTCCCTCTTTGTCCACGGCAATGTCGTAAATGGGAATAATGTTCGGATGCTGTAGGTTGGCGGTCAGGCGGGCTTCGTAGAGAAAGGAGTCAATATCCTGTTCGGAGGCAATTTTGGAATCCGAAATCAGGGCCATGGCGACCTTGCGGGCGGTGCGGTGGTCGTCCACTTCCCAGATGGCTTTCATTCCGCCTTCATTCAGTTTTTTCCGGGGCGTATAACGATCTGCGGGATTTCCGTCCATCAGATCCTTGCGCTGCGCGGTTTTTTCCAGATCTTCCTCGAAGAGGATTTTTTCGGTATCAGAAAAGATAATATCGTCGGCAAACAGGTTAGCGTTACTGATTTCCCGCTTAGGCGGCTCGGTTTTTTTTTGGTGCGTTGGTTCGTCCATGAGCTGATCATCCACAAAAGATTGAGGGAGAGCGTAGCACTGTCGAGGCACCGGGGCAAAAGAAAACCCCGCGGGTTAGACGGGGTTTGGAGTATTGGGGTGGAAGCTTTAAGTGGGTTGCTTCCGTTGGGTTCACTATTGAATACGAGTGCTTGAACCCAACCGTTACTCAAAAAACGATTTTTTTGTTTTATTCGATTTCGACGGCCGGGCGTTCGAAATAAACCACACCCTTGAGCGGGCAGACCGTGACCAAATATTTTTCAAGCATTCGGTTCCCTGCGCGCGGCATGAGGTCGGTAAACGTTCCCGTTACGGTAGGTACATCGAGTTCCGCAATCTCTCCCATAGAAACCAGCTCTGTCACGGGTGTGCTGACATCTCCCCTGCGGAAGAAATAGTCCCCCGCAAAATCGAGCATAATCGGCATTTCCTCGCCATCAACCGCGCCTCTAATTATTAATCCCGGGGTTGCAGCGGCATTGAGAAAATTGTTCATAATCACAGCCTGACCAACCAATCGTCCAGAGTTGGGCGTGTAAGGCGTGGTTGCAGAGAGGACGACCTTTTTTTCTCGGGCGTCGAATTGAATATACTCAAAGACCTTGAGCATATCGTACCCCAAAACGGCGTGAACCTGCGGATCTTTTATGCTGCGGGCAAATGATCCAAGATTGTTTTTGGCCATCCGAACAAAGAAGGCGACGTCTTCCATAAAGAACATGTCGAAGCGCAACTGAGAGACGGTTGCCGCAAAGGAGTCGGCACCGGCGGCCACGCGATCAGGATAGGGAACGTAGACACCGTCCAGTGCGAGAAAGTATGCATCAAGAGCCTGTGCCTTGTTGAACTCAATCCATGATGCAGCGGAAGAAGGATCAATCAGCACATTCAGTTTGGCTCGGCTGGATTTACCTTGTCCAGCAACAACGGGGGCACGGTCCGCTAGATAGGAGAGCTCAACTCTATGGTTGGGGTGCAATCGCGGCTCGGCGTTAATGGCCATACTCCCCTGAAGCTCGTAAACGCCGTAGTTAGCTTGCTGCGGAGCTTTGGTTCTCTTTAGGGCAATTTCCTGCTCTTCCATCGTTAGAAGGGTTTCTTCAGTTCCTTTTTCTGTGCTGACGCATCCCGCCAGCAGAGCGGTAAGCAGAAGGTATGGTACTGTTTTTTTCAGCATGGCGTTGTCCTCGTTTAAGTGTTATTCGCAGCCTTGTCCTGATCAAAGGAATTCAGGAGCGAAATAATATCCGTTTTGGTTTCGGAAAGGCAAACCAGAAAAAGATTTTCCGTGAGTGCGAAGTATAGGTTTTTCCCTTCGGGAAGATCCTTTCGGAAACACTGCCACACAGGCCAGACGGTTTGATTTTTTAGCGGGTCGATTTTTTTATCGGAGGCCTGTTCAAATTTCCAGCGCAACCACGGGCTGCGACCGCCGACCCAGCAGACCGCAAGAAACGAAGATTGGCCTTGATACATATAGAGCGGAGTCCAAGCTATTTCACTCGAGAGCGAGGTATATTCTTCGTCAACGAGCGGAAGGAGCGTTTTTAGAAAATATTCCGCGTCTGGAAGAGCTGAAAATTCGGCGGGGAAAGTGAGTTTTTCGATCGAGTCGGCCTGCACGGCGGTATCGCGAAGAAAGGAAGGAATGATCTGTGTAACCTTCTCCGGCGAAAAGCGGTGGTGGAATGAATAGCCCAGAATCATTGCGCCGAAGAGGGTACACAACCCCGCCGTTATCCACTTTTGCGCCCGCTTCATGCTTTTACCGTCCCTACAATATCCCCGACGGAGGTGTGCCCTTTTCTTTTCAGATAGGCTTCAATTCCGTCAATGACGCGAAGCGTGGTCGACGGATCGACAAAGTTAGCTGTTCCGACAGCGACGGCCGAGGCGCCCGCAATCATAAACTCAATCGCGTCCTCCGGTTCAAAGATTCCGCCCATGCCGATGATCGGCAGCGAGGTCGTTTTGGCGGCGTCCCACACCAGTTTGATCGCAATCGGTTTAATCGCCGGGCCGCTGAGTCCGCCGGTGCGGTTGGCCAGTTCGGGTTTCAGCGTTTCGATATTAATGGCCATGGCAGGATAGGAGTTCATGATGGAGATCGCATCGGCTCCGCAGTTTTCCGCTGCTTTGGCGAAGCGTCCGATATAGGAAACGTTGGGAGCCAGCTTGGGAATGATCGGCTTCTGCGTCTTGCTGCGGACCAGTTCGATGACGCGCGAAAACATATCCACTTCGGTGCCGAAGGCGGAGCCGCCTTCTTTCACGTTTGGGCAGGAAAGATTGATTTCGTAGGCGGAAACGGTGTCCTCTGCGTCGAGCTGTTCCACGACGCGGCCGTAGTCTTCCATCGCTTTGCCCCAGATGTTGACGATCACGGGCGTATTAAACTGCTTGAGGAAGGGGACATATTTTTCAAGGAAACCCTTCGTGCCCGGACCGGGCAGGCCGATGGCGTTGATCATGCCGCCGCGCGTTTCGAACGTGCGCGGCGTGGCATTCCCCACATGCTCTTCAGGGCAGATCCCTTTAACGGTAATGGCGCCCAGTCGATTGAGGTCGACGAGCTCGGCATATTCCGGTCCGTAGCCGAAGGTTCCCGACGCAACCGTCACGGGATTTTTCATCTCCATCGAACCGATTTTTACTTTCAAATCAACACTCATGACTACTGTTAAACCACGAAATACACAAAATACACGAAAGGTAGGATGAATAGGGTTTCGTGTGTTTGGTGTGTTTCGTGGTCAATCCTTTCTTAATCTTCCCAAACAATCTCTCTGGACTCAAAAATCGGGCCGTCCTTGCAGCAGCGCGCCCATTTCCATCCGCCGTCGGTGGTTTTGCGTTTAATGACGCAGGTCAGGCAAGCGCCAACGCCGCAGGCCATGTTTTTATCGAGCGAGAGCCACGCGGTGAAACCGTGCTCCATCGCGCGGTCGCCCATCGCTTTCAGCATGGGGTTCGGGCCGCAGACAAAGAGTTCCACGTTCGCTGCGCAATGCTGCTCCGCCAGCCACGGGTCAAAGGCGTCGGTCACAAGGCCTTCGGTGCCGAGCGAGCCGTCATTCGTGGTCACCCGCACATCCCAGCCGAGGGCTTTAAACTCGTCGATGCAGAGAATATCCAGTGCGGAGCGTCCGCCGAAGAAGGCGACGCCCTGAACCCGAAGTTCCTTAGCCTTGAGATAGAGCGCGGCGTTTCCGTAGCCGCCCGCCACGAGCACGGGCGTTTTGCCTTCGGTCAGTTCGGGGTAGCCGTTGCCGAGCGGGCCGATAATGTTGACGGTGTCGCCGGCGGTCAGCAGGCGCATGGATTCGGTGCCGCGGCCGACGGGTTTGTAGAGAATACTGACGCCCTCTGCGTCGGCTTTATAGATGCTGAACGGGCGGCGCAGAATACGGTCGCCCAGTTGCGGCACCTGAAGTTCCAGAAACTGACCGGGCTGAACGAGCGGACCTACAGCCGGGGCCGCGAGGCGCAGGATGCGGTAGTCGCCCTGAAAATTGTGATGTTCGATGACGGTTGCGTTTTCCTGTTTCATAATCGGCGCGGGATTCTGCGGATTTACCCCCCGCAGGTCAAACGCATTCAGCTCTTGTCATTTTTGCATTCAGCGATTAAAGAATGTCAGTTTTGAATGTTGAATTGAAGGACAGAGCGTATGAACAAGGTATGGGTTGCTATTTGTATTATCGGAGGGTTTGGACTTCTACTGTTTTCAGGGATTCCGCACTTTGTAGATATAGTGAAGCAGATCTCCTCTCAAACCGATGAGATCCTTGCCGATATCCTGCCCGTATCTTCTGCTGACGCTGACGAAGCGTATGCGAGGTCCATTGAATTACTGAGCGCAGGGAAGCAGTGGGAGGCGGAGGATGTGATTGAGGCTGCGCTCAGGCGTAACCCTAATGATCGAAAGATCCTTTTTGCTCATGCGGTGTTGAAGCGTTCGCGCTGGAGCAAACTTGAATCTACAAAGCTGTTTGCGGAGTGTTCGAAGGGGAACGACTATTTGGCCTTGGCTTCCCAGCTTGCGTTGTTGCTGGATCTGCATGAGGGGGTTGATGAACGCATGAAAGATCTGGTCGTGCTGTCGGATGAGTATCCTGACGATGTATACCTGCTTTGGCTGAGTGCAATTGAATGCAGAGAGCAGGAAATGGGGGAACTCGGGAAAGAGCGCTATGAACTGCTGCTGAGTAAATTTGATATTGGTCCGGTTTTGTTGCATCAGAGTTATGCCAATATTCTGGACGAGCAGTTGCATGATTACGAGGCGGCTTTGGTGCATCGAAAAATTGCAGTCTCCATGGAATCCGCAGTCTGGGCGCTTCAGGGCTTGGCAAATACGCTTACAGATACTGGGAAATATTTGGAAGCGGTGGAGCAATGGGAAAAACTGGTGAGAGAGGTTCCTGATGATGATTATTATTGGTATCGTTACGCTTTTTCGCTGGTGAATCTGGAACGTTTCGCCGAAGCGGTTGACGCGTATGAAAAAGCCGTGGAGCTAGATGCTGGCTACTCGGGATATTGGAGACAATTGGGCGAATGTCATGAAGCACTGGGGCACGTTGACGATGCACTAGCGTGCTATCAGAAAGCTGCAGCCTTGGGGGCCGATATTACGAGTGAACTGGCAGAGCATTATATTCTCCAGAATAAATCGGGTGATAACGTCGAGTTGACGGAGTTGGTCCGACAAAAAATGCTTCAGGATGCTGAATTTTTGAAAGGTCTAAGCAAGGAAAGCTACCGGGCGACGGCGGTCCGACTCGCCGACGGGACGGACATGATAACGTCCTGCCAGAGGCTGGATCGGATGGTTTCGGTTTGCGAAGAGGAAGGCCGCATTGATCTTGCCGTTGCGACGCAGGAACGACTTGTGGCACTCGCCAAGAGCCTAGATGTTAAACAGGATGCGCTTGATATTCTCGAGGCACGGCTGAAGGAGCTGGAATCGATTTTAGAGAAGAATGTTGATGGAGTATGAGCCGGAGCGGGGGGTCTTGACTCACATTACATAGGGAGATGAGATGAAAAGATGGATGTTGCCGCTGGCGATGTTTTCGCTGGCGGGGTTGGTTGGATGCACCACGCAGTCCATGAAGGGTACGCCGTTCTTTTTCGGCGAGTATGAAAATCGGGAAGGCCCTCCGGCGGATCGTTTTAATGCCTGGCCGCTGGTATATTATCGCGATCCGGCGCTGTCGGTGCTGTGGCCGCTGATGGAGTTCAGTCCGGAACATCAGGCCGTGCGTCCGCTCTATTCGGCGGATGGATTGGGAACCAACTATCCGGAATACAATGTGCTTTGGCCGATTGCGCGCTTTGCGCCGGGCAAGCAGAAGTATCGGATTTTTCCGGTCTTCTGGGGCGAGGACTATCTGAACGTATTTCCGCTCTATTGGCACGAGGGCGAGCCTTGGTCGGGCACGGGGCACGATGCGCTGTTTCCGCTGTGGATTTGGTCGAACCGAAGGAGCGGCGATTCGCTGCATGTGGCGTGGCCGTTGTATGCGCGGCATCGTTCGGAGGATGAAAACGCGTGGTATCTGTGGCCGCTTTATGGACAGAAAAAGAGCGACGACAGCGTGTCGCGTTCGGTGGCGTGGCCTTTGATTCACATGTATTCCTCTCCGAACAACTCCGGCAGCTGGATGTTCCCGCTTTATGGGTATGACCGCAACGGGTCGCGCACGTCGTTTTATTCACTGCCGTACAGCCGCAGCGTCAGCGAAGTTGGAAAGAGCTGGGACTTGGCGCTGCCGCTGTGGTACCGCAACTGGCTCGGCGATGCACGCTCATGGGCGCTTTTCCCGGCGCTCTCGTGGGGGAATAAAGAGGTTGGTCAGGTCGATAACCACTATCTGCTGGGGCTGGCGTCCTACGCCCGGTCGCCCGATGCGCTGAGCCATCGGGTGCTTCCCCTCTACTATTATTCGAGCGATGCGGATTCAAAACTGTTGTTCACGCTGCCGTGGTGGTCGAAGGAGCAGGCCGACGGCTCCGGCTTCCATTCGCTCATGCCGTTGTATTTCTATCGCTACACCGCCGATTCGAGCGGATTTTATTCACCAGTCTGGATGGCGGAAACGAATGAGGATGGATCGCGCTGGCGGGCGGCGTTCCCGTTTTATTACGGCGCAGAGTCGAACGAGGGTTCGGTTATGATTACTCCGCTGTATGCGGGTAAGCAACATGCCGACGGATCACCGGCGTGGCGATGTTACATTCCGTTTGTCTATTTTAACTCCGACTATGATGCGCACTTTATGACGGCACTGGGCGGCTATTGGAAGATGGGCGATCAGAAAAACTGGCTGGCGCTGCCGCTGCTCAGCGGGGGCCAAAAGGACGAGGTGAGCGGGCGCTATATTCTCTTCGGCGGGTTGGCTGCAAAGCGCTGGGACGAGGAGGGGAGCGCAAGCCATATCTTCCCGCTCTACTATCGTTCGCCGCAGAACAATATGTTTATCTCGGTTCCGTACGCCACGTGGGAGAGCGGCGGACGCACGCGCAACGTGATTGCGCCGCTGCTGAGCGGATGGTCGACCGACGACGAGTCGACGCGCGCCATTCTGGCCGCCGGGCTGGCCGGTTTCCGTAAGGGCGGGAGCGATCCGTACAGCTATGTTTTCCCTCTTTATTATGCTGCACCGGAAGATGATACGCTTATATCGCTTCCGTATTCCAAATGGGAAACCAAAAGCGGGCAGAAGCATTTGGTGCTTCCGCTGTTGAGCGGATGGAATATTTCCTCGGAGCGCACCCAGGCACTGGTGGCTGGCGGGCTGGTCGGCTGGGAAAAGAATCAGAAAACGGATCAGCTCGATTCGTCGCATCTGCTGCCGCTCTATCTATGGGAGCGGGATGAGCTTTTTTACACGCTGCTGTTCGGGAAAGACCAAAAGCGCACGTATTTCGCGACGCCGCTGATCGGGAGCTATAACGAGGAGAGCGGGAAGACCGGAAGCTGGGTATTCCCGTTTTATCGCCATAAGCGCGATCTCGACTCCGGTGCCGTTAATGGTTCTTACCTCCTGCTGGGCGAATATGGAAAAAACGAAAACCGCACCTATCACAGTTTATTCCCAATTTATGATTACAACCACTGGAAGAGCCGCAGCGAACAAACCGTTGGCGAACATAATTATGTAGGCTTCATTAAGTCTGGACTCCGTCCAGCTCAGGCAACTGAGCTGGGCGAAGTGGGCGATTCGCTTTCCATCGAGGAAGAGTCCACATATCTGGACTATTTTATCGGAACGTTTGATGAAGAGTGGACCCGAACGGTCAATCTCGATCAGGGAACCAACACCGTGGCGGAGCTGCATTCAAAGAACCATTCGATTTTCCCGCTGTGGGAATCGGACCTTTCCGAGGATTTGGTGAATGGCCAAAGCCTGAAAACCACGTCGCTGCTGGGGATTCTGTACGACACCCGCCGCGAAGAGGGCGATCCGGAAAATCCGGACCACGAATATGTCCGTAAGCGTGTACTCTGGCGCTTGTTCCACTATGAAAAGCTCAACGGCGATAAAAGCACCGACATTTTTCCGGCGGT
>CAYOBH010000044.1:12094-13658 GCA_964402125.1 uncultured Verrucomicrobiota bacterium
TCTCTTTTGTCGGTGCTCTCCCAGTTTGAATCGTGCGGGGTTGAGGTATGGGTTGATCCGTCGCTGGAAGTGAGTGACGTGAAAGGGAGCTGGGAAAATGCCAAGCTCGAACGGGTTATATCCCAGATGGTCACCCCCTACAGCTATCTGTTGGAATGGACGGTTGAAAGAGGTCCGCTGGGTCGGGTTGAAAAGCTGTCGAGTATTCATGTTTTTTCCTCCGGAAAATCTTCCGCCGCAAAGCCGCTCTCTAAAGGTCGTGTGCTGGATGTGGTTGAAAATGAAGAGGGGCTTAAATATGTCCGTGGCGAAATTTTGGTTGCGTTTCGCGAAGGTTCGACCGAGGCCGATCTGAACGCCCTGCTGGCAAGGCTTAACGGATCATTGATTGAAGTGATCGACCCGCCCGGACTCTACCGCATCCGGATCGGTGAAGGGATGTCGGTGGAAGAGGCGATGGCCCTTGCAGCGGCGATGTTCGCCGTTGAAGCGACGGAGCCCAATCTGGTTTTAGGGCGGATTGATAATCAGCAGCAGGTGAAACCAGGGGCCGGCGGCGGCGTGAACCGCAATATTAAACCCGGAGAGGTGCTGGTTGCCGTTTTGGATTCCGGACTGGATCCAATCTACGCGAATGCCGAATTTGTAAAGGGAACCTACAACGCACTGGATCCGACCGCTCCGATCAGCGATCCTACCGGACATGGAACGCTCATGACGTTAATTGCCGCCGGTGCCGTGGTGCCTGAGGGGGCAACTCCATCGGCCGAAGGCGTATCCGTTCTTTCCGTGCCGGTATTCGATGAAAACGGACTCACCAGCTCCGACACGCTCATGCGTGCAATGAACTATGTTATTGACGCCGGGGCTGAAATTGTCACCATGAGCTTTGGCACTCCGACCGACAGCGGTTTTATCAGAACGACCATGGATTTTGCCGCCAGCGAGGGAAAGACTCTCTTCGCTGCCGCCGGAAATGATAATGAAGAAACGGCGATGTTCCCTGCTGCTTACGACTCGGTCACCTCCCTCGGCGCGTTGGACGACGACGGAAAGAAATTGGACTCCTCCAACTATGGCGATAAAGTTGACGATTATAAGCCGGGCATTGCCACAATGGGAGCGAAGACCCAAGCCGGAACCTCCATTTCCACTGCTCTTGCTGGTCACGACGCGGCACTCGCAACGCCTTCGAAATAAGTCCGTATTTCGAATTATTCGGAACCACGGATGAACGCAGATGCACCGTTTCAATATCCGTGTTTATTCACGTTCATCCGTGGTTCTAAAAATGGGGAAGCGCTGAAATTTGCCGCGTACCCGTTTCGGCGGTGAAGCGGTCCGCGGTTCAGGGCTGAATTCTCTTTCCGAGAATGGTGACGCTGTATTCTTTCCCGTCCATTTCGGTGACGTTCGGCAGGAATCCCCACTCTTCAAATCCAACCGAGCGGAACAGATTCAGGCTGCGTTCGTTGTGCGAAAAGATATAGGCCGTCAGATTTTTCAGCCCGGTTCGTTCTGCTTCTTTCAGGATGGCTTCCATCAACAGGCGACCGAGCCCTTT
>CAYOBH010000044.1:13758-17459 GCA_964402125.1 uncultured Verrucomicrobiota bacterium
GCGCGTTTCCGGTCTTTCGCTTCCTGCCGCCGGTTTTGAAAAAAATCCTGCATGACCAGTTTGCAGTCAAGTTCCATCACGCCAGTTTCGACTTCAACGGCGTGGTTGAGATCGGCATCGTTGAGGATATTAAATTTAGAGACCGCGCCGCCGCGGATCGGATCGGTCATGCCCCAGACCACCTTTTGAATACGGGCGAGCACCAGCGCACCGGCGCACATGGGGCACGGCTCCTTCGTGACATACATGACCGCCCCGTTGAGCCGCCAGTTTCCAATGGCCTGTGTGGCCTGTGTGATGGCGAGAATTTCCGCGTGCGCAGTGGGATCGTTCAGGGTTTCGGTCTGGTTATGCGCCTTGCCGATCACTTCGTCGTTGAGCACAATAACGGCACCGCAAGGGACTTCACCCTCGGCGGCAGCCTGCTGCGCTTCGCGCAGCGCCATGCGCATATAAATGGTTTCCGGAGAAAAGTTGTCCATTCGTCTATTCCGATTTATGCAGAGGCGTGATGACATTGAGCGCGCCGGGGAGCACTTCCACCTTTACAAAGGCATCGCCGCAAATGATCTCTCCGTCGATCTGAATCGGCGAATTGGTTTTGCGCTGAACCGTCATGGAGCGGAAATGGCGGTTGATGACATGCGGCGAGCGAAATACGGTTTTGTCGATGATGCGGTGAATCTGACTCAGCAGAATCGGCATATCTTTTTTCTCCACCGCCACCAGTTCGAGTACTCCGCTGTCGGCCTTGGCATCCGGTGCAACGATCATGTCGCTCCCAAATTGGGAGAGATTGGCAACGGTAAAGATCAGCGGTTGTTTGAACACGATCTCTTCGCCGTCAATATTGGCAACGAAGGGCTGCGGCTTATATTCAAAAAACTGAGCGGCACCGGCGAGGATGTAGGGGGTTAGCCCGCGAAAGGGATATTTCTCGAACGTCTCTACCAGCGCGCCGTCCCAAGCCATACTGCAAGTTACAAAGAAAAAGTGATCGTTTACTTTGCCGACATCGATGGCTTTGGTCTCTCCGTTCAGCAGGGCTTCAGCGGCGGCACCGGGCTGAAGTGGGATATCGAAGTGTCGCGCAAAACCATTGCCGCTGCCGGATGGAATGACGCCCAGACGAGCCGACGTTCCCACCAGAACGCTGCCGATGGTATTGACCATACCGTCGCCGCCGACCACCAAAACCGTATCCGTTCCCCGATCGACCGCGCGTCGGACCTTATCCATTCCGTCCTGAGCCGACTGGCTGAACTGGAATGAAACGTCGTGTTCCGGGGTGTCCCAGACCTTTTCGATGGCGTAAATATACCGGTAAGGCCCTCCTGTGCCCGACTTAGGATTGATCAGTACGAGTACCTGTCTCATGGAATCACGCGTGCTCCTGTAACTTGGGGCGGTTGTATCACAATGTGCAGAGCAATGTGAATGGATTCTTTTATTATTGCGTGTTGCGTATTGCGTATAAACCGCTCCTTCGTCGCTATTTTCCTGTCGGAAAATTATCTTCGCTTCGGGCCGCAATACGAAACACGTAATACGAAATACGCAATACGAAATACGTAATACGTAATACGAAATACGCAATCCTCAAAATTCGGCAATCAACAATCTGAAATCAATGATCTCCCGCGCTGGCGCGGTAAATCCGGCGAACTTCGTCGGCTATTATTTCAATCCCATTGCGGACGGCTTCGTCGCTCTGCGCATAGGTGATGCGGATGCATTCGTGTTTGTGGGGCCAGTCGTCGCTTTCCAATCCCGGGAAAAAGTGATGTCCGGGAATGACCAGCGTGTTGCGTGCCTTGAGCCGTTCATAGAGCTCCGCGCTGGTGCAGGGCAGATCTTTGAACCAGAGCCAGAGAAAGATGGCCCCTTCCGGTTTATGAATACGACAGGGCAGATCGCCGAGCCGTTCGCGCAGCAAATCGAGTGTGGTGAGCGCTTTGCGCTGATAAAACGGCCGTATGTTTTTACGACAGAGCTCAATCAGTTCGCCGTTGCGCACCAGATCCAGTGCAAAATGGGCTCCGACTCCGCCCGGCGCGAGTTGCAGTACGCCGTTGATGTCGCCGAGGGCCGCAATAATTTCCTCGCGGGCAATCACAATGCCCGTGCGCAGATTGGGCAGGCCGAGCTTGGAGAGGCTCATGCAGACAATCGTGTTGGAATTCCAGTGGGGTTGCGCTTCGGTGAAGATAATGTCGGGGAAGGGCGTCCCGTACGCATTGTCGATGATAAATGGAATGCCGCGCTCCCGCGCCATGCGGTCGAGGTGGCGGATTTCGTCGTCCGTCAATACGTTACCGGTCGGATTGGTCGGGCGCGATACGCAGAGGGCCCCAATGTCGTCCCCGATCGTCAGGTGGGTAAAATCGACGCGGTATTTAAAGAGCCCGTCGTCGAGCATTTCAATCGTGGGGCGCTGCGCGGAAAAAAAGTCGTCACACAGGCCAGCGTTGGCGTAGCCAATATATTCCGGGGCCAGCGGGAACAAAATTTTCTTTTTGGAGCCGTCGGGCATTTCTCCGGCAAACAGATTGAAGAGGCAGAAAAACGCATTCTGGCTGCCGTTGGTCAGTGCAATGTTTTCCGGCCCAATCTCCCCGCCAAACTGTTCAGACAGCAGATCGGCCAGCGCCTCAATAAATGCGGCGTGGCCGCGCGATCCGGTATAGTTCCCGATCATGGTTTCAAAGCTGTTCGGCTCCGCCAGAATCTGCTCCATACGCCGACGAAACCGCTGCTGTACCGAAGGAATATGTGCTGGATTTCCGCCGCCGAGCATCCACATTTCGTTGCCTGCCATCGCCTCGCCAAGATCGTCCATTAATTCTGTAATGCCCGCCTTGCAGGTAAACTTTTCACCAAATTTTGAGAGATTCATCGGAGGAAGATAAACCACAGGATGTATAGAATCTAGGTTCTACATAGATTTTTATGCCTCAGCGATGACGATGGCGCGCTGGGGGGCGGGGTAGCCTTCGATGGTTTTGGATGCGTCGGCGGGATCGAGGAAGTCGGAGAGCGATTCATAGGTCATCCAGTCGGTGGAGCGCTGCTCCTCGGTGGAGGTGGCGCAGCGGTCGACGGCGCGGATGTTCTTCAGCCCGCAGCGTTTGAGCCAGAGCTCGAGGGTGGGGACGGAGGGAATAAACCAGACGTTGCGCATTTTAGCGTAGCGACCCTGCGGAATGAGCGAATAGCCTTCGGGGCCGTCGACCACGAGGGTTTCGATGACAAGTTCCCCGCCGGGCCGCAGGAAGGAACAGAGCTGCTCGATGTGTTCGATGGGCGATTTGCGGTGATAGAGCACGCCCATGGAAAAGACGGTATCGAACGCGCTGGGAGCGGGCGGAAGATCTTCAATGCCGAGCGGCAGCACCCAGACGCGCGAGTCGCGGATAAAGTTCTGTATGGCAAAAAACTGGCAGACAGAGCCGAGCGAAGGGTCAATACCGATCGCCAGCCGGGCGCCTTCGCCAAGCATCCGCCAGCAGTGATAGCCGTTGCCGCAGCCGACATCGAGAATGACGCGGCCTTCGAGCGGCTGCAGATGCGGGAGAACGCGGTCCCATTTCCAGTCGGAGCGCCACTCGGTGTCGATATGGATGCCGTGGAGGTGGAACGGGCCTTTGCGCCAAGGATGAAAAACGTTTAACTGATCGGCCAGGCCGTCGATCTCCAGGCCT
>CAYOBH010000045.1:0-7403 GCA_964402125.1 uncultured Verrucomicrobiota bacterium
CTTATTTGCGTCCATTAACGTTCATTTGCGGTTTCTCTACTGCATTTTTTAGGATGATCCGTCTTTTGCTGTGCGCGGCCAAACGCGGCCTGTGGGTTCCGTCCCCCACCCATCTACATCGCGATGACGTTGGAAACTTAGCCCTGTTCGACATGGGATGGCTATCCTGCCGAAGAGGCCAATACCTCCGAAATGCCCTTGCGAACCAGCATGACGGCAATGGCCGCCAGCAGCAGGCTGGCAAGCTTGGAGACCGTCTTCGTACCGGTCTTGCCCAACGTGCGGGTGATGGGCCCCGCAGCGAGAAATACCACTCCGGCCAAGGCAATGTTCACCACCACGGCGGCCGTTGTGGCCCACCGTCCATGCATGTCCCTGAGCAGGATGCAGGTCGTCAGCACGGCCGGACCCGTGATGAGCGGTACACCGATGGGCACTGCACCGGGGCTGTCGGGATCGGGCTGACGTTGCCGCTTTACTCCCGTGAGAAGATCCGACAGCGCAATGGCAAACAGGAGAATACCGCCCGCAATCATGAAGTCCGGCACCGAAATACCCAGAAACCGCAGCAGAACCGGGCCCAGCCACAGAAACGCCACCGCAACTACCGATGCGGTGATGATGGACTGGAAGACGATGCCACGGCGCCGAATCGCGTCCACTCCCTCGGTCAGGGTGACGAACATGGGAAGAACCCCTATGGCGTCAACGGCCACAAATAACGGCACGAAACACAGCCAGAAATCTTTCACGGTTGCCCCTGCTGGTCGGGGGGAAGCAGATATTCGTTCGATCGTCCGAGGTCCTGTTGATAGAGGAAGCAGCGCGGCTGGTTGCGCACATCCAGCTTCTCGTAGAGGTATTCGAACACCTCGTCGGAGCGTTCGGCGGAAACGACGATTTCCAGGACTTCCACTTCAAGCTCGAAGGAACGGCCATGCCCGGAGCCGCCTCGTCCAAGCATGACGTTGCAGGAGACGATGCCGAAATCCGAATAGAGGGACTCAACGATCGGCCCACTCATCCCCTGCGCAGACACGCAGGAAATCAGCTTATAGCCCGTCGTTTGGCCCTGCGATTGGCGGGAATCTATCGGATGTTCAGACGGTGGCATTTTTTTCCTCTATACGTTGCATCAGCTCGGGCGGAATATAGGTTGCCGCTTTCTCGAGGCGGTTGGTGTACATGATCCCCATGCCGGGCGTGTCGAGTTGTCCTGCCAGATACATGGCATCGAAAACCCGGTCGACCTGCTCGGACGAAACCACGATCCGAATGACCTCTTTTTCGACATTAACGGCCACGCCCAAGACGCCCAGTCGCTCGCGAACGCCCATGCCCCGAGCGAAGGAAACCGTCGCCCCTTGGGCCCCGGAGCGGTATGCCGCCTTGATGACCTTGTCGGCCATGCCTCGCTGCACGATGCACGTGATAAGTGACACGTCGGTCAATACGACCATCTGATGACGCACGGTTTTCATTGATCTCTCTCCCTATTTCATTCAACGCCGACGATGGCGGCTTTGGCTTGCCTAAAACGAACAATCAGACCTGTAATCAAAACGAATATGACCGGGCCGACGGACGCCATGGATAGGATGCCAAAACCCTCGACCACTCCAAGCGCATTCCCAAAACCAAGTCCCATCGCGAGGACTAAGGGCACAGTCACCGGCCCGGTCGTTACCCCGGCGCTATCCCAAGCCACATTGACAAACTCTTCGGTGGAAAACCAGGACAGCAGCAGCGAGACGGCATAGAAAGGCACTAGCAAATAGAGCAGAGGTATGTCGAAGACAATTTTTAGAACGCCCAGAGCGATGCCGAACGCCACCCCAAAGGAAACGGAGATCACCAGCAGCTTCTTCTTGAACGCACCGTTGGTAAGGTTTTCGACCGTCATTCCAAGGGCCATCAAGGCGGGCTCAGCCAACGTCGCCGCAAAACCAAGAGCCCATGCAAAAAAGAGGGCCAGGGCGATGCCGACCGCACAGGAGTATAGCGGCGAACCACTGACGGATGAAATGGACGCGAAGGCCGCCGGGACGATGCTGCCGGTCTGGTTGCCGAGTTGGGATAACCCGAACGTCAGGCCGACATTGAAGATGCACATTCCGAGGATGGCCAGAACCAGCCCGTAGATCAAGAACTTGACATCCGTCAACCGTTCGCGCAGCAGCACCTTCAGGATGAAATAGAGGAAGATCACCAGCGGAACGATGGCGCGTACGCCGCCGACGATCTCCAGATAGGGAGTCTTTGACAAGAGATCCCGCCATCCCCCACTGGCAGCGGCGTTCTTGAGGCTTTCATCGGCCAAGGCAATGATCTCTTGCGGCGTCGTTGTAGCATTCACATACATGGCCAGCCCTAGCACGGCCAGAACCGGAAACAAGGACGCCAAGGTGACAATTCCAAAGCCCGAAAGCGAAGAGTTGCCCTTGCCGGCGGAACTGGCAATACCAATTCCCAGAGCCAGAACGAGGGGCACCGTGACGGGGCCCGTGGTGACGGCACCACAATCCCAAGCCAGACCCAGAGTGGGAGAGAGATTGTGGTTCAAGGCGCAATACAACGAGAGCAACAACGCGAGTGGAACCAAAAGATAAAGCATGGGTTTCAAGCTCCACCCGTAAAGGAAGCGGGCCGTTCCCAGCACAGCCGCAAGTCCAACGCCCGCTCCAACCACCAATACCAAGGCCGTTGTATAGTGGTTGAGCATCGCATAGAGGATCGGAGCCTTCCTGACATCGACGATGGAGCCTGCGGTCTGAAGCGCGCCGATGGCCGGCTCGGCAAAGGTGACGCCGATGCCCAGCAGGAAGACGAGCAGCAGAACCAGCCAAAGGGGCGAGCGAATCGGCAATTTATCACCGATCACGCGACCGAACGGCATCAGGCCGTAGTTGAGCCCTTCGAGAAAAAACATGAGGCCGACTATGACCGCCACAAGGCCCAAACCAATCTGCCACGCGTTTTCCAGCACCCGGTTGAGAACCAGAAACTGGAAGAGGGCCAGATAGATCGCAAGCGGCGCAACGGCCTTAAATTGTGCCGACAGGTTGCGCCCGGCGTAGGGAACCACCAGCCGCGCGATATCCACGGGGCGAAGCTGCAGGGGCTTCAAAGGGAGGGCAACCTCCTGGCCCTGCTCGTCCTTTTCGGGAGGAGGTACCAGCGCATTGTAGCTCATGCGGCGTTCTTCAATGCCGACCTCGCGCTCATATTCAGAAAAACGATACAAGATAGCCATACGTGTCGAAACGGGCCTCGCGACCCAACCCCCTCATCGATCGCGCCACTGTAAATAGGACCATTCTCCTTGTCAATGGGTCACATAACCCAAGTTTCTTATCAAAAATAGTAAATCATTATTTCCCCGCATCTAGGAAAAAGGGGCACAGTACCCCTGCAACAATTCAAACTCCCTCCCTCCGCGTCCCCGCGTCCCCGCGTGAACCAATTCGTTTCAGGTGTCGATCCACGCAGAACGAGCCAGTTCATGATCGTTGTAGCGGAAGGGGCAAGCGATATGATTGGGGTCTGGAAATATCTTCCCGGGGTTGAGCTTGCACGTCCTCCTTTTTCGTTCTACCTTCACCGAGAGCGTCGGATTGTTGTCTCTTTAATCGTTTCAAGATGTTCAATTTCAATGGGATCAGGCTTAGTGGGTCAAAGTGGAATCAGGAAAAACGGCGAGCCCCCCAGTTCTGGCTGCGGTATTGAAGGAGTTGCTGAAGAGATTAAGTTTGATGAGCAAACATAAGGTGTAGAAGTATGGCAAAAATCAATGTATTGAGTCGTGAAGTTACGATTACGCTTCTCAACGAAGAGGATTATATCTGCCTGACCGACATTGCAAAACATCGGAACGCGGATGATCCCCGGTTCATCATTCAGAACTGGATGCGAACCCGTTCGACGGTCGAGTTTCTGGGGATCTGGGAACTGCTGAATAATTCGAATTTTAACCGTGTCGAATTCGAGGCGGTTAAAAACGAATCCGGCAGCAATGCTTTTGTGATGACGCCAACAAAATGGGTGGAGCTCACCCATGCCGTTGGAATTTTTTCTAAAGCGGGGCGGTATGGAGGAACCTATGCTCATAAAGATATCGCCTTCGAATTCGCATCATGGGTTTCCGTTGAATTCAAACTCTACCTCATCAAAGAATTTCAGCGCCTCAAGGAGGAGGAGCGGAAAACACTGGGCTGGGACATCCGAAGAAACCTAGCTAAAATCAACTATCGGATTCATACCAATGCCATTCAGTTGCACCTTGTTCCACCGGAACTGGATGCCAAACAAATCTCGATGGTGTATGCCAATGAGGCTGACGTCCTCAATCTGGCGCTGTTCGGAAAAACGGCCGCACAGTGGCGAGATGAAAACCCGGATAAAAAAGGCAATATGCGTGACGAAGCGGATATCACACAGCCAGTCTGCCTTTCCAATCTTGAAAATCTCAACGCCCTGTTTATTGCCGAAGGGCTCCCGCAACAGGAACGATTGAAACGGCTGAATCGCATCGCCATTCACCAAATGAACTTACTTGCCGCCGATGAGCGGATGAAGCTTCCCGGAGAGAACCAATGAGTATATACTCTCACGGAGCCGCAAAAATCCCTTCGCGTCTCCGCGTGAACCAAACACAGGACAAGAAATCTCTCGCGGAGCGCAAATGATTCAGGATTCATCCTGTTTTCCAAGGGGTTACCTTGCTGAACGGCCCTGTTCGCGGATAGGTTGAATCCGTTTTGCAGTTCGGGAGATAGGATGCAGAAAGAGGAAGTATGAAGTATGAAGTATGAACTATGAACTATGAACTATGAACTATGAACGTCGGTCTGCGACGCCATTGGTTTCAGGTCAACCGTGTTCCTTCATATTTCATAGTTCATATTTCATACCTCACACGTGGGAGAACAAAATGGCTCAAGCCAAACAGGAACTGGTGATCTACAAGAGCAAGGACGGCACGGTTCGGCTGGATGTCCAGCTGGAGCAGGAGACGCTTTGGCTTTCTCTCAACCAGCTGGCAGACTTGTTTGGACGCGACAAGTCCGTTGTTTCTAGGCATTTGAGTAATATTTACAAGGAAGGTGAGCTTTCCAAGCAGGCAACTGTTGCAAAATATGCAACAGTTCAAAACGAGGCCAGCCGCGAGGTTGTCCGCAATATTGAGTACTACAACCTCGATGCCATCATTTCCGTGGGCTATCGCGTCAACTCGAAGCGCGGGACGGAATTCCGCATCTGGGCCACCAACGTGCTCAAGCAGCACATTGTTCAGGGCTATACGGCCAACGAAACGCGGCTCAAGCAACTGGGCCAGGTCGTCAAACTGGCCTCCGACATTTCCAAGCGCAAACAACTGAGCGGCGACGAAGCCTCCATCCTGCTGCAGACCGTCTCCGAATATGCCGCAGCGCTCGACCTGCTCGACGACTATGATCACCAGCGCGTTGCCCTCGGCAAAACCTCCAAGCGCAAGGCCAAACCCGTTTCCTACGAAGAAGCCATGAAGATGGTGGACGCCATGCGGCAAAAATTCGGCGATTCCGCCGTCTTCGGCAGGGAAAAGGATCAAAGCCTGCACAGCTCGCTCAACGCCGTCATGCAGGGTTTCGATGGCAAGGATGTCTATCCCTCCGTCGAGGAAAAGGCCGCCCATCTCCTCTACTTCCTCGTCAAAAACCACAGCTTTGTCGATGGCAACAAGCGCATCGCCGCCGCCGTGTTCCTGCGCTTTGCTGAAAAGAACCAGTTGCTCCATGACAAGGAAGGTAACAAACGCATTGCCGACAACGCCCTCGTCGCCATGACCCTGATGATCGCCGAAAGCCGCCCGCAGGAAAAAGACGTCATCACCGCCATGCTCACCAACCTGATCGGAGGGGGGAAATGAGCGTCTATCAATTTGAAAAACCAATGGACTCTCACGGAGCCACAACGGTCCCCCCGCGTCCGATTCAGGATTCATAATGTTTTCTAAGCGTTTACCTTGCTGAACGGCCTTGTTCGCGGATAGTATGAATCCGTTTTTGCAGGCGGTGTCGATGACTGAAAGATGAAGTGCGGAATATGAAGGATGAACATGGAGCCCGATTGGCCTGCAAATGAAAGCGTTGCAGACCGACGGTCATAGTTCATGCTTCATAATTCATACTTCTCATGTGGGAACGGATGGGCGTGGTTTCAACCTGATGAATACTGATCGAAAGAAATCCAAGGGAGCTTTTTAGATGACTAAGCCGATAACGCCGCAAGGGGAACTGCTGCGCGAACTGAAATTGTTGATTGAGCAAGGGCGCGATCAGGCCGTTGCAGCGGTAAACAGCGCCATCACCGTTACCTATTGGCATGTGGGTAGGCGAATAAACGCGGAAGTGCTCCATGGTGAGAGGGCGGAGTACGGAAAACAGGTTGTGTCGTCGCTGGCCAAGGAGCTGGTTGTACACTATGGCAAAAGCTTTGAAGCCAGAAATCTGCGGCGCATGATGCAATTTGCCGAGGTCTTCCCCGAGTTCGAGATTGTGTCACCGCTGGTGTCACAATTGAGCTGGACCCATTTCACCATCCTGATGACCCTCAAAAACAGTGAGGCGCGGCTCTTTTATGCCCAACACGCGATTAACGCAAAATGGGGGAAACGGGAGCTGCAACGACAGATCGAGCGCAAAGCCTTTGAGCGCTCGGAAATCGCCGACACCAAGCTGGCGCTGGCGGACGCGAGCCATCTCGGCGGCAATTTCAAGGATCCCTATTTTCTCGATTTTTTAGGGCTTAAAGAGGGCTATCTGGAAAACGAGCTCGAAAACGCCCTGCTCAAAGAGCTCGAACTTTTCATTCTGGAGCTGGGCAAAGGCTTTGCGTTTGTGGAGCGCCAGAAACGAATGATTATTGACGGCGAAGATTTTTATCTCGACCTGCTTTTCTTCCACCGCAAGCTCAAACGGCTGGTGGCGGTGGATCTTAAAATTGACCGGTTCAAAGCCGGATTTAAAGGGCAGATGGAGCTGTATCTTAATTGGCTCAATAAATACGAGCGGCAGGATGGCGAAGAAGCTCCGATTGGCCTGATCCTATGTGCGGAGGCCGGTACCGAACAGGTCGAGTTGCTCAATATGCAGAAAGACAACATCATGGTCGCCGAATATTGGACTGAACTGCCGCCCAAGGCCCTGCTGGAAGCAAAACTGCACAGCTCATTGATCGAAGTGCGAGCGCGGCTGACGGAACAACGGCAGCTCGAAAGCGAGGATCAAAACCATGCTTGGAGATGATGGAGCCGAAGCAATAAAGGGAGAATCTTTCCAATAGGCAGTTCTTGATGAACGGCCTTCTTCGCGGATAGTATGAATCCGTTTTGGCAGGCGGTGTCGATCGCTGAAAGATGAAGT
>CAYOBH010000045.1:7503-16533 GCA_964402125.1 uncultured Verrucomicrobiota bacterium
CAGCTTCGCCTTCTGCCGAAGAACTCATCCCTCGCAAGGGAAACTACAAGGCGCTGATAACGTATCAAAAGGCGGAAGCCATCTATGACATCACCTACTATTTTTGCTCCCACTATCTGAATCGCGGCGACCGCACGGTCGATCAGATGGTGCAGGCCGCACGCTCCGGCAAGCAAAACATCGTTGAAGGTTCCGCCGCGTCCGCCACCTCCAGCGAAACCGAAATCAAACTGGTCAGCGTGGCCAAGGCCAGCCTGCATGAACTGCTGGTCGATTATGAAGATTATCTGCGCACCCGCGAACACCGGCAATGGGAGGAAAACTCGAAGGAGTGGGATGCCATGCGCAAGCTGGGGCGCGAGCACAACGATACCGCCTTTTTCATGAAGATGGTGAAAACGCGTCCGCCGGAAACCATCGCCAACATGGCCATCATCCTGATCAAGCAGACCGACTATCTCCTCTACCGGCAGCTCAAGGCCCTCGAAGAGGAGTTTCTTGAAAACGGCGGCATGCGCGAAAAAATGACCCGCATGCGCATCGAACGGCGACATCGTGAAAAAGCTGGAACGCGATCAAAAGAACAAACCGGGGATGGAGATCGTATATGAGACGCATGTCCGACTACATCGATCAATTGACCGCGATGCACATGAATGTGCAAAAGGGACATGCCAGTCCGCACAAGGCGGTCATGCTGCTGTCGGTGATCGATCTGATTGCCGGCGGCGATGCGCCCGACAACCGTTTCCGCCTAAGTCCCGAGCTGATGGAACATTTCCGCCGCTATTTCGACGCCGTCAAAACGGACGCCGATTCCTGCACGCCGATCAATCCCTACTTCTTTATGCGCAGCGAACAGTTTTGGCATCACCGCGCCACGCCCGGCAACGAGGCGGTGTGTGCCGCGCTCAGCAGCCCCGGCGGACGGAAAAAGCTGGGCGAGATCATCGACTATGCCTTTCTGGATGAAGAGCTGTTCGGCTTGTTGCAGGATGGAGCGAAACGCGCGGAGATCCGCGAAGCCGTGATCGCCCGCTATTTCCCCGGCCAGTATGAATCGCTGATGCACATTGCGCAGGAGGAGGATGAAGCGGGGATCTATGCCACGGCCATGAGGAATCTCGTTGACGGCAAGGCTGCCGAGGTGCCGGACGTTCCCTTTACCGCCCGCGACCTCGCCTTTGCCCGCATCGTCAAACGCGCCTACCACTACCAATGCGCCGCCTGCGGCCTGCGCATCCAGTTCGACGACCTTAATCTGGTCGATGCCGCCCACATCATCCCCTTTTCCGAATCGCACGACGACGATCCCCGCAACGGGCTGTCGCTCTGCAAGAACCACCATTGGGCCATGGATCAGGAAATGATCTTTCCCTGCTCGGACAACCGTTGGCATGTCCATAAAGACATCGACGAACGCATCGATCCCTCTGGTGCCTTAATCAACCTCGACGGGAAAACCATCCTCCCGCCCGAACAAAAACAATACGCCCCCAAACGCGACGCCCTGCTCTGGCGGGAACAAAGATTGAAGGCAGGGTGAATGAGATTGATGCCGGGCTGGAGGATCTGGGAGATTACCCACAAGGAGTTGCATGTGTAGAACATATAACAGGCCAGTGTTGAAATGGATTTAGCGTCACAGATTCTGGGAATGCTGGCCAACGGGAATGGCCTTAAGGCGTCGCAGATCGCCGAAAAACTTGGCGTAGAGCGCGGTCACATAAACTCCGTGCTTTATGGCCCGTTGAAGGGACAGGTTCGGCAAGACAAAAGCTATCGGTGGCATCTGGCGATAGAGTCGCGGCAGGAAACGCCGATGGCAGAGCCCGTCAGCGTTAAACCGAAAACCATTCTATCCAAGATTTGCCGGTACTATCTGGAATGTCTTTCGTTCGACAACGAGCAAGGTGTCAGTACGTTTGCCGAGAGTCACGATGTTGATTATGCCGAGCTGAAATCCTTTCCCCAAGATAATGAAAGCTCTGCTTCCCTTTTCGCGAATCCGGAGGTCAGCCGCCTTGTAGGTAAAATGAACCGGGAGCGGTTTAAAAAGACGCTGTATCTGGGTTATCCGGCGTCGGTACATTCGTTCACAGCTCGAAACGGAATTCGTTACAAAATGGTTGAGCCGGTTATGCTGTTCCCTCTGGAACTCGATGCGATAGCAGGGAGTGCTGCGCCAAGGTTCCAGCTCCAATATCCCCAGTTTAATTTCAAGGCCATAGGTAGTCTGCTCGGCACCCGAGGGCCGCAGTTGCTGCAGGAAGTGATCGCGCTTGGTGAACAACTTGGATTGAACAGCGAGCTGGGTGATATGCCGGAGCTGGACGAGTTGTTTTTGCGCCTGCATGACATCTGTAGCAGCTGGAATTGGGTCGAAAAACCAGATCCGGATAATCTGCAGCAGGAGCCCCCTTTGAGCGAAGCCAATCCCGGAGTCTATAACCGCGCCGTGGTTATTCTGGGTGAACGGTCAGGGTATACGGCGGGCCTTGAAACGGAACTGGCAGCGCTACAGAACAAGGATGAGTCCGATCTTGAGAACACGGCGCTCGGAGACTGGGTTCTGAATATTGACAAAGATCCCGAGCCCCAGCCTGTCGCCGAGGATATGCCGTTGCTGGAGGTGCTCCCCCTGAACACGGAACAGCGGCAGGCCGTTCGTTCCGCAATGAACCAAAAGCTGACGGTGGTGACCGGCCCGCCCGGAACAGGGAAATCGCAGGTGGTGACCGCACTTTTGGTTAATGCCGCATGGCAAGGTAAACGCGTGCTGTTCGCCAGTAAAAACAACAAGGCTGTCGATGTGGTGGAGCAACGGGTTAACGGGCTTGGATCGAGGCCGATTCTTCTCCGTCTTGGAGCCAAAGCATACCAACAGCAATTAGCGGACTATTTGTCCCGTATGATGGGGATGAATCCAACCGCCGAGGATCGGGAGGACTACGAACGGTTAAACGACGCACACACCGCGCTGTTGAAAAAGAGGCGGGAGCTTGAGGGCAAGACGGAACATCTTACAGACCTTCGCAATACGGTAGACCGGCTTGAACGGCAGGTCGAGAGCGCCCGGGAGTTATTCGGGGAATCCTGTTTCCAGCACCTGCGACAGCAGGATCTCAACGTGCTCAACGATTTGGCAATAGAATTTCGGGCGAGCATTGAAAATGCGACGAAAGCGCGGCAGGGTTTTCTTGTCCGTTTGTTCTGGAAATGGATCAGCGCATCGCGGTTTGAGAAAGCGGACGCATGCCGCGAAAAAATCGGAGGGTTCATGACCTGTTTGGGGTTGTCTGCCCCGAGCGAGACAGTGAGCGATTCGACGATCCAGCAATGGGAACAGTTCTGCGAGGAACTGGATCGACGTCATGAAGTCGCATTGGATGTGAAGGAGTATTTTGCAGCACTGGATGAGCTGGTTGATGCCGATAAGCTCGAAGATATCGATGCCGCGTTGTTCCGGCTGGATCAGCAGGCCGCCGAGGTATGTATGCGGCTTTGGCAAACGTGGTTGAAACTGATGCCGGATCGTTTAAAGCCCAACGAACGCCGATTGCTAAGCGATTATGCCACTGTGCTGCAATTGATGGTAGAAGCCGATCAGGCGGGGCAGAACGCCGCACGGGATGTCAGGGCAAGATATCAAAGGCTTTTCCCCGAGGTTATGAACATCTTGTCGTGCTGGGCGGTGACTTCCTTGTCGGCGAAGGGGCGCATTCCCCTAGAGGCGGGATACTTTGATCTGGTGGTCATTGACGAAGCAAGCCAGTGCGACATCGCATCGGCGTTGCCGCTTTTATACCGGGCGAAACAAGTCGTTATCATTGGCGATCCAAACCAGTTGAAGCACATCAGTCTCATTCCAAAGGCCAAGGACATACAGTTGCTCAACCGATATGAGCTGTTTGATACGCATTCCCGGTATGCCTACTCTGTAAATTCCCTCTATGATTTGGCTTCTTCGATGGTTGCTTCAGGATCCTTGATCAATCTGCGCGATCACCATCGAAGCCATGCCGATATCATTGAGTTTTCAAACCAGCACTTCTATGGCAACTCTCTGCGGGTGGCAACACGCTATGACCGGCTCAACCTTCTGCACAAGGACGAACCATCGGTGCGATGGGAGCATATTGAAGGGGAAGCAACACGTCCAAGCGCAGGAAGCGCGCAAAATATCCTCGAAGCCAAAAAAGTCGTTTCCATCATTGAGGATCTTTTGGTGACTCGCGGGTATACGGGAAGCATCGGTGTCGTCAGCCCCTTTCGCGCTCAGGTCAACCATATCGAACGATTGTTGCATGAGTCGCCTCAGCTGAATAGCCGATTGGCCGGGGCTGAGATTCTGGTCGATACGGTGCACAAATTCCAAGGGGACGAGCGGGATGTCATGATCTTTTCACCCGTAGTCGCCAAAGGGATACACCAAAACTCCCTGCGATTTCTGCAAGGCAACGGAAACCTGTTCAACGTAGCCATTACTAGGGCTCGGTCCGTGTTGATAGTGGCTGGCGATTTGAACGCGGCCCGCGAAAGCCAAGTTGATTATTTGGCGGCATTTGCCACCTATGCTCAGTCATTGGGCGAGCAACGTATAAGACGGCAACGGGAAGCCCGGCAGATTGAACTGGGCGCAGACTATCCGTCCGTTTCCAACCCCGAACAGGTTTCTGATTGGGAACGCTGGTTCTACCAAAAGCTCTATGCAGCCGGGCTACGACCAATACCCCAGTATGCAGAAGAAAAATACCGTCTGGACTTCGCTCTTTTTGATGGAGATCGGAAACTGGATATCGAAGTGGATGGTGAGCGGTACCACCGCGAATGGACCGGAGAGTTATGTCGCCGGGATCGTCTCCGCAACCAGCGCCTGATGGAGTTGGGCTGGGACGTCATGCGGTTTTGGGTCTACGAGATCCGCGATGATACCGATGCCTGTATTCGGCGGATTCAGGATTGGGTGAATCAGTGATAGAAAAGCAATAGCCATGTATGGAGTACAATGAATAAAACCAACGCGAAGAAATCCCCCTTACGTAACCCGCCACTGAGAACTCCCGCCCAGTCGCTCATCGAGTACAAGGACAGTCTGATCTCCGATAAAACCGTGGTATATTATTTTTGGCCGGCAATTCTAGTCATGCTTGCGGGGTGTGAGTGGGCCCGGTATTTCTTCCATTTAAAACCTCACCCATGGCCCATATCCATAATGGCAGCGTGCGCCTTGGCGTTTGGTGCCTACAAGCTTGTGAAACTCAGAAAGCACGTGGTCAGCATTAACCGCGGCATCGAGGGGGAGAAGTCCGTAGGGCAGTTTCTGGAGCAGTTCCGCGTCAATGGCTACGAAGTGTTTCACGACATTCCCGGAGATAGCATCAAGGGAGAGGAGCACAACATCGACCACGTCATGATCGGGCCTGGCGGCGTGTTTACCGTGGAAACCAAATATGCCCAGAAGCCGTCAAAGGGACAGTGCATCATCGAAAGGGAAGGTGATGTACTTCGGATCAACGGAATGGAGCCAAGTCGCAATCCAATCATTCAGTCGAAGGCACAGAGCAAGGAACTGGCTCGGATATTGGAGGCATCGACTGGCCAGAAGTATGCGGTGCAGCCGATTGTGGTCTATCCGGGATGGTATATTCAGAACAAGACGCCGGATACATCTGTCTTGGTGCTGAATGAAAAGATGATCGCCCACGCACTGTCCAACTCGAATGTCTCCTTAGCTCCCGACAAGATCCATTTGGCGGTCTACCATCTCAGCCGGCACATTCTGAGCATTGATCGCGACAAGAAATGATGACCTGAGCCTGAAAGGCGAAAGAGGCTCCGCTGGTGCGGGGCGTCGAACGGGCCGTTTTGAGTTTTTGGACAGGGCGGCGGACGGTGATTGGATGCCGATAAACCATAGGAAGAACGCAAGGTTTTCAGAAGCAACTGGCAGCATCTTCGCGGTCTTGGCGACCTTCTGTTGATAAATCCTGTGTCCATCCGAGTCCATCCGCCTGCCTGCCGAAGCCTTGGCGCAAGGCAGGTGGTTCAAACTTGGTTGCGGCTATGCCGCGCTGGTTCAATTCGTGTTCATTCGTGGTTCTACAAAAGGATTGTTTCAATATTTGCAGAGTACTAGGGGCAGGCGGAGATTGCTGCCTACTGTCGCAATCAGCTGCGGTACGACCGAACCATTCCGTTTAGGATGCATCGTTCAATGCCCTGCGAAAAGAGAGAGGTTGTGGCTTGTATGTCAGAAAAAATAGGGTACTTTTTCTGACAAAAGGCGGTGCTTATGCAATCCATTGAGGACAGGGTATTGGAAGAGATCGGCCGGCACGATGAGGACTGGTGCTTTTCGCCAAAGGATTTTTTGGATATGGCCGGGCGGGATGCATTGGATAAAGCCTTTTCCCGTCTGACGTCCGGAGGGAAGATTCGCCGGATCGGGCGGGGACTGTACGATATTCCCCGCTACAGCGATCTTTTAAAAACAGTATTGAGTCCTTCCTCGGATCAGATCGCGAAAGCGGTCGCCCGGAAACACGGCTGGCGGATTCTGCCAACCGGGGCGTATGCCGCCAATATGCTGAACCTTTCCACCCAGGTTCCCATGAAGATTGTTTTTCAGTCGGATGGCCCGAGCAAGAGCATGCAGTTCGGCAACAGCACGATCTATTTCAAGAAAACAGCGCCCAAGGATATGGCATCCGATGAGATGAGCGGACTGGTGATCAATGCGCTGAAGTATTTGGGCAAAGATCATGTCACGCCATCTGTGATCGCCAAATTGAGCAGCCGGTTTGATGAAAAACAGAAACGGCGATTGCTGAAGGAGGCGCAGTTCAGAACGGACTGGATTTTTGAAATGATTCAGAAAATCTGCAAGGACGGAGACCGCGATGGATAATGTCGTTCACATGTCCGCTGAAAAACGCGCAGAACTGATGCGGGAGACCGCCGGGCGTGTTCAGTTGCAACCCAATGCGGTCGAAAAGGATTTCTGGGTGGTCTGGGTGCTGGGGCGGCTGTTTGAGTCCGCTTTGCTGGCGGATAAAATCCTGTTCAAGGGCGGGACGTCGCTCTCGAAGGTGTTTGGGCTGATCCGTCGGTTCTCCGAGGATATTGATCTGATTCTGGATTGGAATCTAGTGGTGCTGGAAGATCCGAACCTTGAGCGCTCCAAGACGATGCAGGACCGATTCAACAAAACGGTGCCTGAGCTTTCGCGGCAGTATATTGCCGATGTGTTCCTTCCCGAGGTTCAGCGATTGCTGGTCGGAGTCTGCACGGCGGAAATCGAAGCGGGTGCGCCGGACGTAATCGGTATTCGGTATCCGTCGAGTTTTGAGAGCGGATATCTGCGCCCGGAGATTCGGTTGGAAATCGGTCCGCTGGCGCTGTGGGTGCCGAATGCACGCTATGAAATCCGTTCCTATGCGGCGGAGGCTTTTCCCGAGCTGTTCAGCTGTCCGTCCTGTCCCGTTAACGCAATCAAGGCCGAGCGCACGTTCTGGGAAAAAGCGACGATTCTTCACGCCGAATCGTTTCGTCCGGAGTCCAAACCGCTACCGCTGCGATATTCCCGTCATTATTACGACTTGGCTATGATGGCGGCTGATGCCTCCGTGAAGGAAGCCGCATTCAGCAATCTGGATCTGCTTCATACGGTGGCGGAGTTCAAAACAAAGTTCTATCCCGCGTCGTGGGCACACTATGATCTGGCCAAACCGGGATCGTTCAAGCTGTTGCCTCCTGCGCACAAAACAGAGGCGGTGGCCAAAGACTACAGGCAGATGCAGGTTATGTTCTTCGGGGAGATTCCTCCATTTGCCGCGTTGATGGATACATTGCGGGAATTGGAGAGGGAAATCAACAAGCTTGGGGATCCTTGATGAGCCGGTTTACAGAGTCTGTTGTTGAAAAATTCCGAGTCCATCCGAGTCCATCCGCCTGCCTGCCGAAGCATCGGCGCAAGGCAGGTGGTTCACATTTGGCTGCGGATCAGTCGTGCCGCAGGGCGGAGACGGGATCGACGCTGGCGGCCCGCTGGGCGGGGGCAAGTCCGGCAACGATGCTGACTAGGATGGCCAGTCCAACGCCGCTTATGCAGAGCCAGAGGGGAAACGTGAAGTAGGTCATCGGCGGCATGCCTTGGCGTACACCCACCACGTTGACGATAAAGTTGATCGTGTGGCTGACCACCCATGCGAGCAGCAGGCCCATCAAGCCTCCAATCAGCCCGATCAATCCCGATTCCACGATAAATATCGCGCGGATGTCGCGGTCGGGTGCGCCGACGGCCTTCATGATGCCGATTTCCCGGTAGCGCTCCATGACGGTCATGACCATCGTGTTGACGATGCCGAGGGAGGAGACGAGGGTTCCGATCATCCCGATCGCCAATAGGAACAGGTCCATGATGATAAACCCTTGTTTCATCTCTTCCATCTGGTCCAGCATGGCGAAGGTTTGGAATCCTTGTTTCTTCAAGATGTCCCGCACGGCGTCCACGTGGGTCGGCGAGTCAACCTGAACGGTGATGCTATTGAAGGTTCCGGGGGCGGTGTCGGAGTTGAAGAAATCGACCAGGCTGTTGATCTCCAGCTTGTCCATAGCTGCCGCCGCTTGCATACCGATGATCACCTCGCTGCGGATCGGGATGGAGCCGCCCATCCCGGCCCGGGACGATACGCCGCGCACATGGAATGCATAGTCCTTCTGTCCAATGGGTAGGCCGCGCCTTTGCGAGAAGACCATTTTCAGGAGGCTTTCGAGGCTGAAGTCGAGCGTCAGGGTCCGTATTTCCACCGATGCGCCGAGATGACTTGGCGGAGGAAGAGCTCCAAGTTGGCGAAGAAATCCTATGCTGACAACCGCGCCTTGGGGGTCTTCGGCGCTCAGGGTTTCGCCTGCAATAATCGGAATAACGCTGGAAGAGAGAGCGTGGGACGGCAGGACCTGGACGAGCGTAAACTGCTCGATCTCGCCAATCCGGACCATGGCCGGGAAGCGCAGCTCGGGGTAGGC
>CAYOBH010000046.1:0-16488 GCA_964402125.1 uncultured Verrucomicrobiota bacterium
GAATGCTACACAATGAGCACATGAATGGCTATAGAATTATTTAAAATGCTATAGCAGAAAACTATTGCTCAATGATTGAATCAGTGAGAGTTCGTTGGCCAAAGGATTCTGGTCATTTGATGAAGGGAATTGCAGGGGTGACGAGCCCCACGACCAAACGCCAAGGAAAGATAGAGGACTTTTCGATCTACCTTAAAATAAACTCTATGAAACCAGCCGTAACAGTTGCTCATTTTGGCTGAAGCGAATACACCAACGTGCAACCGAAGAGAGTTCGGCTTCTGGGCGGGTTTTTTCCCGAATGATCCGGGCGCTCTCTTCCATTTTCGTTTTGAGTGCAGGGTTGATTCCTGGGTGATAAGTTTCCTTAGCCTTTAAAAAGGAGTCAATAGCTCGGGTCATTTCCTGCCATACTGCACGACGAGCTTCAGGAAGCGCATCGTGATCGTTCAGCTTGAGTCGTTTAATGGATTCTTCGACGCGGGCGAGCTCCCATGGATCGGTAGTTCCGGGGACAGGGATGGCGTTGCCTTGTTCGTCGAAGGCCAGCAGGTCGACGTCGGTTTGAGAGATGGGATCAAGTAGATACGGCGTTTCAGATTCTTCACATCGTGCATTATGGCAGGAACATCTTGAATCTTCGTGCAATGGAAACCAGCCACCCTTTTTGCGATTCGGCACGTTTCCGGAAAAGCGATAATTGGTGTGGTCGAATGCCAACCACCAATAGCCATCCCGTTCAGTACCATCGAGGTTTTTGGCTTCTTTCTTCGGGCGAAAATGCTCCACATCCATGTGAGAAGCGCAATTTTTCGTTTCAGTAAACCAGCATTTTCCGTGGGATATAGCCTCTAACCACGGCTTTAGTTTCGTCCAGTGGAAACTATTGTCGTCAATGAGTTTATTGCGGCCTTTGATGTCGCCAGCAGCATTCAGTTTTTCCAATTCAGTATGCAATCGGCGCGATTCAGTTAACCATTCTTGCCATTGGGCATCCGGCCATGGAGTCCAACCCGGTATATTGGTATCCGTCGGTTTTTTACCTTCAAAGTCGATCCATCTCATATTGCCGACTCCTCCGCAAGAATCTGATCAATGATGGAATCGGCCAGTTCGTCTTGTGCCGTCATCTCTTCCGGGGTAAGTGCCTGTTTATGGAATTGAGTATGTTTCGCCATTTTTTCAACAAAGAGGGCGTAGTAGGGGTCCTTAAAATCTTTCGCAAATCCAAGGTCAGCCAGTTCATTGCTGAGTCGTTCCATTTCTGCGTTTTCTGCAAGGGAGCGTCTTTTCCCCTTTGAAAACAAAAGATTCCGCCGATCCAATCGCCGGAGTGTTTCGGAGTCGACTGTAGAGCGCAGACCGAACAGTTCGCTTTTAAGCAGACCTGCAAAACCCATTCCCTGCGGATCCAGATCGGGCTCGGCTACTTCGACACGCCCCCCTTGGGATTTTTTCATGATGCGTACCTGCTCCTTGCGAAGGCTACCGATCATGATGGGGTCATGGGTGGTGACGATGAGCTGGGAGTCGCCCGTGGATGTTTGATTCTGGAGCTTGACCACTTTTTCGATTTCATCGAAGTAGCGGAGTTTCCAGATGGGGTTTAGGTGGGTGTCGGGTTCATCGAGCAGGAAGAGCGATTCATCCTCCTGCGTAAAACGCATCAGACCGAGCACGGTGAGCAGTTGCTGTTCGCCTTCGGACAATTGGCTGAAGTTGATATTCCCTTCGACGTCTTTGTGTTTCACATTGATCCGCACTTCGTCGATCAGGTCGGAAATATAGGTGCTTTCGAGATATTTGAAGAGGCGGGCGGGTTCGCCAATTTTTTCAGCTAACTGCTTGAGGGCTTCTTTGTCGGGGACAAACAGGTAGAGCAGATCCTGCGTCTCTTTGCGTCCACGGAAATCAAGCAGGCGGCTTTCGGAATGATCGATGGGTGCTACGGCGACCTTCCAGAGTTCATCGAGAAATTCCTGCACCACACCACGGGCATACCAGAAGCGGTTATCGCCTTCCGTCAGCACTTCGTCGGACATATCCGTTTTAAACCAATACGGACGTTTCAACACAAAGAGCACCGATTCCAGCTCCTGAACATGGAGGTCGTTCAGAATTTGACGACATTCCGGATCTTCTTTGAGCAAATAGGCCAACAACACAAACTGGCTGTGCACATTGCGGCAATAAAAAAGGCGGCGCATCAATTCATCGTTGCCGTTGATTAATGCATCGTAAAACCGTTGTTGATGTTGCTGAAAGATCGATTCAATCCGCTGGTTTCGCCCCGAATAATAAGCAAAGACGTGCGACGGGAGATATTCCTTGGCGTGGCGATGTAATCTTGAAATTGCGGATGTTTCACATGATTCAAAACCGTCCTCAGAGATGGAAACTTGTCCCTTTCCCTCCATCGCGGTAATGCGGATTTGGTACCCCCGGCAGGTGTAGTCTAGCTCGTAACCAAAGTCGGTTTTTTGATTTAGGTCGAGGTCACGGAAGATGGTGACGATCGCCTCGATCATGTTCGATTTGCCGGAGCCATTTTGGCCGATAACGGCGTGGCTTTTCAATTCCCGGCGGTGGCCGTCGGCTTCGATGATCGCATCGGTAAAACGGATTTCGAAATCGCGCAGGTTGCGGAATTCTTTGATTTTGAGCCGCTGGATTTTCATGCCTCGATCTCTTTCATGCTGGCTTTTTCCGGTTCGATGATCCAGCCGTTGGCCATTTCGGTTTTGAGCTGCTGGTAAAAGGCGTCGATCTCTAAGCCCGACTGCTGCCACAGGGCTTTGGCGGAAAGACCGTTGTGCTGGGTGATCAGCTTGGTTAAGGGCGCGATATCGGATGCTTTCGGCTTTTTACCCGGTTCAAGGCGGGTGACCAATTCGGTTTTCGGGGCTTTCATTTTTTCCTGCTCCTTGATTTCGGTGCCGGTGATTTCGGCGACAACGGTTTGGGCATACAATGCGGCGGTTTCGGTGGCCTGTTGCTGTTGTTTTTCGAGTCTGTCTACCACGGACATCAGCTCATCGACTTTAGCGACGATGCGTTTCTGCTCGGCGAGTGGTGGAACAGGAATCAGAACTTGTTCAAGAATTCCAAGATTTATATTTTTCTGAGCAGTGGCAGGAGCAAACTCCATTAGTCGATCTTTGGCTGTTCTCATGAAATATTCAAAGTAGCGAACAGATGGCAGTTTATCAGAAGGTATAAAGCCTACAACGCTATCAGGAAAACAGGCTTCAAATTCTAAAATTCCAGTATCAGCAATGTTGGCAGCAATAGTTATGCAAAGAGTTCCGGCTGGCCATAATTTGCTTTGAGCCAATCCCTTCTCATTATACATCCCCGTATATGTTTTAATGCTTCCTTGAGACCGCGATACATCACCTGTTTGAACCAGCGGATAAACGCCGTTAACGTACAATGACGAATCGTTTCGTGGGCGATGCTTTGACTTTCCTCTTCCAAATTCTCCAAGCATTGGAAATGTTGACCAAGTCCAATTTTGAGGTAGTTCATATGGAGGTTTTAGTTTTAGGGATTGCCCTTTCTTTCCTCTTTTGGTTGCTGAGATTAGTGTCTGCTTAATTTCATTTATTGATTCTATTGCAGGCTTATCTCCTTTCTCTTGAGAAACAAGGCGACCTTTGAGTGCTAAATCAAGAATCGTCTTCCGGACATCGTCAGGGGAGACGTGGACGGATTCGGCGAAGAGGGTTTCGAGGTTTTCGGGGGTGGGTGATGCGGCGAAGCGGGCGTGGGCGGATTGGGAGAGGAGCGGGAAGAGTTGGTCGCGCTCCCGCTGCTGCGCCTCCAGCTTGTCGCATAACGCCATCAATTCATCCACCTTCGCCACAATGCGCTTCTGCTCGGCGAGTGGGGGCACGGGCAACGGACGCGTAGCAAAATATTCGGTCGGCAAGCGCTTTTGGCCTGCCGTTCCTGTCATGTGCATTTCACCAAATGATTTAAAATAGGGAGACCGCAAAAACACATATATAAAGCGAGGATCAATGCCATTTTTAATTGGCCGAACAACGTGAAGTTCAGTTGTTCCTGCGCCAATTCCATTTTTCAGATTTCCAATAACCGCCGCTTTTCCATTCTCAAAGCAGGGAGTTATCTTTGCGAGTACGACATCGCCATCGGATACATGTGTGTAGCCTTTTTTGATCGATCCCCAAAGTCGCTCTTCATCTGCAACAATAGACGTATGATGTTCCGAAATGGCGTTCATCGGAATGAATGAAGTAGACAAATCGTCGGCAGCGTCATTTTTGGGACTGATTTCGCCAATATCGACCAATTTACTCCATACCCATGTCGGAGGAATCTCCGGCATCCCTTCATTAAAATCACCGCATAAATTTTCGAGTTTTGGTGTTCGCTTATAGCGTCGATCCGCAATCAGACGTTGTTTGATTTCCTGTATTTCTGAAAGCAACGTTTGACCATCGCCTTCTGAAGAATCTTGCTCCACCAACTTTCCCTGTACGGCGAGCTGAAGGATGAGTTCGCGCATTTTGGCGACGGCGTTAGGGGCTTCGGCGAAGCGGTCGAAGTGTTCGAAAAAGGTATCGAGGGTCATGGGCGGTTTTCCTGTTCTGCCGCCCATTCGATCAGCTTGGCTTTGAGCAACTCTTTGGAGGGGAGATAGAGCTGGTATTCCTTGGCGTGGATATTGGCGTCGGGCGGCAGGGTAAGCTCGACAACGGCGTCTTTCTTTTCCTTGCAGAGCAACAGGCCGATGGTGGGGGTTTCGTCGGCGAGTTTGACGTGGCGGTCGTAGTAGTTGACGTACATCTGCATCTGACCGAGATCCTGATGAGAAAGCTTGTCGAGTTTGAGGTCGATCAGGACATAGCAGCGCAGGAGGCGGTTGTAGAAGACGAGGTCGACGAAGAAGTGGTCATCATCGAAGGTGAAGCGCTTTTGACGAGCCTCAAAGAGGAAGCCTTTGCCGAGTTCGAGCAGGAATTTTTCGAGGTGGGTGATCAGCCCCGCTTCAAGGTCGGATTCGGAATAGCGGGTGTGTTCGTCCATGCCGAGAAATTCGAGCACCAGCGGATTTTTGAGCACATCCTGCGGGCGGGTAATCATCTGTCCCTTCGTGGCTAATTCTTTGACGCCCTCCTTGTCGCGGCTGAGCACAAGCCGTTCATAGAGGCAGGACGCCTTTTGGCGTTTGAGCTCGGAAACACTCCACCCTTCGTTGGTCGCTTCGATTTCGTAGAAGCTGCGTTCGTTGGAGTCTTTGATCGGAAGCAATACGAGATAGTGCGTCCAGCTGAGGGTGAAGGGGTTTTTGAATTTAACAGTCGGTGACTGTTCAATTGGGAGGTCGGGTAAAATTTCAGTCAGCGATTGAAAAATGGGAATGCGCTCCAATTTTCCAATCGGTGATTGGAAAATTTTTACTCGTTCTCTCCAAATGAGATAGAACGATTTCATTGATGCGAGATTGCTGGGCGAAAACCCCCGACCAAATTCATTTGTAAGTTGTTCGGATACCGCTTTAATCAACTGGACACCATACCCTGCCCGTTTTTCGCCCTTTTGCTCGTGCTCGACGATACGGCGACCGATTTCATAGTTGGTCATCACTTGCAGGGTGTTGATGGTGGAGGCGGCAGTGTTGCGGGCGGATTGGATCAGAGACCGCACTTCGGCAATCAGGGGCGCGAGATCGTCCGCGTTGGCAAGTGTTTTGGCTGTAGGGTTCTTCATCGGGAGATGGCCTTCTGAAGTTGGGTTTTGAGCTCGGCGCGGGTGTGGGCGATATCGTCGAGCAGCTTGACATATTTTGCGAGCAGTTTGTCGGGATCGTGGCTTTCGGCTTCGGGGGCGTTGGGGTTTTTGAGGTCGAGGTTATAGATCGGCCAATAGTGGCGGTCGCCGGTGGCCTGCTCGTCTTTGCCCTGCTGCCGCAGCTTTTCGATTTGATCCGCGAGTTCCGTCAGTTTGGTCTCCACCTTTTTCCGTAGAGCTTCCTTTTTCTCGCCTTTGATCGATGCGCGGAGATCCTTGGCCTGTTCGTTCAGCGTGGACGCTTCGTTATTCAATGCTTCGGCTTTGTCCCAATGGGGTTGAGCTTTGGCCAGCGCTTCTGCCTTAATCGTTTGAAAATCGACCTTCCATGCCTGTTCGGTTTCAACGCGGGCAGCAAAGCCGTCGGATTCGCTGCCCCACCACTCGACAATGGGCTGAAATTCTTCGATGCGCAGGGGCTTTGTTTTGGAATAGCTCTTCACGCCTTCGGGATAGCGATGCTCATAAAACCAGATGGTATCGGTCGGTTTGCCTTTGGTGAAAAAGAGCAGGTTGGTTTTGATGCCAGTATAGGGATTAAACACGCCGTTTGGGAGGCGGATGATGGTGTGGAGCCGGCATTCCCGCATCAGCAATTCTTTTACCTTGGCCTTTACGCCTTCTCCGAAAAGGGTTCCATCGGGCAGTACCACCGCGCAGCGTCCGCCGTCATCCTTGAGCAGTTTTTTGACGATGAGCACCAAAAACATATCGGCGGTTTCTCTGGTCTGAATATCCGAAGGGAAATCGGAGCCGACCCCATCATCTTCCATCCCGCCAAAGGGCGGATTGGTGATGACGCAATCGACGCGTTCATTGCGCGACCAGTCGTTCCAGCCTTTTGCAAGGGTATTGCGATGCTCGATCATGCTGGGAACTTCAATGTTGTGCAGCAGCATATTGGTGGTGCAGAGCAAATGAGGGAGCTGTTTCTTTTCGATGCCGCGAATGCCGTCGGCAATGGCTTGTCGATCCGCCGGACCGGATTTTTTGGTGAGCTGCTTTTCAAAGTAGCTGATGGTGGAGGTTAAAAATCCACCCGTTCCGCAGGCGGGGTCGAGCACGATCTCGCGTTTGTCCAGCTGCGGATTGACCATTTGCACCATAAAATCGGTGAGCGCGCGGGGGGTGTAGAATTCTCCGGCGTTTCCGGCACTGCGGAGATCGTTGAGGATTTGTTCATAGATTTGCCCCATTTGGCCACGCGCTTTCAGATCGTGGAAGTTGATGGATTCGTCGAGTTTTTCGATGACGCCCATCATGAGGGGGCCGGATTTCATGTAGTTGTTGGCATCGGCGAATACTTCGCGTACCACCTTGCCCCTGGGGTCGTCATCCCCCGAAATCTCTTTAAGCCCCGGAAAGACCACGTTCTGAACATGTGCAATCAGTTCGTTCGGGGCGATTTGCGGTTTGCCGTCTTTATAGGCGGCCCAGTTGCGCCAGCGACATTCTGAAGGAATGGGGGATCGGTAGGTCTCGCCGCGATCTTCGGCTTCGTCCTCCCACGTCTCTTCGCATTGGTCGAAAATTTTAAGGAAAAGCATCCAGGTTAATTGGCCGATACGTTGGGCATCGCCGTCGACGCCGTCGTCTTTGCGCATGATGTCCTGAATGGATTTGATGGTGCTGCTTAGATTCATAGAGAGGATTCCGGTTTTTAGCGCGTTACGCGCTCTCTTGGTCGTAAATCATTTTTTCGAGCTCGGAGAGTGCCTGAGAATAGTTTTCGTTGCTACCGAAAATGCCGCGTCGGATCTGGGTTTTTGTCCCGATTTCACTAAAGGGAGGAAGCTCCAGAATGCGTGGATCTTCGATATCGGTGATGCCATGGTCGGCATATTTTTCAAGCAGGGCTTCCAGAACCGTTCGCGCCTGATCGCCATATTTTGCAAAATAATTACGCTTCTTGACGTTGTTGGCGCGCTCTTTTCGACTCAGGGGAGGCTGATCAAAGGCAATATGTGCAATAAGGTCAAAGGCATCCATCTGTTCGCCGCCGGGAATGCTGTTGCGCAGGGCTTCCAATGAAATGCCTTGTTCCTTCAGTTCATCCATTACCGCCTGCTTACGATCCGCGTCGTTCCATCGACGCAGAAAATCGGTAAAGGTTGAGAATTCCTGCTGGATGGTTTTGCGAATGTCCTCTCTTAACAGAACGCGATATTCCTCAGAGACCAATTGCCCATTTTCGTTGAGGTAAGAGGATCGCTCAGCGGCAATGACAACCGGTTCATCATCGATGACATAATGAATGTTCTCGGGCGTCGGCTCGTCTTCGGGCGGCCTTTTAGGGGGACAATGTTCTTCTTGTTTCGGTGGTTCCGGAGTGTCGTTTTCGTCATCTTGTTCATCTGGAGGAGGAGGAACAACGGGATCATCAGGGCCGGGTTCATAAACGGTGACCGGATCGCCATCAAAATCGCGATCGTGAAAAAGGCGGGTGGCTCCTTTAAAATCCATGATGGTGAAATAGAGTTTGTTGTAGTCTTCGCGAATGCGGGTTCCACGCCCGATGATCTGCTTGAATTGCGTCATGGAATTGATGGTTTGATCCAATACGATCAATTTGCAGGTTTTCGCATCCACGCCTGTGGAGAGGAGTCGTGATGTGGTTGCGATGACGGGGAAGGGTTCTTCGTTGTCGATAAAGTAGGAGAGCTGAGCCTTGCCTACGTTATCATCGCCGGTGATCCGAACCACGTAGCGTGGGTTACCGGCCGCTTCGGGGATGAGCTGAACCATGGCTTGCCTCATTCGCTCGGCGTGGGGCTGGGTGTCGCAAAAGATAATGGTTTTTGCCATGGGATCGGTTGCTTTGAGATATTCCCAGACGCGTTTTGCGACCCGTTCCGTGCGTTGTGTAAGCGTCAGCTTTCGATCAAAGTCCTTTGTGTTGTAGTGCCGTTGCTCAACGAGTTTCCCTTCCTTGTCAGTCTTACCCTTTTCGGGAGTGTATCCGAGCGCGTCGGCATCCGTCACCACCCGGATTACTTTGTAGGGGGCCAGAAAGCCGTCTTCTATGCCTTGTTTCAGGGAATAGGTGTAGACGGGATTGCCAAAGTATTTGAGGTTGAATTCCGGCTCGGAAACGGTATCCGTTCCTTTATCCGGTTTTTTCTCCTTGGGAGTGGCGGTTAATCCTATGTGGGTGGCATGGGTAAAATAATCGAGCACTTCCCGCCATGCGGAATCTTCGGATGCACTGCCGCGATGACATTCGTCAATCACGATCAGATCGAAAAAATCCGCAGGGAACTGTCGATAGATCTGCTTCCACTCCTTTTTTCCCGTGACCGCCTGATATAGACAGAGGTAGATCTCGTAGTTCTTTTTAGCCTCGCGATTGGTGATCTTGTGCATCATTTCGCCGAACGGGGCGAAATCCTGTAAAATGGTCTGATCAATCAGGATATTGCGGTCGGCCAGAAAGAGAATCCGCTTTTTCTGCTTCGCCTTCCAGAGCCGCCAGATGATCTGAAAGGCAGTGTAGGTTTTTCCAGTCCCCGTGGCCATCACCAGCAATAACCGCTGTTGGCCCTTCGCAACAGCTTCAAGAACTCTGTTAATGGCAACCTGTTGATAATACCTTGGTTTTTTAGCGGTGCCGTCAGAGTGGTTCGGCTGGGAGATCAAATTAACGTCACTCTCGGATCCCAGGCCTTTCCATTTGAGATAAAGATTCCAGAGATACTCCAGAGAAGGAAACTCAGCAAGCTGAAGTTCACGCTCAACCGGTTGGGTGATTCCAGTACGATCATGAAGTAAAAAACCATCCCCATTGGAACTCAGAGCAAAAGGGGCATCTATCATTTCGGCATAACTCAGCGCCTGCTGCATACCGTGCCCGACTTCATAGATATTTCGCTTGGCTTCAACTACCGCCAAAGGAATGTGTGGTTTAGCGTAAAGGATGTAATCGGCACGTTTGGGACCCCCTTTGACCTTGGGGCTGGTGATTCGTTTCGCCATGTTTCCGCGAACCATCACCCGGCCATCCGTCAGATTGACCTCTTCTCGGAATTGATTTTGTGCCCAGCCGGCACCAAGGATCGCGGGAAGAATGCACTTTGTACATATATCCCTTTCACTTAATGCTTTCTTATCTAGAGTCACCCGATAACCTCGCAATTTAAAAACAGACCTTTGGGAGACTATAGACTCCTGTTTGCTCTATCAAGGATAACTAACGGATTCAGGAGGTTGTTTGTTCAGCTGTTGTTCCGTTATTGTCCATTAAACCGTTGCTTATATGATAAATCAAGATACAGGCTCTGATTCATTGATTTCCGCCGATGAAAACCGCGCCATGTTCGACCGCATCGCGAAAAACTATGATGCGGCCAACCGCGCAATTTCCCTGGGGATGGATCGCAGCTGGCGTCGGAAGGCGGTGGAGGTTCTTGGTCCGGTGGTGGGTGGGCGCTACCTCGATATAGGAACCGGAACCGGTGATCTGGTTCTTGAATTGCTGGAGCAATCGCCGAGCGTCCAGGTGGACGGGATCGATTTCTCGGAACGGATGCTCGATATCGCCAAGACTAAGGCGTCCGAAAGAGGCGTTGGCGATTCGGTGTCGTTCTTCAAGGCCGATGCGACGGCGCTGCCGATGCGGGATGCGTGTTACGAGGGCATCATTTCAGGCTTTTGCTTTCGCAACATAGAACGGCGGCGGAAGGCCCTGACAGAAATGCATCGGGTGTTGAAGCCGGGCGGTCGACTGGTGGTGCTTGAGGCGGTTTATCCGCAACGGACTTGGGTCCGTTTCGGGTATAAGATCTACACTCCGTTTATCCCGCTGATGGGCGCGTTGTTCGGCAGCTTTTCGGCGTTTCGATACTTAAAGGAGTCAATTGAGGATTTCCCGCAGTCGGAGCAGGTGGTAGAAATGTTCCGTGAGACCGGCTTTGTGCGGGTAGAGCGTTGCCCGCTGCTGCTCGGTGCAATTTGTATTTTTTCAGCAGAGAGGTAATTTCGGGTGGATGAGAAAACAGAATTTGTGTTTGCGGGTGCGCCGGACAGTAATTCGGCGCCGTTGCTGGATAAACTGACGGAAGTGGATTCGCGCGTACGGCTGGTGAATGATTATCCGGCCAATCTGGTGCCCGCTCTGAGGGAGGGCCGCGTCGATGTGGCGCTCATTCCAACGGCGCATTTTCTGATGAATTCCGACCTCAAGATGCTCCCGGGACTCGGTGTGGCAGCAGACGGCCCGGTGCACAGTGTGCTGCTCAAATGCAATAAGCGGATCGGGCAGATTAAAACGGTAGAGCGCGATCCTGCTTCAGGAACCTCCAACGCACTGGCCGAAATTTTGCTGCGACGCTACTTTAAGCAGAAGATTGAAATGGTGGATGCCGGTGCGAATGGGGTCGCTGATGCGGTGGTGATGATCGGTGACCGTGCACTCTGCTCCGAGCCCGCGCCCGAGGGCGACATCGATTTAGGCGATGCGTGGCAGAAGTGGACGGATCTTCCCTTTGTTTTCAGCGTTTGGGCGGTGCGTTCCGACTTTGCTCAAATCGATGAGGTAACCGACATTGCACACCGTGCGTTCGCCGCCGGCTTTCAGGCCATGGAATCGATTGCCGAACGCTTTGCCGAGGAGCGGGGGAGGGATCTTCTTTTCTGGCTCGACTACCTTGATGGTGCCATCCACTACCTTCTTGGAAAAGACGATATGGAAGGCATTGCTCAGTTTAAGAAGCAGTTGACTTTATAGAGTGATACTGGGCAGCTTGGTATTGAAGTAGTCCACGGCTTCGACCACGCTCTCCAGCACATAGGCAAAGCCTTCGTATTCATCGCGCAGAAATTCGGTCAGGTCCTTCTTTTCCAGCGTGGTCTTGAGCCGTCGCGTCTGGCGTTGGCAGAGGGTCGACAACTCCTTCGTGCTGTTGCCGAGATCCCTCTTCAACTGATTGCCGCCTTGCTTAATTATTCGGTTGTGTTCGGAAGACCATCTCTTGAGTTCGCTGTCGCTGGTGTTTTCGGGAATGGTTCCGGACGGATCCTCGAACAAGCCGTCGAGAATCGAAATGAGCGATTCCACGAGCGCCTCCGCCTCTCGATAGCTTTTACCGTGCTCCTCGTTGTATTTTTTCCAATTCACCGAGGTCCAGCCGACTCCGTCCAGCCGATAGCAAAAGCGCCGTACCTTGTTTTCGAAACGGGTGTTTTCCGTCATTCGGCTGGGTTGCGAATAGCGCACGTAGCTGGCGATCCCAATCACCTTGCAGTCCTTGTCCAACACAGGGCTACCGCTGTTTCCCGACACGAATTCGGCCGAAACCTCCAGCAGCTCGGCCCCGACGCCGGTTACTTTTCCTCGTAACTCGGTAGCCACGCCAGCGCCCTCGCTGTTGCCGAAAACGGCCAGCGGCATGTCCATGCCGAAGGTGGTGGCGATTTCAAGGGCATCTTCGCGATCCGGGAGGGGCAATCGGGCAATGTCGCGCCGTTGGGAAAGTTCCACGCCGGTCGGACGGAGCTGTTCTCCCTTGACGGTGGTAAACGAGATCGAGTCGGCTCCGAGAATCACGTGCTGGTTGGTGAAGAGGTAGGTTTTCCCCCCCATTTTCGCAATGAAGCCGCTGCCTGCACTTTTCCCCGCCGCCGATTTGCACTCGATCAGGACCAGGTTTTTCGCAACGTCGTCGAAGGTGTAGGAAAAGGCTTCGCTTTCCGTGGTGGCGGCGACTTCGGCTTGAACATCCGTCGCAACCTCTTCCGCTGCGGCAGCCGATCCGGAAAGAAGGAAGAATGCAAGGAGTGCGCTTGATGCGTATCGATAGGGCGTTGATTGTTGCGTCGGTTTCATGGGCGATCCTCAATAACGGTTTTTATAGGGCATCAATAAGATGGAAGAAATCCTCTTCGGCCAGCTCCCTGCCATATTCTTCAATGGTTCCGCAGGCCTGTTTGAGCAACTTGACATAATTTTCGTATTCGTTCCGCAGGAACCCCGTCAAATCCTTCCTCTCCAGCTTCATTGAAACCTGCTTAGATTTGCGTTGGCAAAAGGCGGAGAGGGTCATGGCGCTTTCGTTAATGTTCCTGCTGATTTGCTTGTTGATCTTGTCGACTTCCTTTTGTGTAGCCGTTCCTTGCTCGCTCAGCCGGGTGATCTTGTTGACCATGCCATTATGGTCCTTTGCCCATTTCTGTAGGTCATAATCCTTGTAATCGCTTGGAACATAGCCGTAGGGATCGTCTCCCCACGATAAAATAATGTTGAAGATGGAATCGATCAGCGCCTCGGTTTCGCGATACTCCTTGCCATACTCTTCGTTGTATTTTTTCCAGTCCACGGCGGCCCATTTGGAGCCGTCCAGGCGGAAGCAATAGCGCTTGCTGGTTTCCTTCCCCTCTTCATCCTCCGAGAAATGGACGTATGAAGCCACGCCCACAACCTGCTGCTTGTCGTTCAGGACCGGACTCCCGCTGTTGCCGGAGACAAATTCAGCTGAAACCGCAATGGTTTCGGGCTTCACATCCGTCACTTTCCCGTAAAGTTCCGTCGCCACGCCGCCGCCTTCGCTGTTGCCGAATACGGCAATGAGCTCATCGCGTTGGGGCTGCTCGGAGATTTCAAATCCTTCGCGGTCCGGCAGGGGAAGTCGGGCAATGTCGCGGTCGCTGGAAAGTTCTACACCTTGCGGGCGAAGGGCTTCTCCCGAGACCGTCCTGAACGAAATGCTCGCCGAGCCCAGAATGATGTGCTGATTGGTGAAAAGATAGGTCTTCTCTCCCATTTTGGCTACAAACCCGCTTCCGGAAAAGGAGCTCCCGTCGAAGGCTTTACATTCGATAATCACGATCTTGTCGGCAACATCGTTGAAGGAGTACGGAATCTGCGATTTGATCTCGGCTTCCTTCTTTTTCCGTTCTGTTTCGGCCGCCTTTTTCGCCTCTTCGGCTTTCTGTTCGGCGGCGAGTTTTTCGTCTTTCTCATCGGCCCAGACCAGAGAGGCGGCTGTGCTAAAAAAAATGGACAGACAGAGAGCGGGACTCACTATTGTGTGCAGTTGCATTTTTATCTCCAGTTTCGAACAACAAGTTGTATCTGCTGAAAATCAAAGAGGGAAGAAAATAATCTTTAAACTGCGTCGCAGTCAGGGAGGTTGATTGAAGTCAGCCAAGCGCTTCAAAACAAACCGGCTGATTTTTGCAAAAACCCTGCTTCTCTCGATTTGTCGGAGAATCGAAGCTTTACTTTGAAAAGGTCTCTTGAGTTAAATGGCAAAAGGCGTTGTGCTGGGAGTCGCACCTGTTCGCTGTGACACGGCATGGGATGGAAGGCTTCCCATAAGGGGGAGTCGGATGCGTCGTTCAATAGATGAAAGGAATAGCGATATGGTGGCGAAAATTCTGGCGCTGGGTGTTTTTGTAATTGTGACGGCAGCCATCGGCATCTACAGCCGGCGGAAGGTGCGCAGCATGGATGACTTCTTTCTGGGAAGTCGCAGTCTGGGTGCCTGGATGTCGGCTTTTGCCTATGGCACATCCTATTTCTCCGCCGTGGTCTTTGTCGGCTATGCCGGGAAATTCGGCTGGGGCATAGGCATTTCCACGATCTGGATTGCGCTGGGCAACGCCTTTCTGGGATGTCTCCTGGCGTGGCTCGTACTGGGACGGCGCACCCGCGCCATGACTCAACGGCTCAATGTCTCCACCATGCCGGAGTTTTTTGCCGAACGGTATGGCAGCAAGTCCATGAAAATCGTGGCGGCCCTGGTGATCTTCCTGTTCTTGGTCCCCTATACCGCCTCCATCTACAAGGGGCTCGGGTTTTTGTTCGAGCATGCCTTCGGACTCCCCATGGTCTGGGTGATTCTCGGCATGTCGGCGCTCACGGCCGTCTACCTGCTGCTGGGCGGCTATGTGGCAACCGCCATCAACGATTTCGTTCAAGGGCTCATCATGATTGTCGGAGCCGTCCTGATGATGCTCTATGTCCTATCCCATCCCAGCATTGGCGGGGTGTCGGCCGGGCTGGCCAAACTGGCGGAATATGGCGCGGCCGACGGCAAGGACTACGCGGGGTTGTTCGGCCCCGCACCCCTTCGCCTGTTGGGTCTTGTGATCCTGACCAGTTTCGGAACCTGGGGCATGCCCCAGATGCTCCACAAATTCTACGCCATTCGCGATGAAAGCGCGATTCGGCGCGGGGCGATCATCTCCACCGTTTTCGCATTGATCATTGGGGGTGCGGCCTACTTCACCGGGGCCTTCGGTCGCGTGTTCCTCGGCAATGTTCCTCCGCCGGACGGCATGGATGCGGTGGTTCCGCTCATGCTGGCGGGCACGCTCCCGGATGCCTTTTTCGGGGTGATCCTCGTGCTGATGCTCTCCGCATCCATGTCCACGCTGGCCTCCTTGGTATTGGTTTCCAGTTCGGTCATTTCGATCGACCTCGTGAAGGGGTTTGTCCGGCCGGGCATTACCCAGAAGGGACAGATGGACATCATGCGGGTTTGCTGCGCGGTTTTCATTATCCTTTCCTTCTTCATGGCCATCTGGCCCAATCCCACGATCGATGTATTGATGGCTCTTTCCTGGGGGCTTGTTTCCGGTATGTTCCTGGCGCCCTACCTGTTCGGGCTCGTCTGGAAGGGGACCACGCGGACCGGCGCCTGGTCAGGATTCGTGGTGGGGCTGCTCGCTATGATTGTCGGCATTGTCTTGGAGATGCCCAAGGTGGGCAACGACTTTGGAAAGTTGTTCATGCCCGGAATTGCGTCTGTGGCCATGGTGCTTTCGGTCGTTGCGGTTCCGGTTGTGAGCCTGCTGACCAGGAAGCAGGATGACGAACATCTGGCCAAGGTATTTGGCGATACGGACGGTAGACCGTAAATAAAAATGCTCCGTTTCTTTGCGGTCAAAATGCATTTACCACCCGCTGCGTTGGAGGACTCGGAGAGCACGGAGCTTTTTCACGCAAAGCCGCAAGGTTCGCAAAGAGAACAGGTAGGGAGTATGTAGTTCAGCCTTCAGGCTGTCTGGAAAACGCTCTTGAATAGGGGCACGCTGAAGCGTGAACTACAAACGGGTGCGAGTCGGAACGTTCATGATTGCGGTGCCTGCCGCGTTAAGCGTCGGCGGGGTTCTGAAGCGAGGTTTTAATCTGCTCCAGAACGCGGTCGATGGTTTCCTTATATTTCTTTTCCCGGTAGGTCGTAATGGTCATTTTGCAGTGGGCATCGGTCAAAAGCAGGTGGACCTTGTTTTTATCCTGTCGGACCTCAATACGGATGGGATGCAGACAACGCGGCGACGCAAAACAGATATACTTGCCCTCCCGTTCGCGCACCGAGAAGTGCAGGCTCTTCAGTGTATTCAGCACCCGCTCCAATGTTTCGTCTGAGCCTTTAAAATCGGTTCGGACTTCACAGAAGCGCTTTTCCGGATAGAGCGGCATTTTCCCGGATGCATCCAGCATAAAGAGCACTTTTCGCAATAGATAGACGCCCGGAAAAAACAGACACACCAAAAGTATGATATACGTATAAGCCAACATTCCCAACTCTCCTTCAAAAAGCGCACAGAGTTTCACATTTCACGCCCGCTGTAAAACGTTCTTCGGCCCCATTGCTGTATTGGCATATAAAGCGACAGCAGAGCGGAAAACAATCCATGATCGATTAACCATGAGACATTTCTCTCAATTTC
>CAYOBH010000047.1:0-16256 GCA_964402125.1 uncultured Verrucomicrobiota bacterium
GATATTGCGAAGAAATCAAACGAGGAGCACACAGGAGAGCCGGATGCGGGAAAACTGCACGTCCGGTTCGACGAGGGGTTTCGGCGGGAAAGGCACCACCTGTGGCAGCCGCCCGTCGGGCCTACTCTACTGGTTCTTTCTTCTTTGTGGTTTTTAAAGCTTGGTGGTCTTAGTGCCTTGAGCGAAGCGGGTGTTTTTAAATCGTCACGAGTTGCGAAATAGGAGAAGAAAATGCTTTCAAGTCGCCGTATATTGCGATATAGGTCTTGTTGTTTGGAGGACGGAAATGAAGATTGTGAGTTTGATGACGGATGATGCGGTGCTGGCCGAGCTGGGCGGGCGTCTGACGCAGCGGCGGATCGAGTCGGGGTTGTCGCAGGCCGAGCTTGCCCATCGGGCGGGCGTATCGAAGCGGACGGTCGAGCGGGTCGAGGCGGGTGCGACGGCGCAGACGGCAACGCTGGTACGGATGCTGAGGGCGCTGGAACTGCTCGACCGGCTGGAAGCATTGGTGCCTGAAGCGGGGCCGCGACCGATGGATCTGCTGAAGCTCAAGGGCGAAGAGCGGAAGCGGGCACCACGGAAAAAGGCGGATGCATCCGGGCGGGGATGGCAGTGGGGGGATGAGTCGTGAGCACGGCGTCGGAGGTCAGGCTGTGGGGCCGGACGATCGGCGCGGTGGCGCTGGCGGACGGCGAGGCCGTGGCGACGTTTGAGTATGACCCGGCGTTCGCGCAAAGCGGCATCGAGGTGTCGCCGCTGACGATGCCGCTCTCTACGCGGCTGTATTCGTTCCCGGAGCTGAATCCCACGACCTTTCGCGGGCTGCCGGGCATGCTGGCGGATTCGCTGCCGGATCGTTTCGGCAATGCGTTGATCGATGCGTGGCTGGTTCGCGAGGGGCGTGCGGAAGGGTCGTTTAACGCGGTCGAGCGGCTCTGCTATACGGGAGCGCGGGGAATGGGGGCGCTGGAATATGCGCCCGCCATCGGTCCGCGTACGCGCGCCGCGTCGCGGGTCGAGGTCGACCGGCTGGTGGAGCTGGCGTCGGAGGTGCTGACCCATCGGAGCAACCTGCGCGGCTGGCTGGACGAGGAGGGGCGCGACGCGGCCTTGAGGGATATGCTGCGGATCGGGACTTCCGCCGGGGGTGCGCGAGCGAAGGCGGTGGTTGCCTGGAATCCGCAAACCAACGAGGTGCGCTCGGGGCAGGTGAAAGCCGGCGAGGGATTTGAATATTGGCTGATGAAGTTCGACGGAGTCGGCGGCAACAAGGACAAGGAGGTGGAAGACCCGAAGGGATACGGCGCGATCGAGTATGCCTATTCCCGGATGGCCGTGGATGCGGGGATCGTCATGAGCCCCTGCCGCTTGTTCGAGGAGGGCGGCCGCCGCCATTTCATGACCCGCCGTTTCGACCGGCTGGAGGGCGGCGGAAAACTGCACATGCAGTCGCTGTGCGGATTGGCCCATTATGATTTCAACCAGGCCGGGGCGATCAGTTACGAGCAGGCACTGCAGGTGGTCCGGAAGCTGGGGCTTTCAATGACCGCCGTGGAGGAGCTGTTCAGGCGCATGGTGTTCAATATGGTCGGGCGCAACCAGGACGACCATGTGAAAAACATTGCGTTCCTCATGGACAGGTCCGGCCAGTGGTCGCTTTCGCCCGCATTTGACGTGACCTACAGCTACCAGCCGACCGGCCAGTGGACATCGTCCCATCAGATGACGCTGAACGGGAAGCGCGACGGGTTTGTGCTCGACGATTTCAAGGCGTGCTCAAAAGCGGCCTCCATGAAGCGGGGCCGCGCCGAAGCGATCATTAGCGAGGTGCGCGAGGTGGTTGGCCGGTGGCGCGATTATGCGGATGAAGCCGGTGTGCTGCCGGAGCAACGGGACCGGATCCAACAAACGCTGCGGCTCGCGCCGTTTGCATGAGGCCGGAGAGCGTTCGCGCTAGAGCAATTCCCGAATGACATGTCGCATCACGTTTTTGTAGGGCTGGAACGGGCAACGCCCTTCCAGCAGCGGCGGGACGCGCAGCGAGGCTGAAAACTTGGAAGCCAACGTTTTCAACCATTCCCGCCCTACAATTTTGCGGCGGCATTTCGACTGTTAAATGCTCTACACCTTCTTGATGGGTAGGTCGCGCCGCGTGATCTTTCCCTTCCGTTGGCGGATATGGCCGCACATGATGAGGAAGAGTTCTGCAGCAATGAACGCATCGCCCTCGGCGGTGTGGCGATCGTGGAGCGGAAGCCCGAAGGTGGCGCAAAGGTCCTCGATCGACGGCGGCTTCTGGTTGGCGTATCCGCTTTTCCGGAAGCGTTGCAGCTCAGTCATCGCCAGCGTGGCGACATCGATGATTGGATTGAGGAACGGGATTCCAAAGTTGCGTTGAAGCGCTTCGTTGAGCATGAGGGCATCGAACCAGGTCTGATGGCCGACCACGATCGATTCGGAGATGATGGGCAGCAGTTCGGTCAGCATCTGCTTTTCCGGCATGCCGTGCAGGATGTCGGACGGGAGGATGCCGTGGATTTCCGTGGCCTTGTTGGCGACCATGTTTGGCTGGTAGACCAGCCATTCGATCCGGTGGTTGGTGTGGATATGGGTCCAGTCGATATCGATCACAGCCACCGAAAGCAGGCGGTCCTTTCCGATCTCGAAGCCGCTGGTCTCCGTGTCGAGCGCCACCACGCGCAGTTGATCGAGGGGCTTTTTCCTCGCGATGCCCGGATGGGTCCGCTCGATATACTGCTCGAGGAACGCGGGATGCTTTTGACGGGACCAAGGCATTAGCGCTGCGCTTCCAGGTTAAAGTGGCGCCGAACGGCGTTTTGCACCATGCGTTGCACGTCGAACACGTTGGCCAGCTGTTCGCGTTCAAGCCGGTCCAGGTCGCTGGGATCGATGAACCGTCCGTCATCCTTGCGGCGCAGGCCGGTGAGGGTCCGGAAGCGGAGCAGCAGGTCGTAGCCGCTGCGCGCGAGGTTGGCGACTTCCTCCAGCTCGGGATGCGTTGCCGCAAGCTCCTGCAGGCGGCCGCCGGTGGAATGGTGGCTCTTGAGCCCGTAGTAGAGCGCGAACACGCGGGCCGCATCCCGCAACGGGGTCAACCCCCGCTTCTTCAGGTCGAACTCGCCTTCGTTGATGCCTTTCTTCTCGACGATGAACTTGCCACGGAAGTTGAGCGGCGGCGGGGTTGCAACCACCATATCCGCCAGATGCTTCAAGGCGCTCGACCGGTCGGCGGTCGCCGAAAACTCGAAGACGGTATCGCGGACCTGGTGGCAGATTTCCCGGTCGCCCGCCACGTAGCGCAGGTCGTAGAGGACCAAGGCCCGCAGCAGATTGTCGCCATCGAGCAGGTGTTCGACATCGCGGATCTCCGCGATCCACTCCGTTTCCGTTTTGCACCAGCGGGGATTCGAGGCCATGACGCCGCCCTGGCAGCGCGAGAAGCCCGCTTCGATCATCAGGTTGATCACCTGCGTCGCCATTTCGAGGAAGATGGCGCGGTGGTTCTCGTCGGTTTTGGCGTCCCCGGAACTCTTGAAAACCAAGGCGTTGTCCATGTCGGTGCGCAGGACCTGTTCGCGGCGGCCGTCGCTGCCCACCGCCATCCAGGCCCAAGGGATCTGGGGCAGGGTAGTTCCCTTTTCGGCGAGCTTTTCCTCGGCGATTTGAATCATGCGGGCGACGAGCGTATCGAAAAGCTGGGCGCAGATCTGGCCCATGACGATGCCCGAGATCCCGGCTTCGAGGTAGGAATAGGCGATCGCCTCGATATCGTCGCACAGTTCCCTCAGGCGCGCCGAACTGCGTGCCCGCTGGATGCTGTTGGCGATCCCGACCGGATGGCGTCCGCTTTGGGCGAGCAGGTCTTTCGGCGTGCAGACATCGATGGCCCGGCTCTCGGGCGTTCCATCCTCGGTGACGCAGATGTGGTCGATGTGTTCGGTGAGCATGGTGAGCAGGGCTGCCACCGTGCTCGACTTGGGCGTGACGGTTGCCACGGGACTGAGCATGACGCGGGCTACCGGGCTGGTGGAGGCGTTGTTGCCGACAATCACTTCCCGCACGAGCTGGCGGTTGGTCACAAAGCCCAGCGGACGGTTTTCGGTGTCCACGACGAGAATCGACGACAAATCCCGCGAGACCATCATTTCGGCGGCGGTTCGTATCGAAGTGTTGGGTTGGCAGGAAAGGAGTCGCTCGATCGGCCGCGGCTGGATCACCTGTGCGCCGTCGAGGTGGGCCTCTAGAATATTGCGGGTTTCTACGGGCGTTTCGAGGTTGAAGGAGGCGATTGAACGTCCGACGCGGGTTCCCCAGAAGAGATGGCGGCGGACATAGTTCCGGGCCTGGTCGTTGACTTCGAGGATGAAGCGCACGTCCGACCAGGGCAGGACGTAGAGGATGCTGTCCTCCTTGACCTCGGCGGTGACGCGGTAGGATTCCGCCTCGTGCAGAGCAGAGAGGCCGAGGATGTCGCCCACGTCGCGCACGTCGACCAGCTCGTTGGTCCCGTTTTCGAAGCGATAGTATTCCACCCGGCCCATGGCGAGGAAGAGGACCTCGTCGCCCGGCGGGTCGCCTTGTTTCCAGACGAAGTCGCCCTGCACGAGAATCTTGACGAAGGCTTTTTCTGCAAGGTTGGCTACCGTGGGGGTGGGAAGCATCGAGAACGGAGGAAACTTTTGCAGTGCCTCGGCGATACGGGCGGGAATTCGGTTGGCTTTATTCATCGTCTGGTCCTATGTTGGGTTCGGATGCTCCTGTTCTTCAGTTCAAAAAATACGCAGGGTGGATAAACAAGCAAACTAAAAAGTAGCTGTGTTCCTTCTTTCCGTCGGAGGCATAGTTTTGTTTAATGGAACTTTCATAACCAATGGAGAAAAAATGGGCAGGAAATTTAACAAGGTGGCGGTTTTGAAGGGCGGCGTTTCTTCGGAGCGCGAGGTGTCGTTCAAATCGGGTGCAGCCGTTGCGCAGGGGTTGCGCGATGGCGGTTATGAGGTGGTGGAGGTGGAGGTGGATTCGCGGAGTCTGGAGCTTCCGTCCGGCGTGGAGGCGGTCTTTGTAGCGCTTCACGGACAGTTTGGAGAGGATGGAGAAATTCAGACCTTGCTGGCGGAAGCGGGCGTGCCTTTTACGGGTTCCGGTGCAGCATCGAGCCGCCTCTCGTTCGATAAGGTTTTAACGCGGGCCTGTCTGGCGGAAAACGGGGTTCCGGTTGCAAAAGGTGAGTTGCTGAAGGTCGCAGCAGCACGAACGTTGCCTCTGCCGGTGGCAGTGAAGCCGCCGCGCGAGGGCTCGAGTGTGGGCTGCTCTCTCGTCTTTAAGGAGTCGGAGTGGGAGGCTTCGTTTAAAAAGGCAGTACAGTTTTCGGGCGATGCGTTGGTGGAGGAATATATTCCTGGGCGAGAGCTGACGGTGAGCATTGTGGGCGATCAGGTGCTGCCGATCGTAGAGATTAAGCCTGCGAAAAAATGGTATGATTTTGCGGCTAAATATGTGACCGGCGATACCGAATATATAGTTCCCGCGAAGCTTGAGCCCGAAATGACAGAGCAACTTCAAGCGATTGCGCTGAAGACATTTAAATGTTTGGGCGCGGAAGGTTTTGGGCGCGTCGATTTTCGGCTTTCGCCGGAGGGTAAACCCTATGTGCTGGAACTGAATGCCATTCCGGGCTTTACTGCAACCAGCCTGCTTCCCAAGGCGGCGCAGGCGGCGGGAATCGGTTTTTCAGCGCTTTGTTGTCGAATCATGGAACAGGCCCATCTATAGTTCAGCATTGTTTCAGGGGTGCAGAGAATGGCTGTTAGAACGTTGAATACGAATCGGGGAAATATCCAATATGTGAAGGACCGGAAACGCACAGAGCGGCGTGGGCTGGTTGTTGCACGCCGTGTTGCTGCCATCCTTGTTTTGCTGGTGTTGGTCGTATTTCTCTGTGCCGGAATCGTTTGGTCTTTTTTATGGGCCGAACGCGTGCTGTTTTCGGAAAATCCAACGTTTAGGATTCGCACCATTGAGGTTTCCATTTCAGGGGATAAATTCAGCGCGGCGGATATTTGCGAAATGGGCAATATACGCGAGGGAATGAATCTATTTGCGCTGCGTTTTAAGGATCTTCGCAAAAAGTTCAAAAATCCTGATATTGTCTCCACTCGGTTTGAGCGGAAGCTTCCGAATACGTTGCGGATTGAGGTGCGCGAACGCGTTCCGGTTGCGCGGGTGGATTCTGATCATCCTGATTCGAACGTCCGATGTCTCATCGATGCAGAAGGGGTGTTGTTGACATCCGAAGGACGGCGAGGTGTGGGACACCTTAGCTATATCACGGGTCTTACCGAAAAACTGGTTCCTGGGAATCAGTTAAATGATGAAAAGATCAAGGTGGCATTAGGTGTCATCAAGCTGTGCAACAGTAATCTTCGATGGGATAATTATATTCAGTTACTGAATATTGACGTTTCCCCGTACGATTATGTCATTTTGAACCTGAGAGACAATGTCTCCGTAAAAATGCCGCTGCATTCGTTGGAGGCCAAGCTCTCGCTGTTGGCGAGCACCATTAGTTTTCGTGTGATGAGTGGAGATCCTCCTGTGAACTGTACAGGTGATCTGATGACGAGTAGGGAGCAGTTGATTTTTAAGCCAAAGTAAATCGGCACTATGCCGCAGTAAATTATGTCACTAGAAGCAACAGCAGTTTTAGAAATAGGAACGAGCACCATCCGCGTCTTGGTGGGTGAGTTGCGCGATGACGGTGTGGTTACCGTGGTCGGCATCGGCGAGGCGGAGTCGAAGGGCATTCGTAAGGGCGAAATTGTGGACCGCGATGATGCCATTGACTGCGTGCGTGCGGCGCTGAAGGCCGCAGAGGAAAATTGGCGGAAGACGATTCAGTCCGTCATTCTGATTACTTCCGGCGGACAGGCGGAAGCTAAAAAGAGCACTGGTGTTCATCGGGTGGTCGATCCCGGCGATAACCGTCTGGCGGAAATTAGCGAAGCGGATGTGGCGGAAGTGGTCGAAACGGCCCGTAAGGTTCTGCTCCCCGAAAACCGCATTCGGCTTCATTCGCTTCAACAGTTTTTCCAAGTGGATGATTCGCTCAATGTGACGAATCCGGTGGGAATGGCCTGCGAAGAGCTGCGGGTGGATGTGCTGACGATTCACGGAAAGCGAAGCGCCGTGGATAACTTGCGCAAAATAGTCGATGATGCGCCGATAGCTTGTGAGGACGCGGTTTTCAGTGGACTGTGCGCTGCCCGCGCGGTGGTGTCCGATGAACAGAAAAAAGCGGGCGTATTGGTCATTGATATCGGTGCTGGTACGACCGATTTTGTGCTCTATTATGACGGCTTTGTTATGGCCGCCGGATCCATTGGAGTAGGCGGAGAACATGTGACGAACGATATTTCCTCCGGGCTTCAGATTCCTATGGCGCAGGCGGAATTGCTGAAGCAGGAGAAAGGCAGCGCGATTACCAACCTGATGGAACGAGATCATAATATTTCGCTACCCGCTTCGGCGCAGGGTTTCGGCGGGAAAATGGTGCGCGCCATTACACTCAACACCATCATAAATGCACGTATGGACGAACTCTTTGGACTCATTAAAGAAAGCATCGATCGCAGCTGCCCGAATGTCCCGCTGGGTGCAGGGGTACTCTTGACCGGCGGCGGTTCTTTCCTCAGCGGAACGCGCGATCTGGGGCAAAAGGTTTTTAATGTACCGTGTTCACAGGGGAAACCGTTCGATGTGCAGGGATTGTCCACCGCGAAAGAGGGTTCGCTCTACGCCTGCCACATCGGTGCCATTCGGTACGCTTCGGATATGAAAAAGGTAGAATATAAGCCCTCTTTGGGGCGACGCTTGCTGAAGATGCTCTGGGGAGGTGGCCGTGACTGATCCATCTGAAAAACGATTTTCTACTCTGCATGTTCCTCGCACATTGGTAATGGGGGTGGGATCGAGCGGAAGCCTTGCGGTTTCCAGCCTTTCCGGTCTTCCCGAAGAGGTGATGGTTACCGCAGTGGATACCGACAGCAAGCTGCTCGCCGGGTTGGGAATAGATAATTTTGTTTGCGTTGGCGAAAGCATAACGCACGGCCTCAGTGCGGGCGGTGCGGTTGAGCTGGGGCGTCAGTTGCTGGAAAAAGATTCATCGGGTATCCGCCGCAAACTGCGGGATGTGGATTTAGTGATTCTTGTGGGCGGTCTCGGCGGCGGAACGGCTTCCGGAGCGTTGCCTGTGGTCACGCGTATTGCCCGGGAGGCTGGTTGCCTGATTCTGGCCGTCCTCTCCATGCCGTTCGATTTTGAAGGGAAAATGAAAAAATCGGCGGCCGAAGATTCGATGAAACGGGTTCGAACTCACGCCGATGCGGTCATTCGTATCTCCAACGAACGACTGTTGAGCCGCGCAGATTCCGATATATCGGCGGAGGATGCATTTTCCAGAAGCCATCAGGTTGTTCGCGACGGCGTGGGTATGCTCTGCCGGCTGATTTCCAGCGTCGGAGTGTGTAGTCTGGATTTTGCCTGTATTCACACCATGCTCAAAAACTGCGATGGCTTCTGCAATCTCGCATTAGGGCGCGCTGCCGGCCCGACTCGGGCCGAGATCGTGGCGGAATCGTTACTGACGCATCCGCTGCTGGGCAATGTGGAGCCGTGGGCTAGGGCTCAAGGGGTTATTGTCGGAATAACGGGCGGTCCAAGTCTCACTTTGCGCGAGATTGAAACGGTCATGAAAAAGATACAAGACCAACTCCCTGCGGAGGTCTGGTTTAATTTTGGGGTTCTGGTTGATCCGGATTGCGGCGATGATCTTTCGGCCATGGTTTTGCTTGCGGAGCAGTGGAAAGAGCCGTTGGTGGATAGTGCAGGTCGGCAGATTGCGGTCCGCGGGAGAGGCGGACAGGGGGAATTTACGCTCGAAACGGTTGGAAAAGGAAGGTTTGCCCATGTGAATCCGACCATTTACAACAACCAGGATCTGGATGTCCCTACCTATATCCGCCGCGAAATTAAACTGCCGCGATAAGTACCTGTGGCACTGCTAAAACGAAGAATACCCGATGATAGGGAACAGACCCATTTCTTGAGGACTAATCGTTATAGCCGTTGGGATGGACCTGATGCCAATTCCACGCGCTTTGGACGATTTCCTTAAGGTCGGCGTGCTGCGGATTCCAGCCAAGTACCGTTTTTGCCTTGGCGGCATCGGCGACGAGCGCCGTGCAGTCGCCCGGACGGCGCGGTTGGCTTTCTGCGGGGATCGGATGGCCGGTCACTTCGCGGCAGACATCGATCACTTCCTTGACCGTGTAGCCGTCGCCGTTACCGAGGTTGAACGCGCCCGAAATGCCGGGCTTGAGTGCCAAAATATGCGCCTGCGCCAAATCTTTGATGTGGATGTAGTCGCGCACGCAGGTGCCGTCGCGGGTTTCATAATCCTCGCCGAAGATGGAGATTTTTTCGCGCTTTCCTTGCGCGACTTGGAGCACGAGGGGAATCAGATGGCTCTCCGGGTGGTGCGCTTCGCCGTATTGTTCGGTGGCACCGCAGGCGTTGAAATAGCGCAGAAAGACGCATTCAATGCCGTGGATTTCCTGCCCCCAGCGGAAGATTTTTTCGCAGAGGAGTTTGGATTCTCCATAGACGGATTCGGGTTTCTGCGGGAGTGTTTCGTCCATCGGAATGCGCTCCGGCGTTCCGTAGGTGGCGCAGGTGGAGGAAAAGATCAGTTTTTTACATCCGGCTTCCACCATTGCGGTCATCAGGTTGAGCGATCCGCTGACATTGTTTTCGAAGAACGGCATCGGCGCTTTCATCGATTCGCCAACCTCGATGTAGGCGGCAAAGTGAATGACCGCCTCGGGGCGTTCCGCGAGCAGCGCGTTTTTGATGTCGCTCCGATTGCGCAGGTCGTCCTGAATAAACGATGCGCGGGGATCAACCGCCGGGCGATGTCCTCGTTCAAGGTTGTCGAAGACCACAACGTCGTGCCCTTCGTCGCAGAGCATTTGTGTCGTAACGCTTCCGATATATCCGGCTCCGCCGGCAACGAGTACTTTCATTTGAGAATCTCCTTTTTGCGTACTGCTTTATTGCGTACTGCGTATTACGTATTGCGTATTGCGTATTACGTATTGCGTATAATTTTTTGGTCTCTCTGTTTGAGGATCAAGTAATACGCAATACGAAATACGCACTATATTTCTACTCCACCACCGTTGCGCCGGCGGAAGGAATGATCGTTTCCGCCGTAGGCTCAAAGCCTTTGGTTTTGCAGATTTTAATGATTTTTGCGCAGATGGCGTCGGCCTGGTCGGCGTGTACGAGTGCGATGGCGCTGCCGCCCCAACCGCCGCCGGAGAGGCGTGCGCCGAGTGCGCCGGCCTCGCGGGCTGCTTCAACAACGATATCGAGTTCTGCGCAGGAATTTTCAAACGCGGTGCGCGAGGTTTCGTGCGAGTCGTAGAGATATTGACCGAACGCCTCAAGCTGACCTTCTTTGAGCAGCTTAACGCCTTCTTCCACGCGATAAATTTCACTGACCACATGGGTTGCTCGTTGGGCGGCCTCGGGGTCGATCTTGTCCTTATGGGCTTCAAAATCTTCAAAGGGTATGTCGCGCAGTGCGGAGACCTCGTAATCGACGAGCGCGTTAAGTTGAGCGGCGGCCTTTTCGCAGCTTTTCCGTCGTGCGTTGTAGGGCGACTCGGCGAGCGCGTGTTTGACGTTCGGGTTGATCATCAGGAAGACGACATCGTCGGGCAGTTTTACGGGATAGGTTTCCAACGTACGGAAGTCGGAATGGATCAGCCCGTGGTGGACGCCGTAAATGCTGGAAAACTGATCGAGCAGGCCGCAGCTGCAACCGGCGAACTCGTGTTCCGCGCGCTGGCCGATCTTGGCAATGTCGATTTTATCAATCTCCTTGCCGGTGTAGGCGAGCACGGCGTAGGCCGTGGCCACTTCCAGCGCGGCGGAGCTGGAGAGTCCGGCACCCATCGGAATAGAACCGAGAAACGTGCAGTCGACGTTGTTGATTTCCACGTCGAAGTCGCGGAGGTAGTGCATTACGCCTTTTACATAGTTGGTCCACTGAAATCTCTTTTCCAGCGCATCGCCGTTGGAAGGATCAAACTCGGTGGTCTCTTTCAGGTCGCCGGCGGTCAGGCGTACACCCGGTTTTTCGGAGGCGGAGATGCAGAAGCAGTGGCCCATGTTGATGGCGCAGGAAAAGGTCGTGCCGGCGTTGTAGTCGGTGTGATTACCCAGCACTTCAATTCGGCCTGGAGCATAAGCCACTGTGGTGGGATTTTTTCCGTAGATTTCCGCGTGGATGGCCTTTGCCTTCTTCACAACCTTTTCATCATACATGGGTTTTCCTCCGGTAGGGTTAAAATGAGCGGGCGACTATAGGTTCAGGAGCGAAATAAGTCCATAGGCTAAACCCGCAAAAAGAAATCATCCCTTCATTCGGTGCTCGCGTGAAATGAAGATTTTTTTGGGATTGCCAAGGCGGGCATCTTGGTTTCCAATCCCCGCTATTTATTTGGAGGGCAGATCGCGGAAAAATGAATGGATTTCTGGAGTTTAAGGGGATAACTAAAAGCTTTGGCGACCTGAAGGCGCTCGACCATGTTTCGCTGAGTATCAATCAGGGCGAAATCTTTTCTTTGCTGGGCCCGAGCGGTTGTGGAAAGACCACGCTGCTGCGGATCTGTGCAGGGTTCGAAGCGCCGGACGCAGGCCGTGTTCTCCTCGACGGCAAAGACATTACCGACCTTCCGCCGAATCGTCGCAAGGTCAATACGATCTTCCAAAACTACGCGCTCTTTCCGAACATGACGGTGCGCGAAAACATTGCCTTCGGACTTCAGATTGCAAAGGTTCCCAAAAAAGAGATCGCTGAGCGGGTGGAAGCGATGCTCCAGCTCGTTCAGCTTGAATATCACGCCCACAAACGCCCGCACCAGATTAGCGGCGGACAAAAACAGCGTGTTGCCATTGCCCGGGCGCTGATTAATCGCCCGCAGGTTTTGCTGCTCGACGAGCCGTTGGCCGCGCTTGATCTCAAGCTGCGCCAGCGCATGCTGGTTGAATTGGACGGCATCCACGACGAAGTCGGAACCACGTTTGTTTACGTTACCCACGACCAGAGCGAGGCGATGGGGCTTTCCGACCGGATTGCCGTGTTAAACCGCGGGGTTGTCGAGCAGGTCGGAACGTCTACAGAAATCTACGAGGCGCCGCGCAGTAGTTTCACGGCGGCGTTTATCGGCGATACCAACTTTTTCAATGGGCGGGTTTGCGAGATCATCGACAACGAATATTGCCTTATCGAGATCGAGGGCATTGAGCCTCGACTGCGCTTTTTCAACGACAAAAACCTGCGCGCCAATGTCCGGGTCGACGTGAGCGTTCGTCCCGAAAAGTTTTCGATGGACCGGAAGCCCCCTGTCCCCAGTCCGAAGCACAACACCCTGCGCGGGATTGTCGAGGATATCATCTACCTGGGCTCGCATTCCAAGTGCTGGGTTCGGATCAACGATGAATACCTGATTTCCGTCACCAGCCAGCACAGCCGTTTCCTGCTGGATCGCAAACCCATCCAGTGGAACGAGGAGGTTTGGATCAGCTGGCACGCCGACGATGGTTACATGCTGGAACGCTACGACGAGAACGACGAGGCGTTGCTGGCCCTCCCGTCGGATACCGAGCTCATCGAAGAACCCGCCGCAGTCGACGACGTGGAGGAGGAATAATGTCGAGGCGGCTGAAGGAGCGGTTCCTTTCCATCCCCGGTCTTATTCGGCTGGCAATAATGTCGAAGCGGCTGAAGGAGTGGCTCCTTACCACCCCCAGCCTTGTTTGGCTGGTATTGTTTTTCCTGCTGCCGACGCTGTTGGTCTTCGTGATCGCCTTCAAGCCCGCCGATCTGCTCGGCGATGTTGGCGAGGGATGGACCCTGCGAACTTGGATTGAACTCGGAAACCCGAACTATCCCGCGATCGTCTGGCGCACGCTCCGGCTCTCCTTCTACTGCACCGCCGTCTGCATCGTGCTGGGGATCCCCTTTGGCTACTGCATTGCCCGCGCCTCGGAAAAATGCCAGCGCTGGCTTCTCATGCTGGTGATTATCCCGTTCTGGACCAGTTTCCTCATCCGTGTTTTGGCGTGGAAGGCGATCCTTCATCCGGAGGGGATACTCAAGCATGCGCTGGTTTCGGTCGGGCTCGCCACGCCCGATACGATGCTCCTCTACAACGAGGGGGCCGTGCTGATGGTGATGGTCTATACCTATCTTCCATTCGCGATCATGCCGCTCTACGCCTCAATCGAAAAATTTGATTTTTCGCTGATCGATGCCGCGCTTGATCTCGGTTCCTCGGTAGCGACCGCCTTCCGGCGCGTGTTTATTCCCGGTATTCGCCGCGGGATGCAAACCGCCATCCTGATGGTGTTCATTCCCTCCCTAGGCTCCTATGTCATTCCTGACATTATTGGAGGGCCGTCGAGCGAGATGCTGGGGAACAAGATTGCCCAGCGTGCCTCTACCGACCGGAACCTGCCGCATGCGGCCGCGTTGTCCGCGCTGCTTTGCCTTGGCGTAATGTTGCCGATGCTCGTCAGCACGCTGGTGCTGCACCGGAAGAAGCGAGGGGAGTCATGAAGCGCTCAAGACTGCCTGAGGTTACGCTGTTGCTGGTGATGATCTTCTTCTACCTGCCCATTATCATTCTGGTGGTTAACTCGTTCAACGAACACAAGTATGGCAGCGCGTGGACTGGTTTCACGCTGAAGTGGTATGCCCATCTGTGGAAGGATGCCGACATCTGGCATGCCCTGCGCAACTCGCTGCTCGTTGCGTCGGTGAGCACGGTGGTCTCGACGGTGCTCGGAACGGTGGCGGCCTATGCCCTGGATCGCTTCCATGGCAAACTGCAGAAATTCCACAACGGCCTGATCTATATGCCCCTTGTCCTGCCGGACCTTCTGATGGGGATGAGCCTGCTGCTGTTCTTTGTGGCCGTAGGTTTCGAGCTTGGACTGGTTTCGATCTGCATCGCCCACATTACGTTTTGCATCAGTTATGTGGCGATGGTCGTGCTCGCTAGGTTGCAGGATTTTGATTTTTCCATGATGGAGGCGGCCTACGATCTGGGCGCAAACAGCTGGACCGCAACGACGCGCGTTCTGTTGCCCGCCCTCGCTCCCGGCATTGCTGCCGGGGCTTTGCTGGCATTTACCCTCTCAATTGACGATTTTGTAATTACCTTTTTCGTTGCCGGCCCCGGCTCAAACACACTGCCGGTGTATATTTACAGCATGATGAAACACAGCCGGTTCATGCCGGTCATCAACGCGCTTTCAACCTTGCTTCTGCTGGTCACCTTTGTGGCCGTTGGGAGCAGTCAACTGATCAACAAAAAGAAAGGAACGGACCTATGATGAAAATACTGAAAACCCTGTCTATTCTCACTCTCGCCACCATCACCGGAGGGCTGACCGGATGCGGAAAAGACACTAGGCCGACGCTCAACGTCTACAACTGGGCCGACTATGTCGATGAAGACCAGCTGGCCGCCTTTGAAAAGGAATTTAACTGTAAAGTGGTGGTGGATACCTTTGACTCCAATGAGTCTATGTACGCCAAGCTCAAGGCCGGCGCCACGGGATACGATGTGATTTTTCCCTCCAGCTACATGTGCAAGCTCATGGACGATCAAAATATGCTGGTACAGCTTGACCCCTCCAAGCTGCCCAATCTCAGTAATATTGATCCCTCCTTCAAAGCCCTGCTGATCGACAAAGAATGCTCCTACAGCGTGCCGTACGCCTTCGGTTATACCGCCATTGGATATCGCACGGATAAAATTAGCAACCCGGAAGCAACCTGGGATCTCTTCGCCAATACGCAATATGCCGGACGCACCACGCTGGTTAACGATATTCGCGAAACCATCGGCGCTGCACTGATCAAACTCGGCTATCCGCTGAACTCCATCGATGAAAAGCAGATCAACGAAGCCGCCGACCTCGTGATCAAATGGAAAAAGCAAATCGCTAAATTTGACAGCGAGCAGTACAAAACGGGTATCGACTCCGCCGAATTTATTCTCGTCCAAGGCTATTCGTCCGATCTGCTGATGGTCATGGAAGAAAACGACAATATTGACATCCTCTTCCCGAAAGAAGGTATGGCCGCCACCTGCGACGAAATGGTGATTCCCGTTTCTTCCGACAATCAGGATTTGGCGTATAAATTTATCAACTTTATGCTGCGCCCGGAAGTCGCCGCCGCGAACATGGAATGGAATCTGGCGCAGATTCCCAATCTGCCGGCCTATGATCTGATCAACAAAGAAATCCGTAACAATCCCGCCATCTTTCTTGCTCCTGAGGTGCTGGCAAACTGCCAGATTCTGGAAGATGTCGGCGAATCGATAGAGCTCTACACAAAAGCGTGGGACCGCATCAAAGCCGCTGAATAGGCTGCTCTTTCTGAAATACCTCGACGCCCTCGAACACGACAAGGCCACCGCAGCCGCCCTTGAAGGCCGGAAATACACCCACATCCTCGATCAGCCCTACCGCTGGGAATCTTTTGGGCCGTACCAAGGGCCAAGACCCTTCGGCAGGCTCAGGGCGGGCAAGTGACACCGTGAGCCTGTCGAATCGGATCGACCACAACGCGGGGCGCAACGGCGGCGAGTATTACACCTCGCGCCCGCTGATTCGCGCCATTGTTGCCGTCACCGAGCCGAAGCTGGGCGAGACCATTTGCGATCCGGCGGTCGGCACGGCGGGCTTTCTGTGCGAAGCGTTCGAGTACCTGCGTTCGACAGGCTCACGCACCGGCCGGTCCATGAGCACCGCCGAATGGCGCGCCTTGCAGGAGCGCACGTTCTACGGCAAGGAGAAGAAGTCGCTCGCCTACGTGATCGCGATCATGAACATGATCCTGCATGGCATCAAGGCGCCGAACATTCTCCACGTCAACACGCTGGCCGAGAACCTGGCCGATGTGCAGGAGAAGGACCGCTTCGACATCATCCTCGCCAACCCGCCCTTCGGCGGAAAGGAGCGGAAGGAGGTGCAGCAAAACTTTCCCATCCGCACCGGCGAGACGGCGTTCCTCTTCCTCCAGCACTTCATCAAAGTGCTTAACCCGAGTTTCTCAAATGGTCATTTGAAAACGCCTTTTTTCGCCCCTTTAA
>CAYOBH010000048.1:0-16145 GCA_964402125.1 uncultured Verrucomicrobiota bacterium
GGAAAGGCAGCCAAGATGGCCGCGGTACGGGAGCAGAGCATCCAAGATGGCTGCGGTACGGTGGATCTGATCCGTGGCATACGGATTGCTGTATGCGCAGCATGATGAATGTCCGAAAGTCCGACGTATTTACTTCAATCGTGCTGCTGCTGGTGCTCGCGGTGATGTTTATTCCCATCCCGTATCAGCTGCTGGACTTGTTGTTGGTCATTAATGTGGCGGTGGGTGTGTTGATGATGGTGTACATTATCAGCATTAAGGATCCGTTGGAGTTTTCATCGTTTCCGAGCGTGCTGTTGATGGTTACGTTAATGCGTTTGGCGGTGAATGTGTCGTCCACTCGTCAGATTTTACTTAATGCGTTTGCGGGTAACGTGATTGAGGCTTTCGGGGCGTTTGTGGCCGGCGGTAATTATTTGGTTGGATTGGTCATTTTTGCGATTATTGTGGTGATCAATTTTAAGGTGATCACCAAGGGTTCCGGTCGTGTGGCGGAAGTGGCTGCACGCTTTACGTTGGATGCGTTGCCGGGCAAGCAGATGAGTGTGGATGCCGATTTGAATCAGGGCATTATTGACGAGAAAGAGGCCATTCGCCGTCGTGAAAAACTGGCGCAGGAAACCGACTTTTATGGGGCCATGGACGGTGCAAGTAAGTTTGTGAGCGGTGATGCCATTGCTGGTTTGATCATTATTGTTATCAATATTGTCGCTGGATTTGCGATTGGTATGTCGCAAAAGGGGATGTCTGCCGGCGAGGCACTTTCGCGGTATACGATTCTGACGATTGGTGACGGTTTGATTTCGCAGATTCCGGCGTTGGTGATTTCTACGGCTGCTGGTGTCTTGGTGACTCGTTCAGCCAGTGGGAACGATTTGGGCGACAGTGTAAAATCCCAACTCTTTTATCGTCCGCGTCCGCTGATGATAACCGGCGGGATGCTGATAGCGGCAGGTTTTGTTCCCGGGCTGCCTTTTCTGCCGTTCACCCTTGTGGGTGCGGGGACGGCCGGGATGGGCTATGCGATTGGTAAAAAACGGCAGGTCGCTCAGGCGGAGGCGGAAAAGCCGAAAACAACGGGTGGACGGCTGGATGCCGGAGAGGCCGCAAAGAATGTGCCGAATCCGGCGCGTTTGGGTGAGCCTACGGCCAAGGCGTATAAGGATGTGCTGCGCGTGAGCGCAATGGAGTTGCGAATCGGCTTTGGATTGGTCGGTCTGGTGGATCGGCAGCAGGGCGGGAACCTGATTGAACGGATCGGGAATGTCCGCAATCAACTGGCGGAGGAGATGGGTATTGTGATTCCGCCGGTGAATGTGCAGGATGATATGGAGCTTTCGAGCGGGGAATACCGTATTTTTATTCGCGGTCTTGAGGTGGCACGTTATGCAACAATGCCGGGCTGTATGTTGGCGATTGATCCCAGTGGTACGGCCAATTTTGAAGGATTCCGCAAGACGGCAGATCCGTCGTTCGGTTTTACAGCCTGGTGGGTTCCGGAGCCGCGCCGTGCTTTGGCGGAAGCACGCGGTCTGACGCTGGTCGATGCCGCGAGTGTCATCACTACCCATTTGTCGACGCTGGCCCGCTCGCATGCCGCAGAGCTGTTGAGCCGTCAGAATGTGAGCGATTTGATTGAGCAGGCGAAAGAGGCGAATAAGGCTGTGGTTGAAGAGCTGATTCCCAATAAGCTTGAGGTGGGCGCGGTGCATCGTGTGCTGCAGGAACTACTTAAGGAGCAGGTATCGATCCGCGATCTTCCGGTGATTCTTGAAACGCTGGCGGACAATGCGACGCAGACAAAGGATATCGGACTGCTGTCCGAGCTGTGTCGTCACTCGCTGGGCGGCACCATTACACAGCCCCATCTTTCCGGTGACGGGACGTTAAAGGCGATTGGTCTTCACCCGGATCTGGAAAAGCTGCTGAAAGAATCCGGCTCTGCCATTGGTGCAACCACCACGCTGCGTATGGATCCGCAACAGGCACGGGAAATTCTTGATAATATGGTTGAAGCGGTCAGCGCGGTCCGAGAAGCCGGGTCGGAGCCGGTGCTCATTGCCAGTCCGTCGGTACGGCGTCTTGCAAAGCAGTTGGCGCAGTGTGAAATGAAAAATCTTCCGGTTCTTTCGCTGGGCGAAGTGCCGGAATGGGTGGATGTGGATATTATCAATTTGATACCCGCCCCGAAGGGAGCTAGAAGAGAGCTTATACCCGCATAATTTAAATATCGAAAATAGGAAATGACCTATGGGAAAAGAAAATACAGAGCAGAATGAAGTTGTTGCAGTATCGCGTCAGTTACGTTGCCTCGCTGTTGGAAGCGGTAAAGGCGGGGTGGGTAAAACCATGATTTCGGTGGGGCTTTCAATGGCCTTGGTCGACATGGGCTATCGTGTTCTTTTGGTGGATGCTGATATGGGATTGGCGAACGTCGATCTGCAGATGGGTTTTGATCCGCTCTTTACCCTGCAGGATGTCGTATACGGCGGTTGTCCGCTTGAGCGCGCGGTGGTTTCTGTTCCGAATGGTCCGGATGTGTTGGCCTCCTCTTCTGGAGCACGCGAAATGGTCTCCATCAATGAAGCCCGCCGCGATATGCTGGTAGACGATTTGATCCGCTTTTCGGCAAAGTATGACTATTTGATTATCGATATTGAGGCGGGGATCGGAGCGGGTGCAATCACTTTTCTACAGGCCATGCCGCAGGTGAACGTGGTGATGATGAACGAACCGACCTCGGTTATGGATGCGTATTCGCTGATCAAGATTCTTTGCGGGAATCCGAATCCGCCGGAAATTCAGTTGGTGGTCAACAATGTTCGCTCGGAAGAGGAAGGCTATGCACTGGCGCGCCGACTGAACGATGCGACGACGCGGTTTCTTGGACGCGCCTTTAAGGTGGCGGGCATTATTTTGCACGATTTTGTGGTGGGCGATGCGATTCGCGCACGGATCGGGCTTCTTCACTATGCGCCGGACTCGGCTCCGGCGATTGGTCTGCGCAATCTGGCCCGTACGTTGGTGGCGGCCAATAAGGCGCGCGAACATGGTAAGCCGATGGATCGCAGTGCATTTGAGTTGATCGCTAAAACTGGAAATAGCGACGAAAGCAGAGGAGTTGCTGAATAGTGAGTGCCGTGTTGGTCAATCTGGCGATGGTGGTGGGATTTTTCTTCTGCCTGATCTCCATGCTGGTGGGGTTTCTTCGCGGAGTTGCGTTTTGGACAGTGCTCTTCCGCTCCGCCATTGTATTGGCCATTGCAACGGTTGTGGTTATGGCGTTCTTTCGCTATTTCAATGTAATTCTTTATCGTTTTCTTGCACAGAAGATTGAGGAAAACCGAAGGAAAGAGTCTGCTCCTGAACTTGAAGCGGAGTCTAGGCGATGATTGATTTTCCGGAAACTAAACCGGGTTGTGGGACCGAGCATTCCAACGAGGTTCTCTGGAGGGCCTATAAATCCACAGAGAGCGTCGTTGTTGACGAACTGATTGAGGCCTATCTTCCTTTGGTTAACCGGGTGTTGGAGCGGATTGCGATTCGGCTGCCTTCGCATGTGGTGATTGAAGACCTTTCACAGGCGGCGCTGCTCGGGCTCTATAAATCGATTATTGCTTTTGATCCGGAACGCGGGGTTCCGTTTGAGGGCTATGCCTATCCGCGCATTCGCGGAGCGGTGCTCGACGAACTCCGTGCGTGTGATCATCTTTCCCGTAACAAACGCGGTAAGGTGGAGCAGGTGGAAGAGGTGGTTTCTGTCTGGATAAAAGAGTATGGAGAAGCACCCACCGAGGAGGAGATCGCCACGCAGTTGGAAATGAGCGTGGAAGATTTTCATCTGATGATGGATCAGGCCAAGCCTTGGTGTTCGCTGGATGCGGAAGACAGTGACAGTCTGTCGCTGCATGAAGTGATTGCCGACCCAAACGGGGAATCGGATAATGAAGCCCATCAGCACGATGTTCAGCAACTGCTTCGCGAAGGATTCCGGCATCTTACTCAGCGTGAGCAGAAGGTCCTTTATCTGTATTACTTTGAAGAGCTGCGACTCAGTGAAATTGCACAGCTTTTCAATCTTTCCGAGGCGCGTGTTTCGCAGATCCACGCACTGGCGGTTGTGCGGCTTCGCGCGGCACTTTCTAACGCCTTCCCCTCCGAATTTTTTGCGTAAGCCGTATCCGAGCTGCGCGTTCGTCCCTCCAAATTCCATGGCATTCAATCTGCTTTAACAGCAGCATGAATACAACAATTGCTATTCTAGGGAAACTGATGGATTCCGCCGCTGTTCGGCAGAAGGTGCTTTCAAACAACCTCGCGAATGCCAACACGCCGAATTATATCCGTAAAGATGTACGATTTACTGAAGCGCTGGTCGATGCCATCGATCGCGGTGATCCCGCAATTCGGAAGGTGGAAGCGGAGATTTACGACGATATGGAAACGCCGGCCAATGCGAACGGAAACAGCGTTTCCCTACAGAAGGAACTGGGGGCCATTGCTCAGAATGAACTGCTGTATAATTTTGCTGCGGAAATGACGAATCAGAAGTTCGCTGTGCTCCATAAAGCAATTAATGGAACGAAGTAAGGAGAGTGGGTCATGCCTGAAATTACACTGATGCCGGGAATTGCAATCTGCGCCAGCGGACTTGATGCCGAAAGCCGCAGAATGGAAGTGATCGCCAATAACGTGGCGAATGCGCAAACCACCCGCGGTGAAGACGGTGAAGTGTACCGCCGAAAAGAGGTCATTTTCGGCCAGCGGCTCAATTCGGCTCTGGGAAAAAGGGACGGACTCGGCGGGGTTGAAGTGGCTGAGATCGCGGTGGATGAAACGCCTGGTCGTCGGGTCTACCGGCCAGGAAGTCCGGAGGCTGGCCCCGATGGATATGTGGAGATGCCCAACGTGAATACGGTAATGGAAATGGTCGATATGATGAGCTCATCGAGAGCGTTTGAAGCCAACCTTTCCGCCATGCGCACATCCAAGACGATGGCCGTCAAAGCGCTGAGCATTATGAATAATAACTAGGATTTGAATCATGGATATTTCTGCATTTTCAATTAACAAACCTTCGACAATCGGCCCGACTCCCGGGCTGAGCGGGAAGCCCGCCGTAGGGCCTGCTGTTCAGAGCTTCGGTGACCTGCTGGGCAGCCTTGTCGAAAAAGTCGACGGTCTCCAGAAAAGCGCGGACAGCGCGGTGGCCGATGTGGTTACCGGAAAGGTGACGGACGTTCACCAGGTGGCGGTCAAGATGCAGGAAGCCGGAGTGGCTTTTGATTTAATGTTGGGGGTGCGTAACCGATTAATGGATGCGTATCAGGAATTGATGAGAATGCAGCCGTAAGGAGTTCAGCGAGCAATGCAAGGTTCACTAAACATGTTATTGAAGCAGGTCCGGGAAATCTGGCGGCAGTTTGGCACCGCACAACGTATGAGTGTGTTGATGTCGCTTATCGTTGCCTTGGCGGTTCTGGGCGGATTAATATTTTGGGGCACGCGGCCGGACTTCCGGCTGCTTTACGGAAACCTCTCTTTGAGTGATGCATCAAAGATTCGGGAAAAGCTGGATGATGCCAAGATTCCGGTGAAGATCGGACAATCGGGCGCTTCGATTTCCGTGCCTTCATCGCAGCTCTATGAGGCCCGTCTTCTGGTGGCATCGGAAGGCTTGCCGGAGGATTCTTCCACCGGGTTTGAACTGTTTGAAGAGCCCAAATTTGGGCTTACCGATTTTGCCCAGAAGGTCAATTATCAACGTGCGCTTCAAGGGGAACTCGAACGCACCATTTCCGCCATGCAGGGCATCCGTTCTGCGCGGGTGATGTTGGTGCTTCCGAAGGAGAGTCTGTTTGCGGATAAAGACGAACTTAAGGCGCAGGCTTCGGTTCTAATTAGTACGAAGGGATCGAGTGTCGTAAGCGATTCGCAGGTGCAGAGCATTGTTCATCTGATGGCGGGTTCGGTTCAGAATCTGGATCCGGCGCAGGTTACCGTAACCGATCAGTCCGGTCGTTTGCTGACTCAGGCATACACCTCGGATGAAGTGATGGGGCAGAGCACCGAGCAGCTTGATGTGCAGGAACGGACCGAACAGCGTATGAGTTCCAAGGCGCAGTCGATTCTCGATCGTGCACTGGGGATTGGACGATCAATTGTCCGTGTCAGCGTGGAGCTTGATTTCAGTGCCACCGAACAGCGCAACCAGACCTTTGATGCCGAAAACCGCGTGGCTACCTCAGAACGATTGGTCACGGAAGACAAGGCGGCTGAAGGCGGAAACACCGGCGGCAGCGGAATGGTGGCCAGCGTGTCGGTAGGTAACCCGGCGAATATGACGTTGGATACCAACAACAACAAAGACAAATCTTCGGAGAGTTACATGGAGTACGCCGTGCCGTCGAATGTCAGCACCGTGGTCCAGAAGGGGGTCCGTATGGAACGTCTTTCCGTGGCGGTATGTATAGCGCAGGGTGAGCGACCGCGCAGCGAAGAAGAAATTCAGGCGATTTCCGATCTGGTATCCAATGCCCTGGGCGTTACCCCGTCGCGCTCCGACAGTATCACGGTAACAGAAATGCCGTTCAGCGAGCCGGAACCGCCAGCTGAGTTAGCCTGGTGGGAAAACCTTCCGGTCAGTTATGACTCGATTTTTAAAGGACTGGGAGGAGTCATGGCGCTGTGTGTGGTTTATGGTGCCAGCCGCAAGGTAAAGACCGTCCTGTTGGCTACCAATCCCTCTATTGATGTACCGATTAATGAAGCCCGTGAGCGGGAGCAGGAGCGGATAATGAAGGAGGAACCCGTAGAGCTAGAGGATCAGCTCGAGCAGGTCAATAACCTGGCCAAGGGGAATCCGAAGACGGTGGCCGCATGGATTACGAACGCCGTAGACTGGAACCTTTAAGGAGTGTTGACGTGTCGAATCAAGCATTGGTATCCCAGAAGATGGAACCGAAAAAACGGATAGCGGCGGTGCTGGCAAGTCTGGAGCCGGACGTCGCTGCACAAGTCATGCAGGAGCTGGATCCTCATGTAATGGCGAAAGTCGCGGAGAGTATCCGCAGCCTGGGCATTGTGCCGGGGCAGGTGCTTCGTCAGGTGGTCGGCGAGAGCCTGAATGAGCTGTATACCTATAATAACGCGGTAAACGGAAACGACAGCCTTGCGGCCAGTCTGCTTACCCGCGTGGTCGGCGAGCAGCAGGCCGCTTCGCTGCTGGAGCTGGGACAGATGGCGGGCGACCGCTTCGGTCCGCTGGCCTCCCGGCGTCCGGAGGATATTGCCCGAATGCTCGCGAGCGAATCCTCGAGTGTGATTGCCGTGGTCATGCGTTTTCTGCCTTCACAGCTGGCCTCCGACACGATTTCACATCTTGATGAAGAGGTTCGGCGTAAAGTGGTTGTTCAGATGGCGACGTCTGATCTTCCGCCGGAACGAATCATTGACCAGATCGAGAGTCATCTGTTGTCGCGCCTTCCTATGGTGTCGCAGCGCAAGCAGGACGACAAAGAGCGGATCAATGCCGTGGTCTCCATTGTGCAGCGATCTTCGAAAGATGTAGCCGAATCGATACTCGATGAATTGAGTCGTCAGGATCCGGCACTGGCCGATCAGGTGCGCGACTGGATGTTTGTTTTCGAGGATATTGTCCGACTGGACGACTCTGCCGTACGAGCCATTATGCAGGAACTCGAAAACGGCGTGCTCTCCATTGCGCTGCGCAAAGCCCCGGAATCGGTCAAAGATCGATTTTTCAGCAATATGTCGAAGCGGGCGGTTGAAGGCTTAATGGAAGAAATGGAGTTCACCAGCAAGATGCCCTATTCCGAAGTGATTGCAAAACAAAAGGAAATTGTGCAGGTCGCCCGCTCGCTGGCGGATCGCGGCGAGATCAAGCTGGGCCTGCAGGAGGAGGAATATGTCTAGTCCGCTCGTCATGGGATCAAATGTGTTGGCTTTCATTCCCTCTTCGGCACATGTCGAGGATTTTTCAACTGATGTGGTGGATACCGAGGCGCTTGAACGCGAAATTCGGGAAGAGCTGGAGATGGAGTTTGCTCAGCGGCTTCAGCGTGAAACGGCCCAGCGTGCGGCCGAAGAGCGCCGGCGGTTTGAGCAGGCTCTGAAAAAATATATTTCCGGAGTGGACGAATGTATCGCTTCGATGCGCAAAGAGATTCAAACCAAGGTGATAGATCTCTCATTGCGGATGGCGGAGATCATTTTGCGTCATGAACTTCCCGATCGTGAGATGCTTCATAATCTGATTGTAAAGACGCTTGAGCCTGTTTCCGAGCTGAAAGGGGCTGTGGTGCGCATCAGTTCGCACGACTGGGAACTGTTTGGTGAACAGATCGCGAGCGGCGATCACCTCGGCGTGGGGAGCACCGTGGAGTTTGCCGAAGATCCCAATCTTTCTGCCGGCGATGTGATTGTGGAGAGCCGAAACGGTATTTTTGATGCCCGCCTGAACGAACGGTTAAAGCTGTTAAAGGAATCGCTGAATGAACGAAGCGGTAGAAAATCGACAAAACAGTCTGAATTTTGACGGATTGCTCGACGGACTGGAAGCCACGACGCTTGCGCGTTGCGAAGGGCGCGTGGTGGAAGTGGCCGGCCTTACGGTTAAATCGATCGGGCCGCACTCGGCGATTGGTGATCTGGTCTGGATTGAACCATCGAACGGAGAACGTATTCCCTGCGAGGTGGTTGGCTTTCATGATCGCTATGTCATTTCGATGCCGGTGGAGCGTATGGGACGGGTTCATCCAGGGGCGCGTGTGATTCCGGGCGGACGAATTAAGGTGGGGGTCGGGCGCGAGCTGTTGGGCCGCGTGGTGGATTTTACGGGAAGGCCGATTGACGACGGGCCTCCGCTGCACGGGTTACTGCGGCTGGATATTGAACGCGAAGCCCCGCCGGCGATGGAACGGCAGTCGCTCTCGGAAGTTTTTGAAACCGGCGTTCGCGCCATTGATGGTCTGTTGACGCTGGCGAAGGGCCAGCGCGTGGGGATCTTTGCGGGCAGCGGCGTGGGGAAGAGTGTGTTGTTGGGAAGTCTGGCACGAAATGCAAAATCGAGCATTAACGTGATTGCGTTGATTGGCGAACGCGGCCGTGAGGTGAAAGAGTTTATAACAAAAAACCTCGGAGAAGAGGGACTGAAGCGCAGTATTGTGGTGGCCGTTACCTCCGATCAGTCGCCGGTCAGCCGCTTAAAAGGGGCTTCCACCGCCATGACGATTGCAGAATATTTTCGTGATCAGGGCGAAGATGTGATGCTGATGATGGATTCCGTGACCCGCTATGCCATGGCGCAGCGCGAGATCGGACTCGCCGTCGGTGAGCCGCCCACAACGCGGGCGTATCCGCCGAGCGTATTCAGTTTGCTTCCGCAACTGCTGGAGCGCGCTGGGGCGGCGAGTAAAGGGACCATTACAGCATTTTATACGGTGTTGGTGGAGTCGGATGATATGAACGATCCGATCGGCGACAGTGTGCGCGGAATTCTGGACGGTCACATTGTGCTGTCCCGCAAAATTGCGGCGATGGCGCATTATCCGGCCATCGATATTCCGGTGAGCCTGAGCCGTCTAATGAGCGATGTTGCTTCGCCGGATCACAAGGCGCTGGCGTCGCGTCTGCGTTCGCTTCTTGCAGTTTATCAGAAGGCGCAGGATCTGGTGAATGTGGGTGCATATGTGCAGGGCAGCAATCCGCAGATTGAGGCGGCATTGAAGCATATTGATGCGATCAATGCCTTCCTCCAGCAGGCTCCAAATGAACGCGAGGATTTTGAGTCGATGCTCGCAACCCTCAAAGGAGCCCTGACATGAAGCGCTTTGCCTTTTCTCTCCAATATCTGCTCGATGCGCACTCTTCGAAGGAACAGGCGGCGGAGCAGGCGCTTCAACATGCCATCCGCCGGCAAATGGAAGCTGAGGATGCGCTGTCGGCGGCGGAAGCGGTGCGGGCTCGTCAGATCCGGTCGATGGAGCAATTGACGGGTGTTGTGAAACGGTCGGATCTGGGGACCCATATGCGCAGTATCGAGGGTTGCGATCAGAAAATTGCCCGACTGAAAGGCAACCTGAAGCGCTGCGAGGCGGAGGTGCGCGAGTGCCGTTCAACGCTGCAGCGCGAGATGACCGCTCGCCGTACGCTTGAAAAGCTGTGTGAGCGCGAGCAGGAGAGCTGGATGGAAGAAGTGATGTATGCGGAGCAGAAGCAAATGGATGAGCTGGCTGTGGGTCGCTGGAGTCGACAGGAGAAGAAGCGATGAAAGGTTTAGTCTTTTTTCTGTGTTTGTTGATTGCGTTGTTGGGGGGCTTTTTGGCTTACGCCCATTCATCGGGTCAGTTACTCGTGTTTAAAGCCCCTGAAGAGATGGTTGAGGACAATGAAGAGGAAGAGCGGCCGGCACTGAATGAACAGACCAAGCTGGTCGATGAGTTGGTGGAGTCGCTGCAGAAAAAACGTGAGGATCTGGAGAGTCGGGAACTGCTGATTCAGAAACGCGAAAAGGATCTGCAGGAACGCGAATTGGCCTATCAAAAAGTGAACGATGAAGTGGAAGATCTGATGGACGATCTTGAAGATCGGATTATCGAAATCAACCGGACGGAATATGCCAATTCCAAACAACTGGCCAGCGTATATTCAAAAATGGATCCCTCATCGGCATTCGGTGCTCTGCGCGGTATGGACAGTATAAAGGTGGCTATGATTCTTAGTCAGATGGATGGACGATCGATGGCGTCCATTATGGAGGCGGCCGCATCTGGGGCGTCCGACGGTGGAGTGTCTGCTGCGGAATGGTCTGATGCCATTCAGCGGCTGAGTGAACAAAGAGGCGAACGGTAATGAATCCAATGGAAATATTGAGCTCTACGTTGGGAGTAGAATCTCCCGGGAAAGTGCAGTCTGAAGAAGAAACTCCTGCCGCAGGTTTTCTCGCACTGCTCGGCCTGGAGGTTGAGGCTTCATCGCCCAACCTGAAGCCGTCTGTGGTTGAGATTGAAGAGGGCGACGAGCTGGAAGTCTCAACTCATCTCACGGAAGGAAAGAAGCAGATGTCGGGGCCGGAAGAAAACTGGGGCGGCGTTCCGCTCTCGTATATCGGGAAAAGGAATGCCGCCGCCAAGGAGAAGGTGTTGGAAGTCATTCCTGAGACCGATGCAAAGACCGCCTCCGAATCAGGGGCTGTATCGGTTCAATCCGATCTGCCTGAAGAGGTCCCGGTTGAGAAAAGTAAACCATTGGCTGCGCCGGTGGTTTCGGAGAACGCTCCTGTTGTTTCCGACGGTGTGGAAAATGGATGTTCCACCGTGTCGGAGGCGCAGGATGCGGCCGTTCCGACTGAGATGATGGTGCATCGGATTCCTCCGATGCACCTGAAGGCGGTGGAGACCCTTGCCGAACGACAGTCAAACTTGGTCAAAGCAGTTGAGCCGAAAATCGGAATGTTCGGTGTGGCGAGGAGTAAGACGGTCGAGTCGGCTTCTCTGCTTGCAGGCACTGCACCTCAGGCCATGATGTTGAAATCGGTCCCGTTGCGGGTGGAAGAGGTTGTGGCGAAAATGGTGCCGGTTGCGGATGTGCAGATCAAGCGTGAGGATTCCGTGCTGAAACCGGTTGTTGCTCAGGTGGCTCCTGCCGGAATCGAGGCCGTTCCAACCAAGGTGGTTTCTGCCCCTACAGTACCGCCGCCGATGAATCTGCCTTCTGCTCCGACCATGAATGAAACGACCATGCGTCTGGAGCAGTTATCCAATCAGTTTGATCAGCGTCTGCTTTCGATGGTTCAGCAGAACGAAAAGGTAATGCGGATCACGATGGAGCCGGCAACGATGGGAAAGATGACGGTGCTGTGCCGCGAGGAAAATGCATCGCTGACGATAGAGATTCATGTGCAGCATCCGGCGGTTCGCGAGCTGATTGCCCGACAAGAGGAGGATATCCGCCGGGTGATGCAGGAGTGCAATGTGGCGGTGGGCGGATTTGATGTCCTTATGAGCGAACAGCACAACGAACAGCGGCAGTCGAGTTTCGATCGGTCCGATTCACGAGGGGAATTCCATGGCATTGCCCCTGCTTCTAAAGAGGCCGAGGGTGTAGGCGAAACACCCGTTTATTTTAGAAGGAATGCGGCCTCCTGGGTTGCATAGAGGAGAAGAAGATGGAAATTCAGAACATATCCAGCCGAAGAGACGACATCTCGAAATTGACCGGGCAGGCGGGCGGGACCCTCGGTAAAGACGAGTTTATGAAGATGCTGGTCGCACAGATGAAAAATCAGGATCCGACCAAGCCGATGGATAATTCTCAGATGACCGCCCAGTTGGCGCAGTTCAGTGCGCTGGAGCAGATGCAAAATCTGAATACGCGGTTTGAAAGTATGCAGCAGAGCACCACGGCGGCGGTTTCATTGATGAATTCCGGATCGTTGGTTGAGCTTGAGCTTACTGACGGATCGATTGTGAACGGAACGCTCGAAAAAGTACAGTGGTTTGACGGCAAGACGCAGTTTGTGGTCGATGGACAGGCCTATTCTTCCGGAGATGTGAAGAGTCTGCGGGCAGATAACACGATAACGGAAATAGTTGAAGAAACGGCAAATTAGCCGGGAAGGAGAACCTATGCTCAGCAGTATGTGGAGTGGAGTAACCGGGTTGCGTTCTCACCAGACCTATCTGGATGTGATCGGCAACGACATCGCCAATGTGAATACCGTTGGCTACAAACAGAATAATGTGGCATTTCAGGATGCCTTTTATCAATCGCTCTCTAAACCCAGCGAAGGAACTCCCGGCAAACAGGTCGGCATCGGGGTTTCGGTGGGCAAGCTTTCGACCGATTTCAATATGGGATCGATGCAGGAAACCGGCGTGGCCAGTAACATTGCCATTTCGGGCGGCGGCTTTTTTGTCCTCAAGGATGATGAAGGGCTGCAGACCACCTATACCCGTGCCGGGAATTTTGAGCTGAGCTATAATTCGGATTCCGACAGCCTTCGCCTGATGGGAACCGATCGTAAATATCTTTATGGAACGACCGGCGAGAACAAAGGTAGTGCCTCGCAGTTGATTGAGCTTCCTGCCGATATTCAGGACCTGATGGTTTCGGGTGACGGAAATATATCCTACATCGATGGAACCGGCAGTCTGGTTGAAAATGTTTATACCATCGATATTGCAACGTTTCCCGGAGAAGCCGGATTGAGCAAGGTCGGTGGGAATCAGTATATTCAGACCCCGGCATCGGGAGAGCCGATTTTTACCTCGACCGACTATTCGCTGGTTCAGGGTTATCTGGAAAATTCAAACGTGGATCTGGCCTCTGAGTTTACCGAAATGATCGTGGCGGAACGCGGCTTCCAAGCCAACTCACGAACGGTGACCACTTCGGATTCCATGCTCCAGGAGTTGTTGAACCTGAAGCGCTAGTGCGCACTGGAGTAGGCAATGATTAAAGTAACCGACTTGCACGGAGTGGAATATCTGCTCAATCCGGAACAGATTGAGAAGGTGGAGCAGAATCCGGACACGCAGATCCTGCTGTTGAACGGACGTCGGTATTACGTCCGCGATTCGATCGATGAAATTCTGGAACGCGTGATTGAGTATCGTGCGGCCTATCGTGCGGCAGCGCAAAAGTTGTTGAGGTAGATCATGGATATTGGAAGTATAGTGGGTTCGCTCGCGGGGTGGGTGGTGATCATCGTGGCAATCGCCATGGGTGGAGGCAGCGGTTTTCTAGATATTCCATCCGTTTTAATTACCGTGGGCGGCGCAATCGCTTCGACCTTGATGCACTATCCTCTTCCGCAGGTGATGGCGGTTATGCGCGTGGCCAGAAAAGCCCTGTTTGTGAAGGAACTGGACTATATCAAGGTGTACAGCGAGCTGACCGATTATGCGGTGCGCGCCCGGCGCGATGGGTTGCTGGCACTCGAAAACGATATCGAAAAAATCGAGGATCCGTTCATGCAAAAAGGTCTCCAGATGGCGGTGGACGGCAATACCATGGAGGTGCTTCGTTCCGTGCTGGAGGACGATCTCGCTGCTATGCAGGAGCGGCATATTGTCGGCCAAGGCATACTTAAAGCACTGGGTAGTTATGCGCCAGCGTTTGGAATGATTGGAACGCTCGTCGGTCTGGTGGCTATGCTGCAGAATATGTCTGACCCTTCGGCCCTCGGTAGCGGTATGGCCGTGGCTTTGTTGACCACATTGTACGGTGCGATGGTGGCCAATCTGGTGGCACTGCCGATGGCTGGGAAATTGGAGCAGCGCACGCAGGAAGAAGTGGCGCTCAAGACGATGATTGTTGAGGGAATTGTAGCTATTCTGGAAGGGCACAGTCCTCGTATTGTTGAAGAAAAACTACGCGCTTTTATCCCGCCGAAGATCCGAGAAAAGACGATGAAAAAATAGAGATAGTTTATGGCACGCAAAAAAAAAGAGCCGGAGCAGTCCGGGTGCCCCCTTTGGGTTGTGACCTTTGGCGACGCTATGTCGCTGTTGGTCACTTTTTTCGTGATGCTGGTCTCATTTGCCGACTATAGCGAAGACGCTCTTAATGAAGTTTTCGGTGCAATGAAAGGGGGGTTGAGTGCCATCTCTATGCCGTTGGCTCGGGCCATGAACCAGGTGGATTATTCTGCAGGAGATGAAGGCCTTCCCGCCTCTGCTGGGCTGAGTAAAGAGTCGGATTCTTATGGAGCAGGACAGGGCGGCGATGTGATGGAGCCACAGGTGGCCGATTCTCTTCAGTATAACTCTGCTGAGTACTACATCCAGATGTTGGAAAACGGAATGTCGTTGGTGATTAATCAGCAGTCTGCTTTTGAATATGGAACCGCCAATTTGGTCTCCACAACGGGAGAAATTTGGGAGTTGGCGTCTGCCTTGATGCGGATCGTTGATAAGGAAGTTCGCATCACGGTGGTGATTCCGTCGCGTGCTGCGGTTTTAATCGATGGATATTCTACGGCATGGGGGCTCGGTATTGAGCAGGCCCTCGTCGTGAAAAAACATATGACGACGTTGGCTGGCCGCGATCCCGGAATGGTCAGCACGGCGGTTCGGGTGGTGGAAAAAATGCCAGCAAATAGTTCTTATTATGGATATGTTGAGATTCGTTTCATCGGAGAAGTAGACACTCTAATCGATCATGTGCCCGAGAAAATTCTTCACCGAGAGTGGAACGGAGAGCGCGGGGAGGCGGGCAATGAGTAAAAAAGAGGTCAAAAAACCGAAAGAAAATCTGGCTCCGGCCTACTTCGTCCAATATTCCTCCCTCTGGTGTATTATGCTGGGTTTCTTTGTGATGCTGCTGAGTCTGGGCAGCAGCCAAAAGGGGCCTGGAACCGAGGGCCTAGGTGAGGTGCGGGACGCCTTTGGAAGCAACGGCGGTGCCGGATTGCTCCACTTTGCAAAGAATGTGATTTATGGGCGGAATGAGGGTGCTTCTAGAACATTCCGCATACGACAGAGTACTTTAAGTCAAACGTCGGGCATCGATGGATATATTCGCGGTCTGCTCAGAAAACAAGGGTTGGGCGATATTTCAAATACGGTGTTGCTGGAATCGGAAGACGGAATGAAAGTGCACCTCAAGGTGCCAATTGCGTTTTCTGAAAACGACCGTCTTGAAAAGGATTCTGTAAAGTTTCTTGAGAAGCTGGCTGGAATATTTATAGATCTCCGAGAATATAATATCGAGGTGATGGCGGTGTGTTCTTCCGGTGAGGCGGCCGTGGATTATGAAGAAGATCAGCGCAAAGCCATGCTGAGAGCAGCGGTGGTGGCTCGTTTCCTCATGGATGCGGCGGCGATGTCGCCGGACCGTGTCTGTGCTGTAGGATATTCCGACACACGGTTAATGGCCCGCTATGGCATAGAACCTGTTAGTGAATGTGTACTGATTTCAATCGGACGGTAAACGTGATAATAAAACAGGTGACAAAATAAGCCGAGGGATACGATATGGCGGATAATCAAACGAAAAATGTTATTGATGAAGGTGCTGCACCCGCGAAAAAAGGTAAAGGGATGATTCTTCTTATCATCATCGGGCTCGTACTTATTGCCGGGGGCGTTGCTGCCGGAATGGTGCTGGGAAGCAAAAAAGAG
>CAYOBH010000049.1:0-8572 GCA_964402125.1 uncultured Verrucomicrobiota bacterium
TCGGTGTCGGGGTTCATTTGTTTGTGGTCGGCGGGCGCATTGGATTCCGCCCCCTGGAGGTGGTCGATCTGTTTGCCAATCTCCTCACGATTGATCCGCTGCATGATAATTTGGAGTGGAGGCAGCGCCAGTCCATTCGCTCGGCAGAAAAGGCGGCCAAGAAGGCTGTGAAGGAAGCGGAAAAAGAAGGTGTGAAGGAGCAGCCGGAAGAAGTTCAATCGCCTTCGACGGAGAATGTGGATGGAGCGTCGGTCGAGGCGATGCAGCAGCAGTTGGAGGTGATGCAGCAGCAGTTGGAGATGATGCAGCAGTTGTATCTGGAAGAACCCGCGTTTTGAGTGAGCGATTTCACACAGAGGAAACGAAGGGAACGAAGAAAAGGGTCTCGCTTCCACGAGGGATGTGTTTTTCGTAGATGCGACGTTCTCGTCGCATCTGTTATTTTCGGTTTTCGATCATGTTGAGCAGTTCCTTTTTCCGGGCTTCACCCTGCTCAAGTTGGAGACTGCTCATTTCCCTTTTGATCGCGTCCCTTCCCGTTGTATCTGACTCATTCGACATTGCTGCAATAGAGAACCATGCATAGGCCTCCACAGCATCCTGCGGAACGCCTCGGCCATTCTGATAGCAGAGCCCGAGGTTGTGCTGAGCCTTGGCGACGCCTTGCTCTGCGGCCTTGCGGTACCACGTCACCGCCTCCTCCTCATCCTGCGGAACGCCTTCGCCCAAAGCATAGCAGACGCCGAGATTGTACTGAGCCATGATGTGGTCTTGCTCTGCAGCCTTGCGGAACCACTTCACCGCCTCCTTGACATCGTGAGGGACACCCTCGCCAAAATCATAGCAGGTACCGAGGATGAACTGAGCCTCGGCGAGGCCCTGCTCCGCGGCCTTGCGGAACCACGTCACCGCCTCCGTGTAATCCTGAGCAACGCCTTTGCCTTGATAATAGCAGGCCCCGAGGTTGTACTGCGCCATGATGTGGTCTTGCTCTGCGGCCTTGCGGAACCATTTCGCCGCCTCCGTGACATCCTGAGCGACACCGTAGCCCGATTTATAGTAGCACGCGAGGTTGTACTGTGCATCGCTGAGGCCTTGCTCTGCGGCCTTGCGCCACCACTTTACCGCCTCCTCGTCGTTCTGCGGGACGCCACGACCAAGAGCATAGCAGATCCCAAGGTTAAATTGAGCCTCGACATCGCCTTCCTCTGCAGCCGTGCGGTACTCATCCGCCGCCTCAGCATACTCCTGTAGCGTCTCTTCGCCTTTTTCGTGAGAAAGCGCAAGGTCGTTCTGTGCATCGGCGTCGTCTTGCTCTGCGTCCGTGGGGTACTCATCCGCCGTCTCAGCATAATCCTGTAGGGTCTCTTCGCCTTGCTCATCAGAAAGCCCGAGGTTGTTCTCCGCATCGGCGTCGCCTTGCTCTGCGGCCGTGGGGTACTCATCCGCCGCCTCTGCATGATCCTGTAGGGTCTCTTCGACTTTGTCATCAGAAAGCCCAAGGTCGGACTGCGCATCGGCGTCGCCTTGCTCTGCAGGCATGCGATAACTGTTTGCATCAGATGCAGCGTCTACATTATTTGAGGGTGTCGAATCGAATGCCAGTCGGTGCGAACACGAGGCCAATAGGACAGGCAGGATAAGCATAAGCAGCGCGGTCAGATGTTTGGGTTTCATCTCATTCTCCTCGATTAAATGGGTCGTTCATTTCTCATTTTACTGAAAACAGCGTCATCAACATCACATACGAAAAGGCATGGGAAACAGACGCACCGATGGCACTGTTCGCGTCGGGCCAGCCCAACTGCTTTAAAAAGCAGATTTTTCCTCCATAAAACGCCCCCGTGATTGCTCCTCTTTTCTACTCCCCAGACGGACGGTTCACCAAGAAACCGTTTCAGGACATAAGGAGGTACAAAGAATGAAGAGTCAAATTCTATCTCCGCAAAAAAAAGCCCCGCACGGGAGCGTGCGGGGCTTGGTGTTAAACGATAATGTTTGCGCGGGTTAGTCGGCCAGCATTTCGTTCATGCGGGCGGCAAAGGCGGCCGGGTCGTCTAGTTTGGCGCCGGACGCAATGACGGCCTGATCGTGGAGAAGCTGCGTGATCGTCTTCACCTTGGGATCTTTTTTGTCGGCTTTGTACAGGGCCTGCACCTTCTTCACTACGGGGTGTTCCGGGTTGAGTTCAAGAATGCTTTCGCGCTTGGGCACATCTTGTCCCATGCGGCGCATCATTTCCTCAATGTGCGGGCTCATGGAATATTCATCACCCACGAGCACGGCGGCGGAATCCTTCAGGCGGGTGGTCAGCCTGACTTCTTTAACGCCGTCGAGGAGCTTTTGGGCGAATCCGATGTAGCCCTTAAATTCCTTCTGCTCTTCCTTGAGCTTTTCCTTATCCTCTTCGAGATCGCCCTTGTTGACGGCTTTGAGTTTTTTGCCTTTGTATTCCATCAGCTGCGGAATCACAAAGTCGTCGATCGGGTCGGTCATCAGCAGCACTTCGGTGCCTTCGGCCTTAAACTTTTCGAGGTAGGGCGAGTTCACGATAGCGGCGTGGTTTTCGCCGGCGAGATAAAAAATCTCCTCCTGACCTTCGGCCATGTTTTCGACATAGTTGGCAAAGCAGGTTTTTTCGCCAGCCTCCTTCTTTGTGGATTCAAAGAGCAGCAGGTCGGCAATCTTTTCGCGGTTTTCCCAGTCGTTCTGAAGCCCTTCCTTGAGGATGGTGCCAAAGTTTTCGTGGAAGATTTCGAACTTCTTATAGTCCGATTCTTTCATCTTTTCCAGCGTCTTGAGCACGCGGGCGGTCAGATTTTTCCGGATTTTATCGAGCATCGGATTTTCCTGCAGGATTTCGCGCGACACGTTCAGCGGCAGGTCGGAGGAATCGATCACTCCTTTGACGAAGCGCAGGTAGCCCGGCAGCAGGTTTTCAAAGTCGTTGCCGATGAAGACGCGCTGCACATAGAGGTTCAGGTGCGACTTCGGGTCGTTGTTCCACATCATATCGAACGGCTTGTGTTCAGGAATGAACAACAGCGCTTTGAACTCGATGGCACCTTCGGCGTTATAATGAATCGTTTCGGCCGGATGATTGGTGTCGTGCGAGATATGTTTGTAAAACTCGCCGTACTCCTCGTCGGTGACTTCGCTCTTTGGCCGCAGCCAGATGGCTTTCTGCGAGTTAATCTGTTCCTCAATCTCCTCTTCAACCTCGGTCTTTTCATCCTTCTTCGTGGAGATAAGGACGACCGGGTGTTCCAAAAAGTCGGAGAATTTTTTTACGGTGGATTTGATGGTCCAGTTGTTGAGGTATTCCTCCGCATCATCCTTCAGGTGCAGTGTAATCTCGGTGCCGCGCTTTTCTTTGTCCGCGTCGGAAAGGGTAAAGCTGCCCGTGCCTTTGGATTCCCATTGAACGGCGGGTTCGCCGTGCGCTTTGGAAACTACGGTGACGTCGTCCGCCACCATGAACGAGGCATAGAAACCGACGCCGAACTGCCCGATCAGTTCCGGGTTGTTTTTTAGATCAGCTTCCTTGGCGCGGGCCAAAAAGGCCTTGGTGCCGGAGTGGGCGATCGTTCCGAGGTTTTCCACAATTTCGGATCGCGACATGCCGATACCGTTGTCGGAAATCGTCAGCGTTTTTGCCTCCTTGTCCGCCTTAATGGAAATCTTCCAGTCGGAATCACCCTCAAGAATTTCTTCGTTGTTCAGACCCTCAAAGCGCACCTTATCGATGGCATCTGCGGCGTTTGAGATCAACTCGCGCAGGAAAACCTCGCGGTGGGAATAGAGAGAGTGGGTAATCAGATGCAGCAACTGTTCCAGTTCTGTCTTAAACTCCATGGTTTCTGTAGCCATATCAAGTATCTCCTTTGTTGCATTAAAACAGTAAAACGGGCGCGAAAATACGGAAGCTGCCCGCACGTTTCAAGTTAGAAAGTATTTGTGAGTGGAATGGTCCTTCGGACCGTTAATGGTGTTATCAATTCGAAAATACCAGACGGGTATCGTGGACGCGGACTTCTTGGCAGATGGCTCTTTGGGCGAGGAAATTTCTAAGGCGTTTGCGAGTCAGTGCGTTAACGGTCTGCCCCTTACTGATGATCAATGCGTTGCTGGCGTTGTGGCGAATATCTTCGGCCAGAACCATACCGAGTCGGAGTTCTTTAATCGGGATCATGGCCACGGTTTGCTCGATCTGGGGAAGCGACACATCGCGCAACGCATCCAATATCTCTTTGCGATACGCTTTTCCGCTGAGAATTAAGTCGGAGACGGCGCGGCCGGCGGAAGCGCCTCTGGAAATGTGTTTGTCGAATTCAATAATGGTGTGGAGTAGGTGACCGCCGAACTTAATAATATCGGTAGAGTCGCAGACCTCTTCGGCGGCATCTTCCATTTGGTCAATCATATCGCGGACCTGCTCCAGCCGGGGAATTTTTTCCAACATCAGACAGGTATCTTTGCGCTGATCAAGGATCATTTGCTCTTCTTCGGGAGTTAAGGTTTCCCCAGCCATATGCTTTTCAACGGTTTCTTCGGGGATAGTGACAAACCCGATTTGTGACAACATTGCAGCAACCTCAAACTTCCAGGGTTCAGGAAGGTTCAGCGCATGAATCACATGGGCGGTGTAATGGCGTATTCGTTGCGCTCGGCTGAATGCCGCCGGGTTGGCAATGGCGAGAATATCCATCAGAGCGGCAATGCTTCCTTTGAGTGTTTGTTCCAGCAGTTCACGTTCAGCAACGATCAGTTCATATTGGCGAATAGCGGTTTCCACATTGTTGATGAGGAGCTCTGCTGGGCAAGGTTTGTTTAGAAAACGAAATATTTTCCCTTCATTCACCGCATCGATTGCAGTCTGTTGGTCGGAGTTTCCGGTCAGCATCATTCGGACGCTGTTTGGCGATCGGACGGACACTTGTTTTAAAAACTCAATGCCGTTCATTTCCGGCATTCGCATATCGGAGATGACGACAGCAAAGGGTTCTTCTTGTTCCAGTTTGAGGAGTCCTTCCCTTCCGCTTTGAGCAACGTGAATATCAAAATCCTTCCGAAGTTGTCGGGAAATAGCGCTGAGCACATTCTGTTCGTCGTCAACAAATAGAATTCGTCTGTTCACGGTTCCTCGACTGTGTTTTGAGCAGCTCTTAGTTGAGCTTGAATACCAATGCCCGAGTTACTGCATTCCCGTAGGGAATCTTTAGATTCTAAAACGTCCGATTTTGCAAGATATTCGTAGTTAAATGATGCTGAGCTTTTTTCATTTATCTGGTTCTCGAAGATGTTGGCCATGTATACCGCACATAAGTTTCCAAAACGCGGCGATTCCGGAGCTTGGTCTGGAGTCTCATGAAAAGCAACTGCCTCAACAATGTTGTTCGATAAACCCCAAACACCAATGAGATAAGCGCCGATCTCTGCATGCGTAACACCTAAAACCTCTTTTTCTATAATGTGTAGTGGTTTTGATTGCGGGGCCCAATTTAAATATAGATCCCGCCATTCTGCATTTTTACTTTTGATCAAAGCCAGTTTGCCAATGTCGTGGACAACGCCGGCCAGCATGGCTTCCTCCGCGAGCTTGCGATTTTTCGTTTTGTGCAGCACGATATTCTGAGCGCGGCCGCCAACGGCGACAGAGTGCGTGTAAATCTCACGAATTCCAAATTCCTCAACCGTTTCTTCATCAAAACGATCAAAGATGTCGCAGGCCAAGACGAGGCTGTTCAAGGTTTCTGAACCTAGAAGGGTGACCGCTTCCGATATGTTCTCCACGCGCCGCGATAGGTTGAAAAACGAAGAATTAACCAGCTGGATGATCTTAGCAGATACTACGACATCCCGTTTTACAATAGAGGCAATTGTTTCGGCGGATGTGCCTGGAGCCTGTAATGCGCGCGATAAATCCCGATAGAGATCCGGCAAGGTGGGCAGGGTGGAGCCGTCGCCGATAATTTTATGCAGGGCTTCGCTATCGAAGAGATCTAGAAGTCGTACTGCACGCGTTAACGCTTCTTTAAAAATGAGATCATCGCATGGTTTAGCCATAAACTGATGCGCAACTCCGACGGACTGTATGATCATTTCTGTGTCACCATGGCCGGAAAGAATAAAGCGAATCACTCGGGGATAATGATTTTTGATTTCTGTAAGCAGTTCAATGCCGGACATACCGGGCATTCGCAGGTCTGAGACAATGATGTTGAAAGGACGTTCCTTCAGTCGTTCAAGCGCCTCGGCTCCTGAGTTAACGAACTCCATTTCCCATTCATCCCGATGAGACCTCAGTAAACGCCTGATTCCAGAAAGAACATTGGGTTCATCATCAACAAAAAGAATACTGTATTTGGGCGGAATATTCATCATTTTATTATTCTCTTAGGGGGGTATGTTCCAAACAACAGGGAACATTTTTACCCTTATAGCATTTGCTCTTAAAGCAAGTTTTGCGCCACAGTTTGTTCTATGTTCGGGCAATATTGGTTGGGCGATAACGGTTGTCAAGGTAACAAAGGCCCACTTTGGTATGCTATATGCTGCCATGCATAATTTAAATGGAGGAAGTTTGATGTATGTCGATCATTATGATTCAGGGCAGTATCTTGCGAACTTGATGGAGAATCTTCCAGATGCGGTCTATTTTAAGGATCTCCGCTCCCGCTTTCTTCTGGTAAATCATTCATTCTGTAAAAGGGTTGGTATGACGATGAAGCAACTCCTTGGAAAAACGGATTTTGATCTCTATCTTCCGGAGCATGCTTTAAGTGCCTATGACTGCGAACAGAAAATCATCAACACCGGACAGCCGATTGTCGGTCTTGAGGAGGAGGAATTTTGGCCGGATGGACGAATTACTTGGGTTTCAACCACGAAGGTTCCTTTTCTGGACAAGGATGGGGCGATTATCGGCACGTTTGGGATCTCTTCCGATATTACCGAAAGAAAAAAACTTGAGCATGAGCTGATTAACGCAAGAAAACTGGAGTCCATGGGACAGTTGGCCGCCGGTATTGCGCATGAAATCAATACGCCCATCCAATACGTGAGTGATAATTTGCGATTTCTTAACAGTTCGATCTCAGATCTGCTGCAAATTGCCGAGATATCGCAGTCACTTGTTCAACACCTGAGCACTTCCGGAATGGCGGATGATGAAATGGTTCAAAAACTGGAAAAGAAGTTGGAAGAGGCGGATGTTGAGTATCTCAACGAAGAGCTTGTTTTGGCGGTGAAACAGTCTCTGGAGGGGACGGGTCGCGTCTCAACCATCGTGCGTGCCATGAAGGAATTTGCCCATCCCGGCAGTAAGGAAATGGTCGCTTCCGATCTTAACGAAGCGATCCGAACCACCATTGAAGTAACCAAAAATGAGTGGAAATATGTCTCAGCTATTGAACTGGATCTTTTCGAAAATCTGCCGCTAGTTCCCTGTTTTGTTGACGAAATTAACCAGGTTGTTCTCAATATGATCATCAATGCGCGCGATGCTATCGAGGAAACCGGCGAGAAAGGAGTCATTCGGATTTCCACAGGAATCGAGGACTCTTGGGCGCTCATTCGAATCACAGATACCGGTGGCGGAATTCCGCCTGAACATATTGGATCGGTTTTTGATCCGTTTTTTACCACCAAAGAGGTCGGGAAAGGAACCGGTCAGGGATTGTACATCTCTTATGATGTGATCGTGAATAAGCATAAAGGGCGCTTAACGGTGTTCAATTCGTCCAAGGAGGGGGAGGGGGCCTCTTTTGAAATTCGGATTCCGTTGGTGAATTCGAAGCCAGACGTGTCGTAGCCCTGCGCTTCAATTTCAATAATCGCAGGCAGGTTGCCTGTGACACACGGGCCCAAGGTGCATGAGCCAGCGCGTAACGCAGGCTGTACTGGGTAGCGTCGTAGACACGACGTCTTCGTCGCGTGAAGAAGAGAGCGAGCCAATTCATCATCGCTGTAGCAGAAGGAGCAAACCGTAAGATAGGGAGAGTTGCTAAAACACACTGCGTCAAGCTTGACCTGCTCCCCCTGCATGCTTAGTCTTCCCACCTTTTATTCCCGAACGTGGGCTTTTAAAACACAGGAGATAACCGATTTATGAACGTTTCAGTTAATGATGCGGGAACTTGCCGCAAGACGATGACCATTGAAGTTCCGTCCGAAGAGATTGCCAAGGAGCGCGAAGAGACGCTTAAGACCTATATGCGTTACGCCAATATCCCGGGCTTTCGGAAAGGGAAAGCCCCGAAAAGCGTGGTGGCTAAGAAATATGCACACGACATTGATAAGGATCTTCAGGAGCGTGTTCTGCCGAAATATTACCACGAAGCCCGTAAGGAAGCTGGGCTTAAGGTCGTGAACATTATCGATGTTAGCGAGGTGATTATTGAAGATGAAAAGCCCGTTTCGTTTGGTGTTACCGTTGATGTAGAACCTACATTTTCGCTTCCGAAATATACTGAAATTCCCGTAAACGAAGAGAAGGTTGTGATCACGGATGAGCAGGTTGCATATTATAATATATATGAAAATACTTAATATTTTGGATAAAATTATCCAA
>CAYOBH010000049.1:8582-15850 GCA_964402125.1 uncultured Verrucomicrobiota bacterium
GAAGGTTGTGATCACGGATGAGCAGGTTCAGGAGTATCTTGACGGCATCCTTAGACAGTACGCCAACTATGAAGAGGTTGATGGTAAAACTGTAGCAGAAGGGGATATGGCTCAACTCACCTATGAGGCCACGGTCGATGGTCAGCCGCTACAGGAAGTTATTCCTGCGGCCAAAGGCATCGGTTCCGGTCAAGGTTATTGGGTTTCCGCCGATGACTACGCTTTTATTCCGGGCATGGGCGAAGCGATTGTCGGACTGAACAAGGGCGATAAGAAAGAAGTGGAAGTCGCTTTTCCCGATACCTTTATGGTCAAGGAACTCGCCGGCGTTAAAGCACTCTACCAAATTGAAGTAACAGCCGTTCGTGAACTCAAGATTCCTGAAATTGATGCGGAACTCTGCAAAAAAATCGGCGTGGAAGATGAAGCCGATTTGCGCCAAAAAATCCGTGCCCAACTCGAAACGAATTCTGAATACGCTGCGCTCAACAAAATGCATGAGCAGATCGTTCAGTATCTGCTGGAAAAGACCGAAATTGAGGTCCCGGATAGTCTCGTTCAGCAGCACACCCGGAATGTGATGAATGATATTGCCCGCCAGCGTATGATGGGCGGCATGTCGGAGGAACAGGTTGTTGAGCAGCAGATGGAAATTCTTGAAGAGGCTAAAGAGCGCGCTCTGGATAATGTGAAGATCCGTTACATCGGCCTCGCGATTGCCGACGAACTTGAATATACCGCCTCTGAAAACGAAATCAGCGAAGAGATTGCTTCCATGGCTATACAGCAGCGTCGGGATGCCCGCGAACTTCGTAAAGAGATGGAGGAAAACGGAACCATCGACAGCGTTGGCGAGCAGATCCGCTTCAATAAAGCGATCGATTACATGCTCGAAAACGCAAAAATTCAATAAGCTTCTGGACCCTGAGAGAACTGGATTATTGAAGGGCCTCATTGATTCAATAATCCCTGCATTCATTTAACAAAGGAACCTTCCATGAATGAAACGGCTCAAATGCTCGTACCGATGGTTGTAGAACAGACCGGACGTGGAGAACGTTCGTACGATATTTACTCCCGCCTCCTAAAGGAGCGGATCATTTTTCTCGGCACAGAGATCAATGATACGGTGGCTAACCTAGTGATTGCCCAGTTGCTTTTCCTCCAGAGCGAAGATCCGGAGAAAGACATCAGCCTATACATTAACTCGCCCGGCGGGGTGGTGACATCAGGACTGGCCATATATGACACAATGCAGTTTCTTAAGTGCGATATCACCACGTACTGCGTCGGTCAGGCCGCCAGCATGGGAGCCGTTCTCCTCGCTGCCGGAGCTGCCGGAAAGCGCTTTGCGCTGCCGAATGCCCGCATTATGATTCATCAGCCGCTCGGTGGAGCGCAGGGTCAGGCCACGGATATCCATATTCAGGCGCAGGAAATTATGCGTATAAAACAGATTCTTAATGGCATTTTGGCGAGCCACTCCGGTCGCAGCATTGAGGATTTGGAAAAAGACACCGACCGCGATAACTTTATGTCAGCCACGCAGGCCGCTGAATACGGATTGATTGACGAAGTTGTTGCGCGTGCTAAATAGGACGTTGGACCATTCTTATGTCGAATACACAAAAGCCTAATCAATGCTCTTTTTGCGGAAAAACAGAGAAGGACGGGCGGCAGCTGATTGCCGGCCCCGGCGTGTTTATCTGTGATGAATGTGTTGGGCTCTGCGATGCTCTGCTGGATCATCGAATGCCTCATCTCGATGAGTCGGTCAAAAAAGTGGAAGATTTTAAGATCCCCACTCCGCAGGAGATCAAGGAGAAGCTCGACAGTTATGTGGTGGGTCAAGATTCAACCAAGAAGGTTCTCGCCGTCGCGGTTCACAATCACTACAAGCGTATGGTCTCGAATCAGGATGCCGACGGCGTTGAAATCGATAAAAGCAACGTGCTGCTCATCGGTCCGACGGGTTGCGGAAAGACCCTGTTGGCCCGTACGCTGGCCCGTGCATTGAATGTTCCTTATGCCATCACCGATGCAACGACGTTAACGGAGGCCGGCTATGTGGGTGAAGATGTTGAAAATATTCTTCTTCAACTGATACAGGCCGCTGACTTTGATGTTGAACGTGCGCAGCGCGGCATCATCTACATCGATGAAATCGACAAAATCGGTCGACGCACCGACAACGTATCGCTGACGCGCGACGTTTCCGGAGAAGGCGTTCAGCAGGCCCTGCTCAAGATTATCGAGGGTACCGTATCCCGTGTTCCCCCCAAAGGCGGACGTAAGCACCCACAGCAGGAATACATCGAGATCGACACCTCCAACATTCTTTTCATTTGCGGCGGTGCGTTTGTGGGCATCGAAGACATTATCCAAAAACGCATCGATAAAAAGAACTTCGGTTTCGGAACTCCTAAAAAAGAGGAGATATCGCCCAACTTCGTCACCATGAATGTAGAATCTGAGGATCTGCTGAAATTTGGACTCATTCCCGAGTTTATCGGTCGCCTTCCGGTGGTCAGCAAACTCGAAGAGCTGACCGAGGCAGAGCTGATGCGGATTTTGACCGAGCCCAAAAACGCGATCGTTAAGCAGTATAAAAAGCTGTTGGCGATGGACGGCGTTGAGCTGGAGTTTGAAACCGATGCGCTACACGCCCTTGCCGCAATGGCGGTTAAGCGTAAAACCGGTGCCCGCGGGCTGCGCGCGATCATCGAGCATCTGATGCTCGACGTGATGTATGAAGTGCCGGCGCGTGACGACGTGACGCACTGTACGATTACGCGCGACATGGTGGAGCACGGGCTCCATCCCTTCGAAGGGCTTAAGCTCAAGAAAAAGAAAAAATCCGCTTAACATGTGTTAAGCGGACCGTGCGCGGAGTTGCATTTATCAGAGGCCGAAGAGGGGAGTTTTCCCTTTCGGCCTTTTTCCTTACGGGTCATAAAACCCGCTCTTTCTCCACGGGAAACGCCGTGCGTTTAATAGCGATAGTGCTCCGGCTTAAATGGACCGTCCGTCGGAATACCGAGATAGTCGGCCTGTTTCTGCGAGAGACGATCCAGCTTAACCCCGATTTTTTCCAGATGGAGTCGAGCCACTTCTTCGTCGAGAATTTTCGGCAGCGTATAAACGCCGATCGGATATTTCCCTGGGTTGCAGTAGAGTTCCATCTGTGCGAGTACCTGATTGGTAAAGCTGTTGCTCATTACAAAGCTGGGGTGTCCTGTGGCGCAGCCCAAATTCACCAGTCGTCCTTCGGCCAGCAGAAGAATGCTTTTCCCATCGGGTTTAGTGATTTTGTCCACCTGCGGCTTAATATTGGTCCAGGTGTATTTTTTCATCTTTTCCACCTGGATTTCGGAATCAAAGTGGCCAATGTTGCAGACAATTGCCATATCCTTCATCTGCAGCATATGCGCTTCGGTGATGACATCGCAGCAGCCCGTCGTGGTCACAAATAGGTCGCCGATCTTACACGCGTCATCCATTTTTACCACTTGGTACCCCTCCATGGCGGCCTGCAGGGCGCAGATAGGATCGATTTCTGTGATCAGCACGCGTGCGCCCTGACCCTTGAGCGACTGTGCGCAGCCTTTCCCTACATCGCCGTAGCCGGCGATGACCGCAATCTTACCCGAGAGCATCACGTCCGTTGCGCGCATAATACTGTCGACCAGCGAATGGCGGCAGCCGTAGAGATTGTCAAACTTGGATTTGGTCACGGAGTCGTTCACATTGAACGCCGGGAAGAGCAGTTCGCCCTTGGCGGCCAGCTGATAAAGGCGATGTACGCCTGTGGTAGTTTCTTCGGAGACGCCAAGAATCTCCTTGGAAATGCGCGAGAAGCGGTTGGGGTCCTTTTTGAGCGCCTTCTTGAGCTGGGCGTAGAGAATGCCCTCCTCAAAACTTCCCGGTTCCTTGTCGAGGATCGACGGATCTTTCTCTGCTTTAACACCCAACTGAACAAACATTGTGGCATCGCCGCCGTCATCAAGAATAACATTCGGTCCCAAGCCGTTTCCCCAGTCGAGAATGCGGTCGGTGTATTCCCAATACTCTACCAGCGACTCGCCCTTCTTCGCAAAAACCGGCGTGCTGGTTGCTGCAATGGCGGCGGCGGCGTGGTCCTGCGTGGAAAAAATATTGCAGCTCGCCCAGCGCACCTCGGCACCCAGCGTTTTCAGCGTCTCAATCAGCATCGCGGTCTGAATCGTCATGTGGAGCGATCCGGTAATCCGTGCGCCGCTCAGCGGTTTTTCTTTGCCGTATTTTTCCCGAAGTGCCATCAGCCCGGGCATTTCATACTCGGCCAGCTCCATCTCTTTTCGGCCAAAATCAGCCAGCGAAATATCAGCAATTACATAATCAGTATCATTATTCATTGAGTTTTCCTTTGTTAAATCTATATCTTCTTTCCAACGGCAATAAATACGGATAAATCCGGCGTTGCTCCGGTCAGTGAATCCAGTGCCACCGTTTCGAGTCCGGCGCTCGTAAACCATTGGCGGGTCTCCAACGGATCAAAGCCCAACCATTGGTCCGCCCACTCCTCGCGTGCCCACTCATGCTCGTGGCGCACTAAATCCAGAATAATCATCTGCCCGCCGCATTTGAGTCCTTTCGCGGCGTTGCTCACCACCTTGTCGGGATTGAGCGTGTGATGCAGCGATTGACTCAAAAACAGCGCGTCAAACGATGCTTCCGGAAGCTCCAACGATTCCAGATTCCCGATCTTGAGTTCCATTCGGTCCAGCGTCTTTTGCTCCGCCGCTTTTTCTGCCACTAGGCGCAACATTTTTTCCGACTGATCCAGCGCCACCACTTTCTTAGCAAAGCGCGACAGCATAAGCGCCAGTACGCCCTCGCCGCAGCCCAGATCGGCCACGGTTTTTTCTGAAAACCCCGCCGCCAATCCCGCCGCCAACGCCTGCCATCCGCCGCCCGGCTCTGTCAGCGTTCCGTAACGCCCGGCCACCTCATCAAAAAATTCAAGACTCCGACGACGGCGCAGATCCACCACACGCTCTACCGCCGCAGCGTCACGATTCGCCACGGAAATATCCTGCAGCCGATGGGTTAAAATCTGTGAAAACGCTGCATCGTGGAAGAGGGGACCTCGATTATAAAAAACAGAGGTGCCGTCGCGCCGTGCGGCCACCAAGCCCGCTTCGCGCATCGGTTTTAGATGGCGGCTCACCGACGACTGCGGCATTTCCAGCGCCTGAACCAATTCCGCCACCGAAAGCTCCGCCTGATCGATTGCACGCAGAATGCGTAAGCGTCCTTCGTCCGCCAGCGCTTTAAAAATATCGAGAATTTCATTCATATCCGTTTATCCGTATTTGCGGATAAAAGGTGATTTCCCCCATTTTGTCAATGCCGATGCTGAAATTCTCTTCAACTCCCCATACGAGCCTCTTCTCCTCTGCTCACCCTCGTTGGACGGCGCGTGAGCATGCGGGCGCGGCCTCGCGCGGTGGGCCCAAGCCGCCGCGCCAGCGCCGGGATTAGGTTCTGCTCATCGCCAGAAATAGTGCCACGTATAGTTGTGGGTGCTTTCTTCTCCGGGATTAAGCGTGGTGGTCCAGGAGGCACGGCCTACACTGTTGAACTGGTACCACCACCATGGCCATGAATAGCGGAACCACCAATCGGCGACTTCTCCGTCGGGAAGATAGCTTTGGTCCTCGAATGGATTGATCATGGCCTTGGTTCCGTCGTCGCCCACGGTGTTGAGGTTGCCAAGGACATGGCGCGTGATTTCGACGGTGACGGGTTCGGTCTTGTAGTTTTTCAGCGTGATTTTTCCGTCGAGATCGATCCGGGTGTATCGATCCCTGTTCCATTCCACGGCATTGGGCGTTCGCTTGGTTTCGCTATCGATCTTCTTGACGTTGATATCGATGGCTGCCGTAAGCTTGATATCGGCATGACCGCCGACCGGGGTATATTTCATCATGCCTTGGGCTAGGATGCGGCCATCCTTGAGGATCATGGCGGGGGCCGTGGTGAATGGGTGCGGGCTTTTGTTCTCGATGCGGATTTTGTGTGCGACCGTGGAGGTGAGCCCTTCGCGGAGCAGTGTCATTCGGTCGTTCTGGTTCATGTTTTGGAGCATTTCCATTGGCGGGGCAATCGGAATATCCAAGGTGTAGACATCTTCGTAGGAGAGTTCGTATTCGGCGATGGGCAGTACCATGCGTTCTCCCTTTTTCAGGGTAATGTGATCGACGGTGAACATGTAGAGGTCTTCGCTCTTTCCCGATTCGCCCACTTCCGGGCCCGCTTCCAATGCATTCCCCGATCCGCTCTCCACCATGGGAACCGCCATTTGGGAAAGGATGGCGTTGCTTAATAATGCGGTGGCGGTGCGGCTGTTGTTCTGAAAGGTGGAGGATAGGCGGGCAATATCCTCGCGCAACGAGATCGGGTCCACGAAATCCTTGAATGCGAACGACGGAACGCCGATCACCAGATTGGCGGTCACATCGTCGAGGTCGATCAATTCATTGATCAAGGTTGCTTCCAGTTTTAGCACGGCGGTTCCATCGTCTTGAATCGCGATGCGATAGCTTGGAATCCAGCGGATACCGAGCTGGAGATAGACCAGTCCCACGTTGGCGGTTTCTTTGGGTTGGTTGTTCCATTTCACGTTGAGGGAAAGTCGATTCCGGAATTCTTCCTGTACAACCTTCTCTTTCCGTTCGTCCACGAAGGTGAGCTGGTCGATGCTTGAGAGCGGAAGCGTCCGGATGCCCTCCGTTGTGCGGAGGAGTACGACGTTGCTTTTCTGGGGCAATTGGGGGAGGTCTGTGGGACTCGCATAAGAGGCCAGTTCCTCGGAGGAGCGGGTGGGAATGCCTACAATGGTCGCTTCGCGATCAATGTCGCCATCGCGGAAAATGATGCGGGCTCCTATGTTGGCCTCGATCATTTCGCCAATGGAGAGCGCTGTTTTTTCCGTTTCGACTTTGCGGATGCCGGCCACAACGGACCCCAGAGTGGCGTTCTGGTCATCGACATAGGGCCAGAAGGTGCCCAGTACGGGTGCGGGGAGGTAGTCCATTGCGATTTTGCCGCCTTGATCGACCGGCAAGCGGCCAGAATGCTGGATAAAGGCGTGGCCATCCTTAAAGACGGTGATTTCGTGGACAGGTAAACGATTGGTGGCCGCTTCATCGGCCACGGTAGCGATGGTCCCGACCATCGTGAACAGGAGCAACAGTGGATGCTTTTTCATGGTTCGTCCTTTCTGT
>CAYOBH010000050.1:0-15838 GCA_964402125.1 uncultured Verrucomicrobiota bacterium
TGGACGTGTAGACCTGATGGATGCCATTGCTCAGGGCATTTATAATCATGTTCCCGGAGATGGCCGAGAGTATGTGGTGACCGTAGCTGACGCGGTCAGGATCAACTCGGAACCCGGACGCTCGATTCAACAGGTGAATATTTCGGGATTTGTTACCGAGTTGGTTGACGGCGGTAATCCGGCGTCGTATTCAACGAAGTCGGCCGGCGCATTCACCTCGCAGGCGGCCTCAACGGTTGAAGCGCTTGAGGCCGGAGCCCGCGTGTTGTTGTTTGATGAACACAGTTCTTCTTCCACCTTCCTTTCCGCCGACACACGCGTGACGTCGCTGCTCGGCAAATCCAGCCGGAATACGCTCGCATCACGAGCCCGGCAGATGGTCGATGATCTGGGTATCTCCATGATTGTGGCCGGAAGCAGTCTGGTGGCGGAATTTATTCCGATTGCCGACAAAATCCTGAAGGTTGATAACTTTAGAGTATCGGACATTACGGAAGAGGCAAAGGTGCTTAATATCGTTCCGCCTGCGCCGGCGGACGATTCGTACAATCTTCGGAGTATGCTGAGCCGCTCGCGCTGGGTCATGCCGAGTTCCATCGATCCGAGCATCGGTCGTGAAGATATCGTGATTGATGCGAAGGAAAATGATTTCCTCCAGTTTGGCCGCTCGCTCGTTGATCTCGGTTCGGTGAAACAGATTTGTGCCGAAGATCAGGCCCGCGCCATCGGGTTTGTTCTTTACTATTCCAAGCTCCGCTACATGGACGAAGGATATCCGCTGCGTGAAATTCTCGACCTAGTGGACCGTGACCTCTCGAACGAGGGGCTCAACGCACTGTCGCGCGATGTCCGAGGCGACTTGGCCCGTCCGCGCCGGTATGAGGTGGCCGCTGCGCTCAACCGTCTGCCGGCGTTCCGAGTTTCGCACGTTACGGAGTAAGGCAAATGAGGCTGGTGGTCCAGCGTGTACGGCAGGCTTCGGTTACGGTGGACGGAGAGCGAATCTCCGAAATCGGCTGCGGTCTGCTGGTACTGGTCGGGGTGTCGCATGGCGACACCCCTTTTGATGCGGCTTATCTGGCCGGGAAAACCGCACGGCTCCGTATTTTTAAGGATGATGAGGGAAAAATGAACCGTTCGGTTCAGGATCTCCACGGCCATGTGCTGGCGGTGAGCCAGTTTACACTTTACGGTGACTGCAACAAAGGAAACCGCCCCAGCTTTATTGAGGCCGCTCGTCCGGAGCAGGGCGAGGCGTTGTTTAACGCCTATGTGCAGGAGTTGGAGTCGCAGGGCCTTCCAGTTCAGACGGGTCTGTTTGGAGGCGATATGAAGGTGGAGCTGCTGAACGACGGCCCCGTAACCATCCTCCTTGAATCGACGGGGCGTTCGAATGGCTGATTTTTTTAAAGGTGAATTATGGCAAAACAGAAAACCACAGTAGGAACCATTAATAACGAAGTGCTGGCTTTTACCGCTGGGCGCGATGTGGAACTGGATCTGGCGCTGGTAACGGTCGACTGCATTGGAACTGCAGCGCATGTAACGATGCTTTCGGAAATGCCCGTTGAGCCGAAGCTGATCACGCCGGCGGAACGTCAGCAGGTGATTGAAGGCTTGGTCGATATCATTAAGCTTGCGCAGCACGGGCAGTTTAAGATTGAGCTGGCCGATCAGGATGTTCATTTGGCGGTCGAGCGTACGCTGACCGCTCGGCTGGGTGATCTGGGGAAAAAGATACACACCTGCCGCAGTCGGAACGATCAGGTGGCGGTTGATCTGCGCTTGTATGCCAAAGAACAGTTGCTCTCGACGCTGGAAGAAGCTGCTGCGCTGGTGGATGCGCTGGTGGAGTTCGGACGGAAACATGAGGCGGTTCCTATGGTCGGGCGTACGCATATGCAGCCCGGAATGCCGTCGAGCGTCGGACTCTGGGCCACCGCTCATGCGGAAAGCTTGCTGGACGACTGCTATTCGCTGCTCAATGCCTTCGATCTGAACGATCAGTGTCCGCTGGGTTCCGCCGCCAGTTACGGCGTTCCGCTGCCGATCGATCGCCAATTGACATCGGACCTGCTGGGTTTTTCGCGGCCGACGCATAACGTGCTCTATGCCAACAATGGGCGAGGAAAAATGGAGTCCATTGTGCTGGGTGCAATGAGCCAGGTGATGTTGACGCTCTCGCGGCTGGCGCAGGACTTCATGCTCTTTACGATGCCGGAGTTTGACTATTTCAAACTTCCCGCCGAATTTTGCACGGGGAGTTCGATTATGCCGCAGAAGCAGAATCCGGATGTGTGCGAGCTGGTACGCGCCAAGGCCTCGCGCGTGAAAGCGGCGGAGCTGGGCGTGTATGATCTGATTAAGGGTTCGCCGACGGGCTATAACCGCGACCTCCAGGAGGCCAAAGAGCTCTTCATGGAAGGGATTGCAACCACGCGTTCGTGTCTGCGTATCCTGGCCCCGATGGTGGAGGCCGTGCAGGTGAACGAGCAGAAGCTGATCGCGGGTTTTTCGCCCGATGTGTTTGCCACCGATCGTGCGCTGGAGCTGGTGGGCGAGGGAATGCCGTTCCGCGATGCCTATCATTATGTGAAGGAAAATCTCCACGAGCTGGAGCAGATTGATCCGGTGAAGGCGATTCAACTGAAGACGCATCTGGGTGCGCCGCTGGGGCTGGACTGGGACTATTTTCGTGCGCGGTCCGAGGCGGTTCTTGAATCGGTTCAGGATGAACGAGATCGTTTTAATACAGCAGTTGCAGCGCTGCTGGGCGTTGACTTTTTGCGGATGTAGGTCAAACTCTCCCATTTGTTGCTGGAAAGGAAAAATATGGTCTATCGTGAAGAAATCCAAATTGAATCTACGAGTCATGGGCATATGCAAGAGATCACCAAGCGGGTAGAGGCCATTGCAGCACGCTCTGGAATGCAGGCGGGGATTGTACACATTTTCAATGTCGGTAGTACGGGGATTGTCGGCACGATTGAATATGAGCCGGGACTGGAGCGCGACCTCCCGGAAATGCTCGATCGCCTAGTTCCTCCGAGTCTGGACTACGGTCACGAACGTGCGTGGAGCGACGGCAATGGACACTCCCACCTACAATCCACCATGATGGGGTCGGGAATTACCGTTCCGTTTGCCGCCGGGGAGCTGCTGCTCGGTGCGTGGCAGCAGATTTTTCATATGGAAGCAGATATTAGACCCCGAGATCGGCGGATTCTGGTTACTGTGATCGGAGAATGAGCATCCTGATTCCCATCCTTTTCTGGTCGGGATTTCTTCTCTTGGTCGATGCCTCGTTGGGGCTCCTCTTTGAGGAGCGTTGGAAAAAGATCGCCAAAGGAATCAATATCCGGCTCATGGCGTTGATTGAGGCGGGCGTCGCTTTTCTGCTCTTTGCACTCCACTACATTCTCTCCTGTCGCTAACCCATCTTTCGCTGTTCGACCCTGAAAACAGCTTTATTTGATTCGAGGCAACTCGCGATGTTCGGGGCTGTGCAAGGGTCTTGACTCTTATACGGCCCTGAAGTTAAATGCTGCGTTTCGTAGTGCCGTGGATTTTATGGGCAGTGGTTGCCGTTTAACGATTCCGGTGCAGCGCATGTTATGGACGAGCCTGTATACATACTTGGAATATCCGCCTTCTATCACGACAGCGCGGCCGCGTTGCTCCGGAACGGAGAGATTGTCGCCGCCGCCCAGGAGGAGCGCTTTACCCGCAGGAAGCATGATTTTGCGTTCCCGGAACAGGCCGTCCGCTATTGCCTTGCCGAGGCAGGAATCGACGAGGGCCGGCTCGACCACGTGGTCTATTATGAAAAGCCGCTGCTCCGCTTTGAACGGCTGCTGGAAACCTATCTGGGATATGCGCCGGCGGGGTTCGGGCAGTTCATGATGAGCATGCCGGCCTGGTTGAAGCAAAAGCTGCATCTGCCCCGGGAGATGGATCGGGCGTTGCGGCGGAAATACCGGGGGCGCTATCTCTTTTGCGGCCACCACGAGTCGCACGCGGCCAGCGCCTTTTTTCCATCGCCGTTCGACGAAGCCGCCATTCTGACCATGGATGGGGTGGGCGAATGGGCGACGGCCAGCATCGGGAAGGGGAGCGGGAACCGGATCGAGATCCTGGAGGAGCTTCGGTTTCCGCATTCGCTGGGGCTGCTCTATTCGGCGTTCACCTACTACACCGGCTTCAAGGTCAATTCCGGGGAATACAAGTTGATGGGGTTGGCGCCCTATGGCCGGCCCCGCTACTACGACCTGATCATGTCCAAATTGCTGGACCTCAAGGACGATGGCTCCTTCAGGCTGGATATGGACTATTTTGCCTACTGCCATTCGGATGTCATGATCAGCCCAAAGTTTGAGCGGCTGTTCGGCAATGCCCGCCGGGCGCCCGAAAGCCCCATCACGCAGTTCCACATGGATATCGCCGCTTCCATCCAAAAGGTGACGGAGGAGATCATGCTGCGGATGGCGCACCATGCATACCGCCAGACCGGGCTTAAAAACCTGGTGCTGGCCGGGGGCGTGGCGCTCAACTGCGTTGGCAACGGACGCCTTCTTCGCGAGGGGCCGTTCGAGCGGATCTGGATCCAGCCGGCGGCAGGCGATGCCGGCGGCGCCTTGGGTGCCGCGCTGTTTGCCTGGTACCAGTTGCTGGAAAACGAACGGGCGATCGAACCGTCCGACCTCCAGCACGGATCGCTGCTGGGACCGGCCTACACCCAAGCGCAGGTGGTGGAGTTCCTCGAATCGGTCGGTGCCGGATACAAGGCCTATGAGGACGAAGGCGAGCTGCTCGATGCGGTTGCGGATGCGGTTGCGGGAGAGCAGGTGGTCGGATGGTTCCATGGCCGGATGGAATTCGGGCCCCGCGCCCTGGGGTCCCGCAGTATTCTGGGCGATGCCCGGAGCGCAAGGATGCAATCGCGGATCAACCTCAAGATCAAGTTCAGGGAATCGTTCCGTCCGTTTGCGCCAAGTGTGCTGGAAGAACGGGCCACGGACTATTTTGCGCTGGAGGGGACCAGTCCGTACATGCTGGTCGTTGCGCCGGTCCAGCAAGGACAGCGGCTCGATGCCAATGCCGACCATGGCGCTTTGCAGGGCATCGATCTGCTGAAGGTGCCGCGCAGTACGGTGCCGGGCGTGACCCATGTGGATTATTCCGCCAGGGTCCAGACCGTGGATCCCGTCCGGCATGGCCGCTACTACCGATTGATCAAGCGCGTCGAGGAAAAGACCGGCTGCCCCATGGTCATCAACACGAGTTTCAATATTCGCGGGGAGCCCATCGTGTGCAGCCCGAACGATGCATACCGCTGCTTCATGGCAACGGGCATGGATGTCCTCGTGCTGGAAAACTGCGTGTTGCAGAAAAGCGGGCAACGGGATGTCGAGCCCCAGGGGATCGATCAATATCTCGCCCGCTTCGAGCTGGATTGATAAGGAACAAACCATGGCCATGATCCAACTAGACTTGAATCCAACGCCCCGGAAGATACGGGAGTTCGGGATTGTTTCGCCGGTCATGCTGGGATTGATCGGCTTGCTGCTGGCTTGGCGCTTCGGGCTTTCGCCGGCCTGGCCGGTTGCCCTGGGCGCTGTTGGAATCGCTCTTTTCATATTGAGCCGGGTCGCCCCGGCCTGCGTCCGCCCAGTCTACCAGGGACTGGTCCTCGTCGGCTTTCCGATTGGCTGGGTGGTCAGCCACGTCGTCATGCTCCTATTCTTTTTTGCGGTTCTGACGCCGATTGCGGTGTTGTTCCGCCTGGTCGGGCGGGACGTGCTTTCGAGGAAATGGGACGAAGGGTGCAAAAGCTACTGGACCGAATATTCCCGGGACGATAGCGTTCAGCGTTATTTCAGGCAGTTCTAGGGTGGATCATTGAGGGAGGGCGCATGCCGAATAGAGCCAAGCCGTCGCAAAAAAAGCAGTTCCAGCAGGAGGCGGAGCGGAAACGGAGCAACATCGTGTTCGAGTTCCTCGCGTTTCTTCGTCACAACAAGAAATGGTGGATGCTGCCCATCGTGCTGATCCTGTTGATCATGGGGTTGCTGATCCTGCTGGGAGGAACCGCCTTGGCGCCATTTCTGTATCCGCTGTTCTAGCGGCGGGCGTGGTGCCCGTTGCGGATCAGTCCCGCTGCGTGTTGATCGGAAGTTCCAATCTATCGATGTAGAGCCTGACCTGCTCGTTGGTTGGGGCCATCTCAACCACGATATTGAATTCGGCAATCGCCTCGTTGGTCATGCCCATGTTCAGCAAGCCGCTCGCAAGGTTGAGATGCCCTTCCATCAAATCCGGCTTCATCCGCACGACTTCGCGGAACAGATCCACCGCCTCCTGAGGTTTTCCCTGCCGACCGCGTTCCAATCCTTGCTGGAATAGGGCGATCCATGGAGTGGGGTTGTAGCGAAGGGCGAGAGCCGCTTGCTCGGCGGCTTCCTGCTCGCGTCCCATCGCCTTGTACACCGTTGCCAGATCGTTCCGGATCGCGGCATTCGTCGGCACCAGCAAGGCGGCGTTCTGGAGATTCTTGAGCGCGGCGTCGTACCAGCCCTTTCGGATGCAGAGCCGTCCAAGGGTGGCGAGATCGGTACTGCGATTGACCGGATATTGAAGCGCCATCTTGTATTGCTCGTTAGCCGCCTGGATCAATCCCTGCGATTCGAGTACCTGTCCCATGCCCAGATAGGCCGTTCCAAACTTTGGCTGGATCTTCACCGCCTTCTTCCAAAGTTTAAGCGCCTTGTCGCCTTGACCCTGCTGGACATGCGCCATGGCCAGATGGTGCAGGATCCAGAGATTGCCGGGATCCAAAGCCAGTCCGCGCTTGAAATAATCGATGGCTTCGTCCAGCTGGTTTTGTTGAACATAAATCATGGCCACGCTATCCCAGGCCGTGGCTTGGTGCGGAAGGAGATTGGCAACCTGCATCGCGGCTTCGAGGGCGCCATCCAGATCGCCCGACTGCAGGCGGAGGGAGGCGAGCTTGCGCAGCAAATAGACATCATCCGGGGCCGATTGCACCGCAGCCATGCAAACCGCCAGCGATTGTTTCAGGCTTTGGGCCAGCTCCGGTTCAAGCCGGGCAATGAGATTTTCCAGATGGGAGACTTGGTCGCCATGGTTGAGCTGGAGGGTGAAAGGCGGATCCTCGAGCCGACCTCGCACCTCGGCCAGACCTGCCAGCCTGTCGGAATCGGTCCATGCCAGCCGCGCGGCGCATTGTTCTGATGACGGCCACGATGGAAGGGCGTCCGGAGCGTTTTTAACGTGTTCCGGCAAAACCGCTTCGAGCTGTTCGGCCAGCGTCGCGGCAAGCAGCCAGTTGCCTTCCCAGGTCAGATGGACATGTTCGTAGAACAGTTCCCTGCCCGGTATCCCGTGGGGACTCGCGGCGGCAAATGCGGCCTCGGTATCGGCCAACAGAACCTTCGGATCGTTCTGCTGCGCAACAACCTCCCGTACGATTCCGCCCATGCGGCTGTCGAACCGGAACCGAAGCGTATCAAGGTCGCGGGCCTTGCTGAACGCCGCCAACGCCGCAGCATCGTCGTTCAGTTCCAAGGCGCACTGGCCTTGTCGGAAGAGCAGTTCGGCATAGTTGCTGTCGATGGCTTCGGCGCTTCCATAGGCTTCCAGCGCGGCCTTCCATTTGCCTTTCAACTGCAGCTCGATTCCGCGTTGGTAATGCTGCTGCCATTGGGCCTTTGCCGAAGCAGAGGTTGTTGGACTGAATTGCGATCCAAACGGGGCGCAATCCCTCAGGTTGACCGCGACACTGCTCACGGCGACGGCCACACCGGCCTGGCGTCCTAGCTGGATGATATCCTCGAGGTTGCGGCGGAAATGGTCGTAAACGGGCGCCATCCGCGGGTCGTCCGCAGCAACCTGCTGGTCCAAAAACATCATCATGCCGCCCCAGGTCTCCTCGCCATCCTTGGGGGGATTCATTTTGGCATGGATCGCATCCAGCAGCTGGCCGGTGCGCGTCGTCTTTAACGCCAGGCTGGCACGGATCGATGCCAACGGCGGCGCCTGCGGGCCAAAAACGGTTCCGCTGCCAAAGGGGCCAACGACTTCGTTGTTGCCCATGTAGACGACCCAGATATCGCCGTCGGCTCCGGCGCAATCGGAGGCGATTTCCCGTATCACGTGGGAATTGATGGCCGTCATGGCCACGTTGACAACCTCGAATCGGGTGGCGGGATAGCGCAGGTCCAGCATGGCGTGAAGCATTCGAGGCAGACCAAACTCGGGCATCGGATCGCCATACGCCGCCGATTCGCCCATGACAAAGATGCGGATCGTCTCCGCCGGCGCTTTGCGATCAATGGCAAACGCTTCCGGCGTGCGCGCATAGTTCGGCCCGAAAAAGCGCCAGCCAAAGCGATCGTTTTGAACCAGCAGTTGCCTGCCCGTGGCTTTCTTTTCCAGGAAGAACGATGGGTTGAACCCGAATCCAGCAACCCTCAGAACCAGTTCTAAGGCAAGGAAGAAAAGCGGCACAAACAGGATCATGACCGATCGGAAAAGCCACAGCTTAAGACCTTTCGGTGCCTCGGTCCTAGATGCGCTTTCCTGCCTCGCCTTGGATTTTTGCGCCTTGGCGGTACGCTTATGCTGTTTCCTTGATTTCCCCACAACCACCACTTGCTGAATTATCAACCACATCCCCGAGGGAAAACGGATTGCCGGGTCCCAAATCCGGCATTCCCAACCCCAACCTCGGTATGAAATTTTTCTTAAGACAGACCTCACCAATATAGTCGGGCTCGCATGAAATGCAATTTATTTAAAAATAAATATGAACGAAATGGTCTCGAGGTTGTCCCCGTTCGTACGCCGTTCCGCGGAGATCCCTGCCTGTCCATCTTAATTCGGCATCGTCGCGTGAAGAAAAGAGTAAACAAAGCATCATTGTTGTAACGTTGGCTCTGTGAACCAATTCATCATCGTTGCAGCGGAGGGGACAGTGGGTATGATTGGAAAACATACAAGATTGGGGGACCATTCAGCAATACTTTCGCTTTTTTTTGCACGATCGTTGTGGCATCGTCCGTTCTCTTTTTTTCGCAGCAGAAAAGGCAGGAGATTTTTTTGAATGAACGCAGTGGGATGGATAATTAAAACAGGGATGGCCGCGACGGTTGTTGTCGCTTTGCTAGCGGGGCAATCGGTTTATTCTGAAGAGACGGTCTCAGAAAAACTGCGCCAGTTTAGTGATCGGAATGGAAATTCATTCAGAGGGTTTATTACGGCCTATGACGAAAAAAAGGACCTCGTTTCCATCCGACGGCTGGATGGAAAAACGGGAGATGCAAAACGTTCTGTCTTTTCCGACGAGGATCAAAAATTTATCCGTGAGTGGGGGATGCGGGACAGCTTCATGAACGGAATCAACTTTGTTCCGAAGATGAACAGTAAGAGAAACGAGGTTATTGACAGCGACAGCGGGACGCTCAAAACGCTCTGGGATGTAAACTATGAGCTCTCTTTGGAAAATACCACCTCATACAATTTTACGAACATGACGTTGGAATACTGCGTTTTTTATGGACAAGGAACGCGTGGCAAAGACGGGACTTTTGTCTATTCCGAGGGTGTTTTGTATGGGAAAAATCCTATTGAGGAGGGGATTGCCGCATCTGGGAAAAGCACGCTGAAAACAGAGGTAATCAAGGTCTACAGCGAACAGGGGCGGGGAACATCATTTGGGATTGTCGATAGTCGGGCCGATTATAAGGTGCGAGGAATATGGGTCCGCCTTACGGCCAAACTTCCCAATGGAGAGGTTTGCGTGCGCGATTTCAGAACCTCAGATGATAGTTTCTGGAAATGGGTTCCTCAATCTCACCCCGTTGGATTGAATGTGGATACAACGACGAAGAAGCCTCCCCTCATATCTGTTCAGTCAGCTTCTTCCCAGTAATTCTCACTCATCGATCGTCCGGCGGCCCTTGATGGCTCGCGCGAGGGTGGCGGCGTCGGTGTATTCAACAGCACTTCCCGCAGGCAAACCAAAGGCAATGCGCGATACTTTTACGCTCCGTGTGGAGAGAATTTCCCGGAGATAGACGGCGGTGGCGTCGCTTTCAACATCGGTGCCGAGGGTGATGATGACTTCGGCAATGTTTTCATCGGCAATGCGCTGGAGCAGTTTATCGACGCGCAGATCGGCGGTACCGACTCCGTTCATCGGAGATAGGCGTCCCATGAGTGCGTGATAACGCCCGTGAAACCCGCCGGATTCTTCGATTTTGATAATATCCGCCGGGGATTCGACCACGCAGAGCATGTGGGCATCTCGACGGGGGCGGGTGCAAAGATCGCAAGGATTTTTTGCCTTCAGCGTAATACTTCCGCACCGCTCGCAGGTGACCATGTTTTCATCGGCTTCCAGCAGTGCGTTCGCGAGAATACGCATAAGGCCCTTTTGATCCTGCACCAACGCCATCGCCATGCGCTCCGCAGTGCGCCGGCCAATGCCTGGCAGGCGGCTGAGTGCGGCCGTCAGCGTGTCAAGTGGGATCAAATGCTGCATCAGTTGAAATCCTGAGTTCGAATTTCGAAATTCGTGCTTTGAAATTTATCCTAGAAGGGCAGTTCCATTCCGCCGGGGAGGCCCAAGCCCTGCGTCAGTTTGCCCATCTCTCTGGCCATCGTCTCCTGGGCAGAACTCAGTGCTCCGTCAACCGCCGCGAAGACGAGATCCTCAAGCATTTCCACATCGTCTGGGTCAACGGCAGCGGGGTTGATTTTTATACTGGTGATTTTCATGTCGCAGGTAGCGGTGGCGGTAACCATGCCGCCGCCGGCACTGAACTGAACTTCGGTTCTGGCGAGTTCGTCCTGCTTCTTTTTCATGTTTTTCTGGATGTCGGCGGCCTGCTTCATCATTTTCATCATGTTCATCGTAGTTAATCCTTCTGTTATTTAATCAGTTAAATGCGTAGTGCGTATTGCGTATTGCGTAGTGCGTATTGCGTAGTACGTATTGCGTAGTGCGTATAATACGTAATAAGTAATACGTAATACGTAAGCCATTACTCCCTCACGTCTTCAATTTCCCCATTAAAGGTTTCCACGACCGTTTTCACGGCGGGGTGTTCGTACCATTTTGCCAATCCGGTTAAATCCTTTTTCTGTTCTTCTTTGATGCCGTGGTCGCTGGGAAGCGGGCGGCGATCGTCTGGTTTGAGCGGTTCAAAGGTGATCGCGAGCATGCGGTTGAGAAATCGATTTGTGGCGCGCGCCAGCGCCAGTTTGGCGCGGGGATCTTCCAGTCGTTCGAGATTCCCTTTGAATTCGGGATCGTAGCCCACCACCATGTGTTCGGCGTTGACCCGGAGCGGCGCGGTATCGAGGAAATATCGGAGCGACAGTGCATCGGCTTTGCCCAAATGATCAATAATCGTATGCCAGTTCGTTAGGAGAATTTCGAGCTCGTCGGTGTCGTCAGCCTTTTTTTTTTGATCAGCAACGGGGGCAGCGGAAGCCGGGGTCGCCGGGGCTACGCTCAGTGGCGCGCCGGATTTAAAGTTTTTTTTTAGCTCGTTAACCTGTTTGAGCAGTTCGTTCAGCGTTGCAGTTTCTGCCGCGCGGGAGCAGCGGATCAGCCCGGTTTCGAGCAGCGTTCTTTTTGAGAGGGCATAACGCATGCGGGCGTCGGTTTCAATCAGGGCGTCGATAATACGCAGTATACGCCCGGCTTCTGTCTGGGGTGCCTGCGTTTGATAAAACTGCAACTGCGCCTCCGGCAGCTCAAGCGCGGAAATCCCTTGGCCTGCGTAGAGCACAACCAGCAGATTACGGAAACTTTCAAGCAGTTCCATAATTACACGCTGCAAATCTTTTCCTGACCGGTCCATCACAGCAACAATTTCAATAATTTTTGGGACATCGGATTGAAGAATGGCGATAGTCAACCCCTCTAACACCGAGCGCGAAACGAGACCAAAAACGGCGAGAACGTCTTCTTCTTCAATCTGTTTTCCACGGAAAGAAATAATCTGGTCGAGCGCCGATTCCGCATCGCGCAGACCGCCTTCGGCCCCGCGGGCAATCGCCAGCAGTGCGTCTTCAGAAATGGAAATACCTTCCTCTGCACAGCCTTTGCGCAGGCGATCGACGATGTCCTGCACCGAGATGCGCCGCAGGTCAAAGCGTTGGCAGCGTGACAGAATGGTCGGGAGCACCTTGTGTACATCGGTTGTTGCAAAGATAAATTTAACGTGCGGCGGCGGCTCTTCCAAGGTCTTCAGCAGCGCATTAAACGCGGCCGTGGAGAGCATGTGCACTTCGTCGATAATGTAGATTTTATAGGGGCCCCGTGCAGGCAGGTAGCGGGCATTGTCGCGAAGGTCGCGCACCTGATCCACACTGTTGTTCGACGCTCCGTCGATCTCAATCACATCCATGGAGTTGCCGGCAACAATCTCTCGGCAGGAGTCGCATTGGTCGCACGGGGTAGGCGTTGGACCTTTCATGCAGTTGAGCGCTTTGGCCAGAATCCGGGCTGAAGTCGTTTTTCCGGTTCCGCGCGAGCCCACAAAGATATACGCGTGCGCCACGCGGTCGGTCTCGATGGCGTTGGTCAGCGTCTTGGTGACGTGCTCCTGCCCCACCACATCCGAGAATTGTTGCGGGCGCCATTTTCGTGCTAGTACTTCGTAGGCCATAGTGCTCCGTTTTCCGTTCGACAAGCAACCGAAAGGATTCCCGGCAACGCTCCGACAGGCGATTCCAAACACCCGAAATACATGGGTTACCGCTGCTGTCTTCCGACCCTGACGGGGTTTCCCAGATTCCGTCATCCGGAGGCCTGTCTTCAACACACTGCCGGGAATCGTTTTGATTGCTTCCCGTTCCCAAGTGAAAAAGAAAGCAAAAAGATAGCCGGGCTTGAATCGCAAGGCAAGTCTGCGCCTCAGGATTATTGATTTTGTCTCGTCCGCAGAATCGGTGGTCAACTCGACTTTTTTACGGACCAATCTGGCCGACGATCCCTTTTAAAAGAGCGGTTTCAGCGCGGGTTTTTTGAGGAAAATTTAGCGCGGATGCGCGCGCGGATGTCATGAAGGCGTTGGGGCATCTCCGGGAAACGGCGATGAATCCACGCGCGGATTTTTCCAAAGAAGGGGACGTGGTCGGCCAGTAAAAAAATGCCCATGGCGATGAAGATCCAGCCTTGCAGGAAGGGGATAAAGCCTTGAATAACACCGATCAGGATGCATAACCAGCCGAGGATGTGTCTGAGCATCAGCCGGGTATATTTATTCCAGATGAACCTTTTCATCATTGTACCGCTTTCAATCTGTGCAAAATTTAATCGTTGCCGGGGAGGAGGTCCGACAACGATTAAGGTAGCACAAACCGCCATACGGCGGTAAGCGGTAAAAATCACGAATGAAAGGAAGCTCGGCTTGAATCTCTTTGTTCCTCTACCTCACTTCCTCGCCGCTACCGCCGGAGGGGGAAACAGCGGTGTGGTGCGGCGATTCTGTGATTTAGGCCGATAGACCCTCAAGCTCTTCCCAGCGTTCAAAACTTTTTTCGAGTTCATGCGGAATGGTTTCAGCACGTGCGGTGGCGGCTGCAATTTTTTGTTTATCCTGCTGATAAAAGAGCGGATCGGCCATGGCCTGTTGGAGAGTTTTGAGCTCCTCCTCGAGCTGCTCAATCTTTTTGGGCAGATGTTTCAGCTCCTCGCGCTCTTTGTTGGTCAGTTTACGGGAGGTTTTTTTCTTTTCCGGCGGCGGAGCCGCTTTTTTCTCTGCGCTATCCGACTTTTGGTTGGCGCTTTGTAGGAGCCAGTCGTCGTAACCGCCCGCATATTCGCCAATACGCCCGCCGCCTTCAAAGACCAGCGTGCTGGTGACGACCTGATTGATGAAGGAGCGGTCGTGGCTGACGAGCAGGAGTGTGCCTTCATAGTTCATCAGCCGCTCTTCCAGCAGTTCGAGCGTCTCCATATCAAGATCGTTTGTCGGTTCGTCGAGCACGAGCATGTTCGAGGCTCTGGTGAAGAGTTTGGCCAACAGAAGGCGGTTTCGCTCTCCGCCGGAGAGAATGCTGGCAGGGGAACGCGCTCGGTCGGGGGTAAACAAAAAATCCTGCAGATAGCCGAGCACATGTTTTTTGCTGTTCCCAATCTGGATCATATCCTCGGCGCTGACGTTTTCGGCTACGGTTTTGGAATCGTCGATGGTGTCGCGGTGCTGATCAAAGTAAGCGACCTCCAGCTTGGTCCCATGCGTTACAGAACCCCGGTCGGGCGGGAGTTGATCGAGCAGTATCTTGATCAGCGTCGATTTTCCGCAGCCGTTGGGGCCGATGATCCCAATTTTATCACTGCGCATAATTTCGGTGCTGAAGTCGGCGATGATTGGACCGCTTCCATAATCCTTTGAGATATTTTTTACGGAGATCACCTTGCGGCCCGAAAGATCGGCCTCGGCAATTTGCAGGCTGACTGTGCCGACGCGCTCGCGTCGTTGACGGCGTTCGCTGCGCATCTGCTCCAGCGCGCGGACGCGCCCCTCGTTACGGGTGCGGCGCGCCCGAATGCCTTTACGGATCCAGACCTCCTCCTGCGCCAGTTTCTTGTCGAACTGGGCCCACTGTTCCGCCTCGCCGTCGAGCAGCGCCTGTTTCCGTTTGAGATAGGTGTCGTAATCGCATGCCCAAGAATGAAGTTGGCCGCGGTCGAGTTCAACAATGCGCGTGGCGAGCTTACGGAGAAAGGCGCGGTCGTGGGTCACAAAAACAATCGTTCCGCGATAGCGCAGCAGAAAGTTTTCCAGCCATTGGATCGATTCAATATCAAGATGGTTGGTCGGCTCGTCCAGAACGAGAATATCCGGCTCGCAGACCAAGGCCTGAGCCAACAACGCCCGGCGTTTTTGTCCGCCGGAGAGTTCTTCGTACAGCAGATGATTTTCCAGCGTTACCAGAGAAATCGCTTTATCCACCGCCTGATGAGCCAGATAATCGTCGGACGGATCGTGCAGCCCTTGAATCACCATCTCTTCAACCGTACCGTGGAGATCGTTCGGCACGGTCTGACGCAGGCGCCGCACCTTCAGGCCCGGTTGACGGATAAGCTCGCCGTCGTCGGGTTCAATGACGCCTTCAATGATTTTCAGCAGCGTCGATTTGCCTTCGCCGTTACGCCCGACCAAGCAGATGCGCTCGTTGCGCTCAATCTGCAAAGTTGCCCCATCGAGCAGTTGCGGTCCGCCGAATGCCTTATGAATATTCTGTAAACTGAGCAGTGCCATAATTTCTGACTTTTCGTTGGTAAAAGCTGCGGATTCTCCAGATTTTATACCCGTTTGGAATGATCAGTAGGCACCGCGGATCTGGTCGCGCACCCGGTCCTGGTAAAACTCCGCGAGCTTGGCGTGCAGTTCATCGGACAACGGCGGAAGCGCGGCAACTGCGGCATTCGATACAACCTGCTGCGGGGAACTGGCCCCGGGAATAATGGTGCCGACGGCCTCGTGGTCGAGGATCCAGCGCAAGGCCAGCTCCACCATCGTCATCGATTCGGGAAGGAATTCGTCCCGGATCGCGTCGGCCAGCTCGACGCCCTTGCCAAAAGGCAGCCCGGCAAAGGTTTCGCCGACATTGAAGCATGCGCCATCGCGGTTGTAGTTGCGGTGATCGTTCTCGGAAAACCGGGTCTGCGCGGTAAACTTTCCCGACAGCAGGCCGCTGGCCAGCGGCAGGCGGACAATGATCCCAACGCCTTTCCGATGGGCTTGCGGCAAGAGTTCCCCAACCAGCTTTTGACGGAAAATGTTGAAGATCACCTGCA
>CAYOBH010000051.1:0-15818 GCA_964402125.1 uncultured Verrucomicrobiota bacterium
AACGATATTGGTGGAAAGTCCGACCTCCACTTTCAAATGCCCGTCCCCGACCGACACATTGGTTCTGGTCTGGATAACGTCCGTTGCATCCACCTTCTGCTCCTGATGGACAGTCTGAGCTTTTGTGGTCAAGCCTCCTGCGAGGCACCCGACCACCGTCATGTATGCAAGGCAAGTTCGGTATTTCATGAGTTCATCTTCCTTTAGTTAGCCAGCGTAAATTAATTTTCCTTCGCTCGCGACATGCCTGTCCACGCCCGGACGCCCCTTGCTCCGATAGTTTGGCATCAAAGCGCAGTGCGGGAGAAAAAGCTAGTCCTTTTTGAAATTGCCATATGTCTTTCTGGCTTGAACAAAATCGGAAGAAAGGTTTGGAACGAATGAGAAGGCAAAGTTCTCTCTGAGCTGAAGCGGATGGAAGACCAGATTTCACTCAGAGGGATGGAGATCAAAGAGGAGTTGGCGAGGACCGGCGGCGGAGATTATGATGAGGGTGATTTGTGCGCGGGCGGCGTTGGGAAAAGCGTGGTGGGCGGCGAGGCGGTACAGCTCCATTTGGCCTTTATATTGAGCGAGGATGGCGGAGTTTTCGCCCTCGGTAAATTTGTAGTCGAAGATGGCAAAGCCGTCGGCAGTCTGGCAGAGCAGGTCGATGGTGCCGTCGATAATGTTGTTTCCGTGGTGGAGCACGAACGGGAATTCGGGGCGGAGCGCCTCGACGTCGGCCGTCAGTTGGATCATTAAGCTGCGGGTTTGATCGATCCGCTCGGTGAGCGCTTCGGCCTGCGCTCGGGTGAGTTCAAAGTCGTCGCGAAGCCGTTCGAGCCAGTCGGATATGGAGCCTGCCCAGTTATTGAGAGCTAGTTGTTCGAGCACGGCGTGGCCGAGGGATCCAAGCGCGGTTGATACCGGCGCGGTTCGCAGTATGGGTCCGGCAGTTTCTTCAAAATCCGGTTCCTCCTCGTCCTGTTCCTTGGCGAGTCGCGTGGCGGGAATACGCTGGAGCGTTGGTCGAGCTGGGGCCGGAGGAAGGGCCTGCAACGCGGCGCGGAGCGGCTCTGCTGAAATGTTCCGCTCGATCGGGTGGGTCGGTGCCGATGCGGAGCTTGCCAGTGCGGAATAGGGAATAGACGGGATGGCCGTGCCGATCAGCGGTTCCATGCTTTTGAGCCAGCCTGACGGGCTGCGACCCACCGAGGCGGAGGTGACGACCAGATCGCGTGCGCGGGTCATGGCGACATAGAAGAGGTTTTTTGATTCGTGGGCGCGAACGGCGGCGGCGCGGTCTGCGGCGGCCTTGAATCCCGGTGATATTGCCTGAGAGCGGTCGGGCGCGGTCATGCGCAGGCCGAGTTTCGGTTGATGCTTTTCGTCGAAAAAAACCTGTGCAAAGCTGTGGTCATTCCGTTCGGAAAAGCTGAGGTCAGGAACAAAGACTACGCGTTTGGTCAGTCCTTTCGCACCGTGCACGGTCATGATGGTGACGGTATTTTGCGCCGGATCGAGCAGGGCGGCTTCGGGTATTTTCGGCGGATTGGCGATCTGTTCGGAAAGCTTACGCGCCACGGCGGCCGAAGTGGTCTGCGCACCGCGCTCCGTTTCGCGCAGCCAGTCGATGACTTTGCGCAGGTTGGCCAGCCGCTGCTCGCCGCGCGGAAGACCTGCGAGGAGCGCGTCGTATGCGGTTTCTTCAATCAGCATACGCACCAATTCGGAAGCGAGTTTGGTGGCGAGCAGCGCACGGTAGCGGTCGATAATGTCGGTCTTCTCTGCGTAGCGCGCCATGAGGTGGTCGACGGAAAATCCGCGACTGCACCAAGCGAGTTCGGCAATGGCCTCGTCGGAGAGTCCGACCCACGGCGAGCGCAGGAAGCCGATGAGCGAGAACGCGTCGGCGGGATTGGTGAGCGCGTTGAGGAAGAGGGAAACATCGCGCGTTTCCTGGCGGGTGAATAGGCCGCTGCCTTTCCCGCCAAGCGTGTACGGAATATTAGCAAGGCGCAGAGCGTGTTCGAGCGCGGCCTGATGTGTGGTCCGCCGGAGCAGAATGAGAATGTCGGAGTAGCGGTAGGCGTTGTCGCCGCTCGTCGGTTTGAATCCTTCATTATATCGATAGGCCGGCTGCCATTCGGTCGATCCTTCCACCAACAGCCGAATGCGGTTTGCGACTGCGGCCATTTCGGCAGCCGTCTTTTCCTCTTTCGAGAGTTCTTCGGTATCGTCCGGAGTGAGAAATTCTACGCACGGTTTTTCGCCATCGGTTGTGAAGTCCGGATCGGGTTGAAGGTGGTCGTCAGGAGTATAGTCGGCGGTGCCATAGACCGCAGAGAAGAGCGGGTTGATAACGTCGAGAATCTGCGATTTGCTGCGGTAGCTGGTGTTCAGGTGATTCATTTCGCCGTCGGCGGCAAGAATGGCGTTTTCCAGATCGGGCATGACCTGCGGATCGGCTCCGCGCCACGTGTAAATGCTCTGCTTTTTATCGCCGCAGATGACGAGCTCCGCACCGGTGCGCCAGAGCGACTGAATAATATCGCACTGAATGCGCGAGGTGTCTTGGACTTCATCGACAATGATATAGCGAAAGGTGGTTTCGGCCTTTTCCGATTTAAGCAGTTGCGCGGCGAGGTGGAGCTGGTCGTTGAAATCGACGGCATTCGTCGAGTGCTTCCATTCGTGGAAACGGCGAACGACCGCTTGGAGATAACGGGCAAATGCCCGCGCAGCGGGGAAGCGTTCGCGGTATTCAACGGCTTCTTCCACGGCGGTTTTGAGCGCCCAGAAATCGTCGGAGATTGATTTGGCATCGCCGCGACCGAATTTTTGAATGCCCATTTCGTTCATGCGCTGAACCAGCGTTTCGACATCGTCGGATTCAGCGAGGGCCTGCTGGATGATATCCAGCGCGGCTTGAACGGTCGGAGTGATTTTGGGCAGCTCGCGAATGCGCTTACAGATCAGTTCAAAATCGATGCGCGATACGGTCGGAACGGGGGGCGGCAGGAGCGATTCGGCCTCTTCGAGGGAAATTCCGAGGCTGCCCGCTTGTTCAATCAGCGTGGGAACGGTTTCGGTGATACTGCTGCCAAAGCTTTGGCCTGAGCCGATGAGGTGTGCGCCGGCGCAGAAGGTTTTAAAGTCGGGATCGTGTTCGAGGTGTGCGAGCAGCTCTTCGCGGCAGATTCGGTTGAGGGCTTCCTTGCGCTCATCGTCCGCCAAGACAACAAAGCCGGGAGATAGGCCTGCGGCCAGCGCGTGTTCGCGCAGGAGGCGGGTGCAGAAGGCGTGAATGGTTCCGATGGGCGCGGAGGAGAGCTGAGCCGAAGCCTTTACGGCGCGGTCAATCTGGTCAATGTCATCCGCCGCTTCGGCGGTGCGCCGGGCTTTGAGCAGTCGGTGCGCCACGCGCATACGCAGCTCGGCGGCGGCGTTATCGGTAAAGGTCATCAGCAGGATTTTACGCGGCTCAATTCCATCTTCCATCACCAGCTTTTCGTAGAGCTGGGTGACTTGGAAGGTTTTTCCGGTTCCGGCGGATGCGTTGTAGACGATGCTCATGAAGCTGCTTGTCCGTGTGTTGCAATTTTGAGAAGGACTTTGCAGGCGGTCAAATATTCATCGATTTCAACATACTCGTCGGTTTGGTGGAACTGGTGCGTTCCTGAACCAAGGGTCACGGTGGGGAGCCCCTTTTCGTTAAAGTTATTGGCGTCGAGGCCCGCGTCCATAATGAGCGGGTTGGGCTCCAGTCCGACAGACTTAACCGCTGCTTTGGCAATCTGTACGCAGGCTTCGGACGGGTCGAGGCGGAAGGAGCGGTAATCGCTGAGCGTGGTAAATTCAACGCGGCCGCATTGCTCTTCATCGTTGCGGACCTGCCGGGCGGCTTCTTCGAAGGCGGTTCGGTAAACAGCAACGATTTCGTCGAGAAAAGCCGGATTGTGACTTCGGCATTCGCCGGTGAAAATAGCGCGGTCCATAACCTGATTGCTGGCCTCGCCTCCATGAATCGTCCCAAGGTTAGAGGTGCCGGTTTGGCCGTTCTGAACAATACGTCCGAAATAGCCTTTTTCTGCGATGCGGGCCATGGCCAGCGAAGCGATCAGTCCGGCGGAAATCCCTTTATGCGGGGCCAATCCGGCGTGGGTTGATTTTCCAAAAATCTCTGCTTTCCAGCGCGTAGCACCCATTGCGCCGATAACGATTTCGTTCGGCTCCTGTCCGTCGAGGTTGAAGCCCATTGCGGGATGGCCCAGATCTTCGAAGCGAACCGTGCGCGAGCCGTGCAGTCCGTTTTCTTCGGCAATCGAGAAGAGCAGGGTAATGGGCGGGTGGGGCACATTGTTTTTCAGCAGGGTTTCGATCAGTGTAACAATGGCGGCGCAGCCGGAGCGGTCGTCGCCGCCGAGACCGGTTTTCCCATTGGAGACAATGCGGTTTCCTTTAACCGTGGGTTCAGCGCCTTTACAGAGCGGGACGGTGTCCATGTGGGCGGAAAATAGGATACGCGGTGCAGCGGGGAGTGTTCCGGGAAGTTGGACGATCAGATTGCCGATTTCATAAGCATCGCCGAGGCGCGCGGCGGCATCGTCGGTGTTAATCCACTCGCGGTGGCAGCCGGCGGAGATCAGTTTTTTAGTAATAGCTGCAACGACTTTGTGCTCTTTCCCGCTGGGGCCTTCAACGGCCAGCAGGTCGAGCAGGTGATTCAGTGCCAGATTGTTGTCGATCATGATAAATACCTTTTGGTGAACTGTAAAAATTTGCAGACTGTTTTTATTTTTGATTCGGCATGGGTCCTGCTGATACCTCGTCTGTGTTGGTGTAAGATATTCATTAGAGTCGTAGGAAGGCAACGCAAAATCCTAGGCTGTGAGAAAAGCTGGGGATGAGCTGAATGGGAATTTATTCAAGAGGAAAGATGATACAGTCTCCATCAAAGAGTCTGCAGAGCTCTTATGCTGTGCGGGTTGCACTCGGGTATTCTGTGCTGGGTGTTTTGTGGTCGTTCATAACAACGGCCCTCTTTGAAGCGGAGACAGAGAAAATCCTTTCGCTGCTTCTTCAAGACTGGATATTTGTCTTTTCCTCGGCCTTGCTCTTGTGTCTGGTTTTGAGCCGATTTGAGTACAGCGGAGGTCGTTTAGGATTTAAGAAAGGGGATGCCCTGACGTTGCAGGTTGTCGATCACTCTGACGACGGGGTTGTTTTGCTCCGCGAAGATTGGACCATCACCGACTGTAACGTCGGTTTCTGTAATCTGCTGGGGGTTGATTCTCGGGAGGAGTTGATCGGGCAGACGTTGATGGATTTTATGCCGGAGCTACAGTGGAACGGGCGTCCGACGGCGGATCTGGTAAAGGAACTGGAACAGAGTATTCGGAAGGGAGAGTCTCGCCGTGTATTTTGGCAGCATATGCAGCCTTCGGGGCAGTTACTGGATGTGGAAAGCTCGCTCAAAAGAATTTGCCGGGGCCATGCGGTCCATATTTTGTCCGTTGTTCGCGATATGGGTTCCCGTCTGAGCATGGACCGAAAACGACGACGGGTGGAGCGGCATAATAGGATTTTGCTGGAGCTTCATGAAAAATCGCAGTCGCTGGATGATAAAGAACTTTACGACCTTGTGCTGGATCATGCGGTAGCGCTTACCGGGAGCGAGATGGGGTTTCTTCAGATGTTGTCGGAGGATCAGAAACCCGTTCATCCCACGATTTGGCGATTGACGGATCCGGTGGCCAGTAAAGTGGAAGAGGGGTATGACCTGCTGGGGGATCTCGGGAGCTGGGTCGATTATGAGCTGTTCAGCCGTCCGTATGTCAACAATGACTTTACCTCCGGCGGAGCGGCAGCGGATCTGCCTGGAAACGTTGTTTCGCTTCGGCGTTTTATGAGTATTCCTGTCGTTGATGCAGAAAAACTTCGGGTGATTTTTGCGGTCTGTAATAAGGCGGAGCCGTATGACGAGCTCGATTCGCTTCAGCTGCAGTTTCTGGCGAATGAGCTGCATAAGATCATGAAACAGCGCCTCTTGATGCGCGAACTGGAAGAGCGCGAAACCGCGCTTCAGGAGGCTCAGCGCATCGCCCGAATGGGCAGTTGGGTGCATGATCTGAAAACCAATAAGGTTTTGTGGTCGAAAGAGACGTATGAGTTGTTTGGCATTGATGCCTCGCAGCATATCACATGGGGTACGTTTACTGCGGCGATTGCTCCGCCGGATCGGGAGATGGTTCTTGGGGCCTATAATGAGGCCATTCGTAACAAGGTTGCATTCGATGTGGAACATCGAATTATTCGAACAAACGGAGTTGTTCGGCACGTGCGTGAGCAGTGTGAATTTTACTGTGCGGATGACGGAACGCCGTTGCGTGCAATCGGAACGGTTCAGGACATCACGGAGCGGGTAGAGTGGATGCGGCATATTCAGCGTGAGGCCGAGCAGAACAGCTTCCTGCTTTCTGTGTATGAACGGGCTGAAATGCTGAGCGATAAAGAGCTCTTTTTCCTTGTGCTGGATCATGCGGTTTCGCTGACAAAAAGTGAAGTCGGTGCGCTGTTTTTGATTTCTGAGGATGGCCGTAATGTTGAGTCGGCTACGTGGACTGGCAACGGTATGAGCGCCTGTGAAGCTGCGTTTGTTGGACACTGTCCCATCGATCATGTTGGGCCTTGGACAGACTGCATTCGCCAACGGAAAACCGTCATATACAATCATTTTTCTAAGGAGTCTGACCCCAAGCGTTTACCTTTTCCTGAGCTTAATCGGATGTTAGCGGTTCCGGCGCAGGAAAAGGGGGCATTCGGCGTTGTGGTCGGCGTTGGAAACAAGGATGAGGCTTATCACGATTTAGACCAGACGCAGTTGAAGGTGGTGGTGCAGGAGTTGCACCGAATTCTTAGTCAGCGCTATCTGATGCGTGCGTTGAAAGAACGCGAGGCCTCGCTGAAGGAGGCTCAACGCATTGCGTGCATGGGCAGCTGGGTTCATGATCTTGCTTCCGGAACGATGATCTGGACGGATGAAGTGTATCAGATATTCGGCGTTGAACCGGATAAGTTTGAGCCGAGTATAGAGTTTTTCTTTGGGATCATTCATCCTGACGATCGGGATTGGACCGTTGTTTCGTATGAAAAATCGATCGAAGAACGGGAGGTCTACGAGGTCGATTACCGCATTCTGTTTTATGGGAAAGTTCGATATGTGCATATGCGCTCTGTCCATGAATATGCGCCGGATGGTTCGCCCTTGCGTTCGGTCGGCACCGTACAGGATGTCACGGATCGGATGGAGGCCAGCGAAAAGGTAAAATTGTCGGAACGAAAATACCGACTGCTTTTCGAAAACATGATGGTCGGGTTTGTCTTGTATGAAGTGGTATTTGACGTTGACGGGCAACCGATTGATTTGCGCTTTGCCGAGGTGAATCCCGGATTTGAGGAGCAGACCGGAATTAAAACTCAGGATGTGATCGGAAACACGGTGAAAGAGGTTCTTCCTGCGGACTTTGAGCGTTGGATGGAAATCTGTTCGCCGGTTATTCTGACGGGCAAATCCTCCTCCTCTGAGAATTATTCTGCGGCACTAGAGAGCTATTTCGAGATATTTGCGTTCCAGCCGGAAGAAGGCAAATGTGCCATCATGATTCTCGATGTTACGGACCGTAAAAAAGCGGAGGAGGATCTGCGTGAAGCGAAGGAGCAGCTCGAATACATTGTTGAAAACACACACGATGCGATTTATCAGATCGATCTGCAGGGGAACTATATCTACGTAAACCCAGCCGCCGAGCAAACAAGCGGTTATACGATCAAGGAACTTCTCGGAATGAATATGCGGGATCTTGTTGCCCCGGAATATTATCCGGTTGTTAAGGGGTATATGGAGCAGGGTTTTTTTGGGGAGCGTGAGCCCAGAAGTTATAGTTTGCAGATTGTCCATAAAGACGGCCATCGCATATGGATGGAACTCTCTTCGAGTGGTGTGTACAATGATCAGGGAGAACTGATTGCCCTGCAAGGAGTTGCTCGTGATGTTACAGAGCGCGTTCAGATGCATCAGTCGCTTGAAAAACGGTTGCTTGCGTTAACTAGTCCGTCGGGCGAGATTGGTGATATTGATTTTGAAGATCTGTTTAGTCTGGAGGATATTCAACACCTGCAGGATGAGTTTTCTTCTGCTGTTGGTGTTGCATCTGTCATCACGACTCCGGACGGTCAGCCGATTACCCGATTCAGTAATGGAAGCAAACTCTGCACACAGATGATTCAGTGTACTCAAATTGGTCGGGAAAAATGCAGGATGGTGAGTGAGAAAATGGGGCGCTCCGGTGCAGATGCTCCCAATATTGAAATATGCCCTAACAGCGGACTCTGGAGTGCCGGGGCGAGTATTGTGGTTGGCGGAACACATGTTGCCTCATGGTTGATCGGTCAGGTACGCACTGAGAATTCGAATGAAACCGCCCTGCGGGAACTTGCTCGGGAGATGGATGTCCGCGAAGACGAATTTGTTCAGGCGTATAACGATGTTCCAACCATGTCTGAAACGCAGTTTAGGAAGGCAGCGAGTGCATTGTTCACGCTGGCTAATCAGATATCCGATTCTGCTTTTATGAATCTACAGCAGGCCCGATTTATCGTCGATGAGCGGCGGCGGACCGAAGAGCTCCGCCTGCTCTCGGCGGCGATCAGTCAGGCGAGCGATTCGGTGGTAATTACGGATGCAGAGGCCTTGATTGAGTATGTCAATCCGGCGTTTGAGGTAATGACCGGATATTCACTGGAAGAAGTGAAAGGGAAAAATCCAAGGATCCTGAGGAGTGGTGAACATAATGAATCATTTTACCGAAATATGTGGAGCCTGATTAGTTCCGGGAAACCGTGGGTAGGCAGAATTAAAAACAAGCGAAAAGATGGATCCTTCTACATTGAGGATACCACCATTTCGCCAGTATCTGACGAACAAGGTAAGATTGTCAGTTATGTGGCGGTTAAGCATGACATAACGCAGCTTTTACGCCTTGAGGAGCAGTTCCGTCAGAATCAAAAAATGGAGGCGATCGGTCGCCTTGCCAGCGGCGTGGCACACGATTTTAACAATATTCTACAGACGATTTACGGATTATGCGGCGTAATGCTGCTCGATAACGTTGGGCAGGAAGGCGTCCAACAGGATGTTCGCGAAATTCATAATGCAGCCAAACGGGCCGGGGAATTGACCAAGCAGCTGCTCACGTTCAGTCGGGAAAAGCCGGATTCTGAAATAGAGATGAATCTAAATCGGGTGGTTGAAGAGCAGTTCACTATGCTGGCGCGTCTGCTCGGTAGCCGACATAAGCTGGTTCTCGAATGCGATCCCAACCTGAAGCATATTGTTGCTGACGTGTCGCAAATGGAGCAGGTTCTGATGAATCTGGTTATTAATGCGCGAGATGCCATGCCGGACGGCGGTGAAATAAAAGTCTTAACGCGTAATGTGGTCTTGAAAGATGGCGAGATTTCTGAGCGGATGGACGGAGGGGAGTTTGCCACTCTTTCGGTTATTGATGCCGGAATGGGTATGGAAAAAGAGGTCGTTGACAATCTCTTTGAGCCTTTCTTTACTACGAAACCCATTGGAGAAGGTACCGGGTTGGGGTTGGCGCTGATTTACGGTATTGTTGAACGCATAGGCGGCTGGATTCATGTCGAAAGTACGGTGGGAGAGGGGTCGGTCTTTACGGTATATTTTCCCATAGACCGCAGTACGGGAAGCTCCGCGAATAAAAAGGAGACGCGCATTCTGTTGGTGGAGGATGACGCGAAGATACATAAAATTGTTACTATGATACTGACCGGAGCTGGTTATTCAGTGGAAGGAGTTGAAAGCGCTGCTCAGGCGATGAAGGTGTCGGACAGGGCGGAACAGGGGTTTGATCTTCTCGTTGTGGATGAGGTGTTGCCCGATGGCTTCTACCTTGATCTGGTTGACAATATTGCACTGAGGAACAACAAAATGTCGGTGTTGGTTCTTGGTGAACGGGGAGGAGATCGTCGTAGTGATAGAGCCGTTGAACAGCGGAGTTGCTTTTTTTTAAAAAAGCCCTTTAGTGCAGAGGCTCTTATGAATATAGTGAAACTTGCTCTTCAGCGAAGTGCAGGTAGAATTCATCAGTGAAATACTTAGAGGTGGTAATGTCGCGAATATTGATAATAGATGATGATCCTTACATTCGGACCGTGTTTAAACGCTATCTGGAAGGAAATGGATATGAAGTCGAAGTTGCCGAAGACGGGAACGAGGGATTGAAATGCGTCAAACGGATCGTGCCGGATCTGGTGGTTACCGATGTGATGATGCCTGAGAAAGATGGACTTGAGGTGGTGATTGAGCTGAGGAAAATTTGTCCCGATGTGCCTGTAATTGCAATTTCGGGAGGAATGCGCATTGCTCCGATGGATTTTTTGCCGATGGTGAAAAAGTTTGGGGCTAGGTGTGTGCTCTATAAGCCGATAGATCTTGACGAGTTGAACGAGGTGATTAAGAAGGAACTTGAAAACAGCTGATTTTTGAAAGAAGGAAGCTGTTTTTTCTCAGTTTCATGACTAAGTAAAAGCCGCCTTGGGCGATTTCGAGCGCAATGCTTTTGAGGTTTCCAATATTTGGGCTTGATGGTTGTGGTCATACGAAAAGAGCCTTGGCTCGGAGATGGGTGGGCATATTGAACTGATAGAGCATAAATGCGCTCATCATGGAGTGGAGGGCGGTGAGCTGTTTGTTGGTGAGCTGAGTTTTGATGGCTGATGCGGGGTGTTCGGTATTCCGCCATGCCCGCAGCACGGCAAGGATGTCAGGCGGGCACTCCAGGGTCGTGAGCTGGTGTTCCTTCGCGCAGGAGGTGCAGACGATTCCACCGTTGGAGGCGCAGAAACGCGATGGCTCGGCGGCTCCGCACTGGACACAGGTCGTGAGATGCGGTGCGTGGCCTTGCCTCGTGCTGAAGAAGAGTTCCGCCCAGAGGATAAACTGAACGCGGCAACCGTACTTTTCTGCCAGATCGAGCAGTTCTTCGTAGAGTTCAAACTGTTCCGGGCAGGGCGCTTCCTCGGGGATGGTTTTGTTGAAAAGAGCCGTGAGATACGAGGCGGTCTGCATGGCGCGCCAGTCGGTGTTAAACGCGGGACGTCGATGGAGCAGGGCGCACTCTTTCCCTGTGTGGAGGGTGTTGGTACGTTTTTCAAAATAGAGGAGTTCGCTGGTGTTGAAGAGATCATATTCTCCCAAGAACGGGCTCTTTGGCCGCTGGGCCCCTTTAAGCAGCGTGGAGATTTTTCCGTGCGTACGGGTAAGCCAATGAACAATCCGCGAAGTGCTGGAATAAGGATAGCTGGAAAGCGGAATGGCGGTGGTTCGGACAATCACGGCGAAATTCCCTAATTCAGATGGGTCGCCCCGATCATGGCGATGGTTACACCGTAGTAAATCAGCAGCGCGAAGATATCGTTCGATGAGGTGACAAAGGGCCCGGATGCAATGGCAGGGTCAATCTTGATACGGTCGAGTAGTACGGGGACCAGCGCACCGAATACGGCCGCAAAAGTCATGGCACTGAAGAGTGCAACGGCTACAGTGAGCGCTAAATAGGCTGGAGCAATTCCCGGGTGTGTGCCCTTTCCGGAAAGCAGAAAATCAGCCCATAAGCCAATGGCCGATCCACAGATCACTCCCATGATGGTACCGGTGATCATCTCGTGAACGATGATGCGCGTAATCCGCTTGCTGTGGCTTGCGCCCAGCGCAATCCCACGAATAATCAGCGTGGACGACTGGATGCCCGTGTTTCCGCCCATGCCCAAAATAATCGGCACAAAGGCAATGAGAGCACCAATGCTGGCCACCTTCAGATGCTGATCAAAGTTGGTGAGAATGGTGCTGGTGATGAAGCCTGTGGCCAAGGTGATCAGCAGCCACGGCAGGCGTGCTCGACAGGCGCTGAACGGCGAGATGTCTTCCAATTCAACATCGCTGGAACCAGCCAGCTTAAAAATATCTTCCGAGGCTTCCTCCTCGATAACATCCATGATGTCGTCCACGGTAATCCGCCCAACAAGTTTGTTCTGCCAGTCAAGTACAGGAAGAGAACTGAGGTCATATTTCGCCGCAATACGCGCCACTTCTTCCTGGTCGGCGTTGGTGTGAACATAGATCGGTTCATCATTGGCAATTTTAGACAGCGGCAGGTTGCGATTGGTTTTTTTGAGCAATTCCCAAATCTGCACCGAGCCGATCAGCTTGTTTTCACTGTCAATGACATAGAGGTTGTAAAACGGCTCGTCGAGATCCAGCGAGCCGATGTATTCGATGGCTTCTGCGGCAGTCATGTTGGAGTGTGCGGCAACAAAGTCGGTGGTCATAATGCCCCCGGCCGTATCTTCGTCATACTGGAGCAGCTCGCGCACCTCTTCGGAATCAGTGTTTTCCATGAGGTTGAGAATTTCAGCGCTGCGTTCTTTCTCCATTTCACCCAGCACGTCCGCAGCATCGTCGGGGGCCATCTCTTCGACGATATCCGAAATTTCCTCGGCGGTCATATCTTCGAGAATGTCCGCTCCGGCCCGGTCATCAAGTTCGGCGAGCACGTCGGGTTTTATGTCGTCGGCAATCAGATCGAACAGACGGGTTTGGTCGTGTGGATTGGCGTTATTGATGATTTCGCCGATGTCGGCAGGGTGCAGCTCTGCGAAAAACTTGGGGACCTGTTCCCAAAGCCCTTCCTTAATGCAGAAGTTGATCCGCTCCTTAACTCGTGTGTTCGTGTCCGACATCGCCATACCCCTTTTGAATGCTCGAGACCATAGCCGCTGCGTTGTGGAACTCCAAGAATTTAGTACTGCGGATAGTGATCTGGATACGATTTCCCGGGCACACGGCGCCAGTGTTTATACGACCAGAGCCAAAATTCAGGATGCTCTAGGATTTCGGCGGAAATAATATCTTGAATGCGTTGGGTTAGATCGCGAACGATTTTTTCGGAATCGGCCGCTTTGTCAAAGGGCGGAGGTGAAAGGATTTGGGTAACGCGTATGGTGTATTTTCCGTTGGACTCAGGCAGGCAGAAACCAAAAAAAAGGTTCGTTGAGGTGCGGTAAGCCAATGAGGCCGGTGCAGAAGAGACCGGCATCGGAAACCCGAGAAAATTCACTTCAATTCCGCCTTCAGCCAGTGGGGTCTTTTGGTCGAGAACAAAGGCGGATTTTCCATGATTTCTTAAGCGTGAAACCAGCGTTCGTAGAGCCCCTTTTCGCGGAATAATAGTCTGCCCCGTGCGTTCCCTCTGTTCAATCAGAAGCCGATTAACGGTCTTGTTTTTTACCGTGGCAGCAATGCTGGCCAAATCAAGCTTCATCAGTGCGCAGGCTTGTCCGAGCAGTTCCCAGCTTCCAATGTGCGCAGTAATACAGATAGCGGCTTCGTTAGGGTTGAACAACGATGTTTTGGCCTCAGATTCCTCAAAGCGTACATATTTTGAAAACCGCTTTTCGGGATTTCGGGTGAACCAAAATACATCAAGCATCGTCAGCGCAAATGTGCAGAAGGACGAGCGGAGAATACGCCGCTTCTCCAAGTCAGTAAGACTGTCGCCAAAAACTGCATCAATATTTTTCATGCCGATCGCTCTTTCCCGAAGCGGAAGGAGCATCGCCAATCTTCCCGCAGTGCGCGACAGCGCGAGGACTCCCCGCCGCGGGAGCAGTGGAATCGTGGATTTCAGCAACAAAAACCCGCCCGTTTCAAACGGGCGGCGCAGCTTTCTTCTATTTTTTTTCGCTCGGTTCATAGACGGAAGTGGAAAGAAAAGGGGACTCTATCGACATTGACTCCGTACACCAATGCTTTTCTTCGCTCACAAATTTGAACAACTGTTTGACCCCTTTGTGGTAATTGGGACGCCTTTACATAATTTGTTTCAGAGTTCGAGTTTAGAAATTTGAATTTTCCCTGATCAGTAACATGAGGGTTGCCGCCAAACCCAAGCCACGGATTGGGAGAAATAAACAATCCCACTGCGGACGGAACAATGCATCATTTCATCCCCTTTGCCTAGTTTGGGTTCCACACTAACCGATGGAATCGGTCTTCTGGCAAAATGTGAAACGTTCCGGTAGCGGTTGTGCATTCTTCGCCTGCATGATTCGACAGCGTGGCTGACATGTAAACCTTGGAACCCTCGTTCGATATGATTCTGCAGGTCACCCGTAAAACTCCCGCGCAAATATAGGTTGGCCGATGGAATCTTCCTGAAAAATCAGAGGTTACCGACATTTGTTTTGAAAAAACATAACAAGTCCACCCCATTATTTCATCAAGGAGACCCATCTGGATGGCCCCATGCAGAATATCCCCCTGGCCGACGAAATGTTCATCGGGATCATATTCGGTATATGCTTCTTCCTTTTCCTTGTCCCAATAAAATTTTAGTTTCAACCCGATGGGATTATCGCATCCACAAAAAAGGCATCTGTTGCCAGGGTAGGGATTGGCTATCTCTTCTTTCATAATGCTAAACACCTCAACACGTGATTCTCGTTTGCCTGGAAAACCGGTACAACCGGGCTACCGGTTGTCCATTCACCTATTAAACCCGTGTAGGATAGCCGTGGCAAAGCCCTCGGGCAACCTCGAACAACAACGATATGCGATGTGCAGCCAAGAGGAGGGCAAAAGGGGAAAGCGAAAAATTTGGAGGGGCGGCGGAACCTGACATGATCACACGAAGTCGCGGAGAGCGCGAAGAAACTGTGGAGTGCGGCAGCTTGATGCCGCTTTAAAATGGGCACCTGCGAGGCGGGCCTGACTTGCCCGATGTTTAAAAGCTCCGTCGAGCCGGAGCACTCCATATTGGTCTGCACCACGAAGTAGCGAAGAACACGAAGCTTGGATGTCCTAGTGCCTAGGGGAAGCGGGTGTTGCTTATGAGTGACCCCGCTTCCCCTTTATCTGACACCTTTATTGACCGGAACCTATAATGGGTGACCCCTTTGATGTTTTTTTGCGTAATTCTTTCACCCGGTCTTTGACCAAAGGATTTGGTAGTGGCTTTTTAATCCCCAAGGATTCCATCAACAATTTTTCTTCAGAAAGGGAATCCTCCAACGCCTTGATCAAAGGTCCCTTTTCTAGAAGACTATAGCCGCGATATTTAGCCATATCCTCTTCAACAAAAGCATTCTTGTCAGGCTCACTTTTATGAATATTCAAGTCACGGACTACGCAGTACGAAATGTCATCGGAAGAAATATTCTCGTTTATAAAGACTTTTTCGTACTCCTTGTAACCATCGTTATCTATATTATCTCTTCTCGCAAGACTTAATATATCAAGATCGTCTTTTAAGAAGCATAGTTTATCTCTAAATCCCAACTTAAACTCATTTTCGTCTACCCACACCAGTCCGAGTATAATTCGATCAACATTTTCATCTCTAACACAAATCTTTGCAGGATATTCCTGAGAATCAAAAGCTGGAGAGTCCGGAAAAGCAATACGCAGTAATCTGGTTTTACACTCACCATCTAAACAATTCGTCACTCGAGCATCGATCACCCAAACAGCATGTCTTCTCAATATTGTAAATGCATTAAAATAAGGTACGGTCACCCAGTATGGCGAAGGGGACTGCATATCAATGCGATTTAGAGCCCCGGCTTCGCTAGCATAAAAACTATTTGCCTCATTGATATAATTAAACAAGATATATGGTTCTGAAAAGGCATAATAGTTTATCACCTCTACCTCAACAAGAGCATCTAGACCGTCCAATGTGTGCCGATTTTCT
>CAYOBH010000052.1:0-15677 GCA_964402125.1 uncultured Verrucomicrobiota bacterium
GGCGAAACCGGGTTTCCTGCCATCTCGACCTGCCCTACGGAACTGACTTGCGCCCTACACTAATAATTAAGGATGAAATTAGTGGAGATTAGTGTGAATTAGTGGTTACATTTCAGGCAATTGTAAGTTTACAACGTACTGATTCGATAGAGATTAGTTCGCATTGATTTTATGTTTAAAAAGCACACAACTGCCGTTAATTGCCGAATGCTGATGAAATCGTCGCTGTATATCTGTGCCGCCGCGCTGCTGCTGGGCGGATGTAAGACCACGACCGAAGGGTATAAGGATAAGGTGGAGGAGCGCTTCAAAAACAAGGAAGTTGCGAACATCAGTTATTTTGCCGACAGCACCATCACCATGATGGGCAATCTGGATTTGACGGTTTCCAAGGAGGGTGCCCAGCGCATCCGTCGTTTTATCGATATGGATTCGCCGGAAGTTCAGGAGGTGGTGAAGTGGAACGACAGCCTGAAGCAGGACCTGCACGACATGGTCGCCTATTCGGTGGAGCTGGTGAATATGACCTCGGAAGAAAACATTACCCAGCCGGAGCTGATTGAGCGCTATGCGGATTATCTCGCAAAATATCGGACGCGGGTGGAGGAATCGCAGAGCATGAGCCTTTCCGCGTTTGAACGGACGCTCGAGGATATTCGGGAGCAGGAAACCTTTCTGGAAGCCGTTCGGGCGGCGCAGCCTATATTTAATGCGGCGGTGATGCAGTCCGCGTTGAAAGTGGAGCAGCTCACGGCTGTGATTGACACCCTGTCGGGGGAGATCGATGAGGCGATCGACGTCGAATTTGCGGGTATCGCACGCGCCAAAGCTCATCTACAGCAGGAAAAGACGGCCGTAACGGATGCGCTGGCGTTGGTCTATGCAGCGTATCGCGGGGAACCGCAGGCGTGGAAGAGCCTGCAGGAAAGCGATGCGGTATTGCATCCGGATCTGGTTATTAAAGACACGCCGGAGCGTGCCGATCTGGAGGCGATGCGCAAATATCTTATGGATCGGCTGGACGAGCTCCACGCCGTTGAAGAAACCATTCGACCTAACTGGGAAGACTATCTCGCGACGCATAAGGAGTTGGCCTCCTTCTCGGAAGACGCCGTCCTGCGTGTGCAGGAGGTGCGCTTCGTCGCGCTGACCTGGCTGCAGGCGCATCATAAAATGGCCTCCGGCGTCACCGATCCCGCCGATTGGTTCGACGTCCGCGATCTCACGATCAAGCTGATCAAGAGCACGCCTGAGCTTCTCCTTTAAGTGCGCGGAGAACGAGGAGCAACCGGGAAAGGATGAGGCAATGGCGGATAAAGTGGTGAAGAGCGATGCGGAGTGGCGGGAAATGCTGACGGAGATGCAGTATTATGTGACTCGCCAGAAGGGAACCGAGCGGGCGTTTACGGGAAAATATTGGGATACCAAGGAGATCGGGATCTATTCCTGTGTCGGCTGCGGACAGGATTTGTTTTTCTCCGACACCAAGTTTGATTCCGGCTGCGGCTGGCCGAGTTACTTTAAACCGGTCGACGAAACGGTGATTGTTGAGCGGGAGGATACGTCGCTCGGCATGGTCCGGACAGAAGTGTTGTGCAGCCGGTGCGATGCACATCTGGGGCATGTTTTCCCCGACGGCCCCCCGCCGACGGGGTTGCGTTACTGTATTAATTCTGCGGCGCTACATTTTCAAAAACTCGATCAACTTCCTTAAATAAGTGGCAAATAAACGGGAACGATATATTTCCGTGCATCGGGAAAAAGTCTGATAAGCTGTTTAGGTAATGGGGTTAAATGACTCCGTTCCAAAATCGGAGGCACATGGGAGCGTCGAAAAATTTATTGGAAGAGTGGTATGAGGGCGGATATGGTTTTTTTCTGCACTTGTCGCCCGATGAAACACAATGTTTCTTGACGATATTTCCGGACGGCGAACCGTCCGGAATTGCTTCTGAACAGCTGGCGGAAGTGCTGAAACAGCACAAGGTTGTTGTTGAACCCAACCCAACAAAGCTTGAGGAGCTCTGTGATCTGGTCAGCCAGGGAAAGCGCGCAACAGATGTTCTCGTTGCGGAAGGATTTCTTCCAAAACCGGGTGTTCCAGAGCATATCGATTTTCAGGTGAGAGTTTCCACCATGCTTCCGAGCTATGATGAAACCGAACAGGGCGACATTGACTATCACCATGCCAATCTTTTTGAAAACGTTGCCTCCGGTCAGGTTATCGGCCTTCATGTTCCCGCAAAAGTCGGGGAGCCGGGGCTTACTGTGCTGGGAAACCCGATTCCTGTTCCGCCTGTTGTCTCTTCATCTGCGCTGAAGACGGGAGCGGGTGTGGAGTTGGACTCGGACGGTCGGTATATTGCACAGCTCGATGGCCGCGTAGTTTTTGAGGATAACAGGGTGTCCGTCACCAATGAGCTGATCATTGAAAACGATGTCGACTATGAAGTCGGGGAGATTGATTTTGTTGGATTTGTTCACGTACGCCGCAGCGTCCGCCCCGGTTTTTCGGTACGCGCCAAGCTCGGCTTGACCGTGGACCATATTGCTGAAAACACGCACATTGAGTCTGATGGTGACATCAAAATCGGCGGAATGGCCGGCGATGGGAAGTGTGGAACCATTCGCTGCGGAGCTAATCTGAGCGCCCGTTATCTTCACGAAGTTCAGGTGGAATGTAAGGGAAATATTGTGGTTACGGGCGAAGCCATGAACTGCAGCCTGAAAAGTACGGGAACGATTACCGCTGCACTGATTGCCGGAGGAACTGCTTACGCCCAAGGCGGAATTGAGACTAATCGACTCGGAAGCGATTCGGGCGGTCGCACTTTTGTATGCGCGGGAGTCGATTTTCATCATGTCGGGAGGCTGAATGAAATCAAGGCACAGTTAGGCGCGTTACAACAAAAACAACACGATCTCGAAAAACAAAAGTCCGCAGCAGATGCTGACCAGATCGAGACAATTAATGTTCAACTGAACCAACTCGGCGATCAAATTCTGACTTTGCAGGGAGAGCAAAAGAAAATCTTCCAGCAGAATCAGGATGCGAAGAACGCAAAAATTAATGTTCGCAAAGCATTGTTTGAAGGCGTGGTCATCCGTTTGGGAACCACAGAAGAAACCTTCCGCGATTACCGTGACGGTTCATATTCTATTATCGAGCACAACCGAAGTTCGTTGGTGTTCGTTCCGTATTCCCCCTTGGACGTTGCTGCGGCGGAACTCGAAAAAGCGCTACTGCTCCAGGAAGAGCAGGAGCGGGAAGAAAAGCTGAAAAAATGGAGCCAATAATGGCCGTTCCTACAGTTTTCTGAGGCGGGGCGATAGGAATCCAAGAGCGCAAATAGCGAGCTGAGAAAGAATAAAAATGCTCAGCCAGCAGTTGCCTGCGTCGGAAAACCCGTAGGCGTGGAGTCCGATGCCGAGCTGGTTGACTCCGAACCAGGACCAGGCGGTCACCGCATTTCCAAAGGTGGCCATAACGGAAAAACCGCGCAGGCCGACCTGCAGTATGCGTCGGGCGTACAGCATGATGGTGTTCCAGAGAATGATCAACAGGGCCCCGTTTTCCTTGGGGTCCCAGCCCCAGAAACGTCCCCATGCAATATCGGCCCACAGGCCGCCGAGCATCGTTCCGATGAAGGTCAGCAGCAGCGCAAAACAGGTGGTTGCGTAGAGCATCCGCGCCAGCTCTTCTGCGGCCTTACCCTCGATCCGACGGGAAAAGCTTCCGGCCAGAATCGTGATCACGCCAAGCAATCCCGCCACCAATGCGGCGATATAGCCGAGCGAGATCGTAACCACGTGCACGGCAAGCCAGAAGCGGGAGTTGAGAATCGCGCTCATTTGTTCAATCGTATCTCCATCGCCCGCCATGGAGTGAGCGATCAGCAGGGTGATAAAACCGACCACACTGCCGATCAAACAGCCGGTTCCCGGCAGTTTTTCACGTGCGCGCCGCTCGATGATCAGACCAGCAGCAACGCCTCCCCAGCCGACAAAGACGACGGAGGAATAGAGATTGGTTATCGGCGGATAACCGGAAAGAATCATCCGGACGACGATGCCCAACGTATGTGGAATAAAAGCCAGCCACAAAAAAAGCTGTGCGTACTGCAGGAGGCGGTCTTTACGGGACAACCACCCGAAGCAACTCAGCAGGAAAACGAAGAGGTAGAGGCCCGCTGATTTAATGAAGATGTTGAGCCGATTATAGAATTCCTCCAGCCGAACGTTGCGAAGGGGCACGGAGCGGCTCTGCAGGAAATTTTCGTATTTGTTTAACGCGTCGTTAAAGCGCGCTGCATCCTGCGCCTGATACGCTTCGAGCAGCGCTATAAATTTTGAGCGGATGGAGTCGTCGCATTCTCCCAACAGGAGCCATTCTTCAGCGCCGCCGTGCGGCGGAATAAGGCGCGGCAGATGATCCGCATTTTGATTTTCGGTATATTGGAACGCGCTGATTACGCGGCGATATTCAGAAAGCGCGTCTGTAAGTTTAATCAGCTGGCGGTCATAGGCGTCACGGTCACTCGCGGTTCTAAAACGGGCGGCCTGCGCTGCGGAAATCAGCGCGTCCCACTTGGGTGAAATTTCGTTAAAGGAGTAACGTCGGCCCTTGCGATCCTCCAGCTCAAGCATCGAAAGAACGTCCGCATTTTCAATTTTAACCAGGCGATACTCCAGCGCCTCAGGCCGATCAGAGACCAGATCAAGCAGCCACTCCGTTGCAGAGCGTTTATCCCCGTCTTCTGTTTTGGAGGATTGCCGTCCGGAAAGTGTCTTGAGAAGGTTGCGCGCAACGGTATCGATGGGCTTGATGCGCCCCTCGTCTTTTATCGGCAGTCGGGCAAAAGCTGGGAGGTTAAACTGGTCCTGCGCATCTTTCGGAGCGTGCGAGCCGCTCCAGAAAAAGAGAAGCACCAGCAATCCGCAGAGTAGGTTGAAGGCCATCCGGCGCATCAGGCATTCCTCCGGAAATAACCGCGCATTTCGCCCGCAAACTGAATCAGCAGGCCGGCAAGCATCAGCATGCAGGAGAGATAAGGGATTCTGCGTGCGCTGTTTCGCACAACCAGCAGAACAGCGCCTTTTCCATTAGGCAGAGTATCGAATTGATAAAAGGTAAAGCGGGCGTAGCGCAGCGGACTGTTCATGCGGATCTGCAGCTCTCGATCAATGGCGGCACCTTCGTTAATCAGTTGAACACGGTCCGAATATTGCTTCGGCGTCTGAGTGCCTTCATGGTTTTCGCGAGCAAAATTCTGTAGCGTGATGCTGAAGGGATTGCCTTTGGCGTCGCGGAGCATCTCCCGCCGCAGCCGCAGAGCGATCGTATACGGTTTCCCGTCCACCTCCACCAGCGAGTGGAAGTTGAGTTGGCGCTGGGTAAAGTTGGGATAAAACCACAGGCTGAAAAGATAACGCCCCAGCGATTTCCCGCTGTCGCGGTCGATCAGTTCCACATCCACCGCTGGAGCGGGATCCTCGCCTGGCTCCCTTGCACACTCCACCACAAAATATTCCGAGCCCAATCCGTCGTAATCCGGATAATCGGGAATGATCGAAGGATCAATCTGCGAAAGAGGCATCGGTCGGCTGGAATTCGGCATGTAACGGCGGACCTTAATATCAAACGGCATTTTTTCTAGAGCGACCAAGGTCTCCTTTTTCAACTGCCGATCACGGATCGTTTCTTCCGCCAAAGAGGAATCAACAACGACGAGTTCATAATGCCGGGAGCTGTCCAAAAAATCGACCGTCTCTCCTTTTTCCAGCGTCATGGTAAATTCTTCTGAAAGGCGGGAAGAGGAAATGGCTCCGATCAGCAGAAAGAGAAATCCGCCAAGAAGCAGAATGAGTCCCGCGCGCCGGCGATAAAGGACTAGACAGGCCAGACACATCAGCCCCACAGCGGGCGCGCCCCAACCCAGTTGATGAAGCATGCTCCCGAAAGGATTCGTTTCCGACGTAATTTTCGAGGCGCTGCCCCAGTCCAGCACAGACGCTACCAGCGCCGCGAGAGCAATCACCAACAGCGTAATTCCGACGATCCGTTGTCGCCCCTGAGCGCTTATCCTGAATTTTGCTGCATGAACGACCAATAGATTCAGGGCCAACAGCCCGCTGATCAAGATCCCGCCGGGAAATGGGATCCACAGAGCCTTCGGAATATTCCATGAGCGCGGGAAAAAGATGAAGAGGTCCATGCGGGCAATGAAACAGCGGAAATACTGCGCGATTACAGCTCCGATATCTTTTTCGATCTGCGCGAGTGTTCCGGCCAGCACCAAAACCATCGCCATTCCCAGAAGGACAAGCGTTGTCCTCGGGGAGAAAAGTAGATTTTTCAGCCTATTGATCATAGGAAAGGGCCGCCACAGAAGCGTCCGTTTACCGCATCCAGCTCAATTTCAAACAGCAGATCGTGGCGGCAGATATCTGCATGTGAAACAACAATCGGCAACGGGGGAATATGCTCCTGATCACAATATTCCTGCAGCAGATGTACTTCCCGAATATCTTTGAAATAGGCAATGCCCCGAATGACGTCCATCCAGTCCATCCCCCGCGATTTGAGGATTTCATGAACGACGTCCATCGTGAGCGCAATCTGCTGCTTTGTGTCGCCAATGTGCGCCGTAGCGCCATTCGGATCGATGCTGGCGGTCCCGGAAATCATCAGGAGCCGCGATTCGGCCTGCTTGATCTCCACCGCGCGGGCGAATGAGCTTTTATAATCCAGCGCCGGACATTGCAGGGGCGACGGCACAGCGCAGATTTTCATCTTTTCATGCTTCGGTTTAATCGCCAGCAGCGCGCCCACCATCATTTCACCGGCGGCGGAACCCGCGCCGATTCCCGTGCTGGCGGGCACCATTTTCCCGAAAACGCCCCGCTCGCTGAAGAATCGAGTACGGACCGCATTGAATTCGTCGTACCACGTCAACAGCTCATTGAGGTAGATCCACGTACGGGCGACATCCGTGAAAAGCATATCCGCCTGTTTGAGTAGCAACTCCATCTTTTCAAAGACGGCGTAAGCCTGCTCCTCCCGGCTTTGGGAAAGATCGTCGGCGCGCAGATCACCCAGCAGGCAGTAGCGCGCATCGGAGGTTTCAACCCAACACCCCGCCTTACGCTCACCGTCCAAGATGGGATGCAGCGGAGCGCCGGAAATGGCAATCACTTGCGTTCCGGTAATATCCTCGCCGCTGCAGGCATCGCCCTGAAGCAGGGTCAGCGGCCAATCCAGCTGAGGCATTGCGGAAACGATCTGAGGATAAAAGCGCCGCCCGCCGAAAAAAAACTGAAAGGCAATCTGCGCATTTCTCTTTCGTACCTCAGCGGCGATCTGTTCAAAGACCTTCGGCATATCAGCTTCCGTCATTTGGACGGTGATAAAGTGCGCCGTCACTTCTCCGGCGAGGGGAATTTCTGCAATGGTCAAACCCTCTTTTCCGCTCGTGCTCTTTTTGCTCATGTATTACGCCTTCCGCAGTAAATCTCTATAGTTCTCAGCCATATAACCAAGAAGTGAGGCGTCATGCCAATGAAGAGTTGAAGTAAAAAAAGCGGCCCGCCCTAGATTTTACTGATACGAGGTGCTTTCCTGCATCCACGGTACACCTGAGTCGCCTACTTTTTTCATTGGAATATAGGCATCAAGCAGCTCTTCTTGCGACAGGGTAATCGGTCCGGAAACCAATTCCGGCAAATTGTATGTTCTCAGGAAGGTATCATAAAAGTCCGGATCCTTCTGCGGCAAAGGGAACGGTTTATACTCACGCCCTTCTTCGTCTATATAACAGATATACGGACGCGCAAATAAGCCGTTGTCCCGTTTGCTGCTGAACACAATCCAGCGTGAATTGTTAGACCACGAATGCCACGAATCCGTCTTGTCGCTATTACATTCGAGTCGTCGATAGGCTCCGTTCGAGAGCTCCATCATATAGAGGTCGCACGATTCCTGATTGATCGGGAAGCCGCCGTAATCCGACATACAGAAGAGAAGATATTTTCCGTCCGGCGAGGTGCGGGGTTCAATCAGCGATTTCCCGACATCGGCTGAAGCCAGCAAAACCTCCGGCTGGCCCCACGTGTCGCTTTCAATGTCGTACGCAATGCGCATGAGATCGAACATGGTGTTTTTAATGCCGTCCGAGTCCATCGGAATGGCATCACTCCACTGTGTCGGGGCGGTGCAGTAATAGAGCGTTTTGCCGTCCGCTGACCAGCAGGGAAAGGTTTCCAGATGATCCGCCTTTTGGATCTCGGGCGAGGCACTTGCTTGTCCGGTCGCGGTGTTTGCAATGGCCAAATCGGATTTACAATCAAACACATCCCGAATTTCGGGGCCATGAGATCGGAAGATCTGCCGCGGCATACCCAAGGCAAATGCCACGGCCTTCCCGTCGGCCCGCCAGGAAATATAACCCGGCGCACCCGTCGTTTTAAATTGTTCGGCGCGGCCATCGCGCACAGAAATCATAGCCGCCGGAATATTCTCCCCTGCTGCTGCTGATCCCGGGCGTACGTGAAAGGAAAACAGGTTGGGATCGTTGTTGCTGAAGCTGTGGCAGTTGATGCAGCCGCCCCGTTCATTAACCACAACAGGGCTCTCCTCATAGGTCTCCAGGTTGCGCTGATAGATTCCAATTCGATTATACATATTGCACACCGAGCCCAGCAGACGATACGCCAGATGCGAATCAATGTTTTCCTGCGCAACGGCGTTCTGCACCGTTTCAAAATGCTGCCAGCCGCCTTTTTCGCTTTTAACGTACACCTCCAATTGGATCTGACCGCCGCGATTTTTAAGGAGCAGTTCCCTCCAGGGTTTAGGAGGAATAATGATTTTACCCCGCCGAGAAGAGATTAGAATCTCCTCGCCGTGCTCTCCGTAAATGCGGACCCGATAATCGTTTCCGACTTCGTTCACCTTAAAATTAAGCGGAGCAATATTGGGCGGAATGACGGTGCTGCAGTAATCCGGAAAAATGTTCGGAAGGCGCTGCACCTCCTCCCATTTTGCCGGCAGACGGGGCTGATTCATCCACCAAGCACCCAGCGTTGAAAACGCCAGCGCACCACAGAGGATCAGTCCGAGGGTTTTCTTTGAAATGCTTTTACTCACGTGCACCTCCCGCCTCAACCCCGATATAATAGTCAAAATAGCTGTCCGGAAATTCTTTTGCCGTCTGGGCTGCAGCCTGCAGAGTAAAACCGCCGCAATGGGTCACGATCGTTTTAACCCGCATAAACCGCTCTATGGTCAGGGGGTTAATTTGATGATTCCCGAAATAAACCTCCCCTGTGGCGGTTATCCTCATCGCGTCGGGCTGCGTGATCCCGAAAATCAGGATCGCTTCTTCGTAAAGCGGGGCATCCGCATAGGGAAATTGATCCAGCAACGGGAATAATGTTGCGATGCCTCCCAGATTTCCGGTCAGCAAATACTGCGTCATGAGATATTCGAAGGCCATTCGGTTGCGGTTGTTATATTCCAGTTGGCTGCGTAATCCTGCCGAGAAATTGATCGAGGGTTTGCCGAGTTCCGGGAAAGTAACGGTTTTTATAAGATCATCCTCATCCATCATCAACTGACGAATCTCCTGAATCTCGAAATCGTTCGAAAGGGAAGGGTCTTGATCGAGACGCTGCAACCAGTTCCGGGCCCATTTTCTCCAAACCAGATCGTCTGTGAGGTTGTTGAGATAGACCTTGGCGGCCTCCGGCTGATTCTTAATCATTTTTATCCAAGCCATACGTTTCAGAGCCGCGCCCGAAGGCCACTTTTCAACCATTTCAAGCGCCAGATGTTCGGCCTCATTGACTCTGCCGACATCGATGCAGAAATCGCAGGGAATACGAATCAGGCGGTATTCTCCATTTAATTGATTATAACTCGCTAGAAGCCAGCGTGAATTCTGCCTGAAACTCAACATTTGGGAAGGGAGCTCTCCCCTATAGTGCAGTGCTCGGTTAACATTATGATTTGCATAGCCGCATTGATCGTATGCCTCTACCGAAAGCTTTGCCGCGTTATCCAGCACCTCTTTCCACAATCGATGTTCGGCACAATAGTCAACCAACAGCAGGGTTTTGCTTTCCCGGTTCAAACTGAGCAGGCCGACAGAAAGCGCCGCAATCAGTGCGGTAACCCCAAGCGCACCACGTATAATCAGACCTTTTTTCCCTGTACTCATCGAATTGAAGAAGCGGGGTGCAAACAATCGACCCGCGCCGACAATTCCGGCGCATACCGGGAAATAGGCAAAGAGAAGAACGGTTGACGGTAAACCTGTTTTTGTTTGGAGAAATACTTCCTTCACCGGCAGAAGAAAATGATCGGTGGCGGGATCAAATAAACGAAGCGCTACATCGACACCAAACGTAATAAGGACGGCGACCAAGAGCATCCCGCCGGCAATACGCAGCCTCTTTTCAATGAGGGCCTCGCTGATCAGACAGCATGCGGAAAAGCAGCATAAAGCTGCGCCGCCCGCAACATAGTAAAGGGCGAGCGCAAGTGCCGAAAAAAACAGAAACCGGACGCCGCTGGGCCATTTCCCCGCTTGGATCCATCCGTTGGCCGCCGTCATTGCCAACGCCGTGCCGACAAGGATGGAGGTGTGAGTATAATAATTGGCATACAGTCCCATCAGGACCACGCCGGGAATAATCCACGTGCCGACACTTCTTCCGCCGGCGACTTTATTCATAAAGTGGTTGGTCGAAGCAAGAAGGGACCAGAGAAGGAGACTAAGGAGCAGGGCCCCGGGCCAACCGGCGTAGCACAGCTGAACCAACAGACTGTCTGCCCATTCAAGCAGGAGCCCGGGTTCCCCGATGAAATCCGTAAAGTAGTAAAGGTTCAACAGGAAAAGCTTGTCGCGGGCCTGAAAAATAAGGCGAGCATCCACCACCGCGTACAGAAACCAGAAGAATAAGATCGAGAACAAAACGATCTCCGGAGAAACGAGGCAAAAAAATTTACCGTTGAAGAAGCGGGATTTTTCGCCGCTTTCCACCTCCGGTTTATTTCTCTTCTGTTCCTGTGCCATGATGGAACAGATATATATGAAAGGGGGAAAACGTCAACCTTGGAACCGACTGGAGTCAAAAAATCTTCCTCATCCGTTCGCCTCAGCCATCCCGCTATATTGCTTCCCAAAGCGACAACCTATATGCGGACGCGGCAGATCATATTTTTGTCTTGGCGTGCTTAGCGGCGTTGCGCGATTAAATATTGAGATTAACCACAAAAGAGCACAAAGACAATAAAGGAAAAATTTTTAATTTTGGAGTTGTCAGTTAACACCGTTTCTCCGCGTCTCCGCATGATCATAAACAACGCCCAACGACTAATCCTTTAAACTATGGTGGTTAAAATATTCGGCAGAATAATTCAAGGGCAGAATAATTATGTCTATTTGTCGCACTTAAAAATCAACACGCCGTCAGAAAATTATCTCCACATATTCGTGTTCATCAGCGTTCATCTGCGGTTCATTCGGAAATCTGTTTCTCCCTACCTGTTCTGATTTGATTGGAAAACATACAAGATTGCGGCAATAGGCAACATTACGTCTTGTAGTATGCAGTATCGCATGTCATTCTGTTACCCATGTATCTCAAAAGAGTAGCTGAAGAGGCACTGAAGGCGATTCTGACCGGAGACAAGGTTGGCATCATTCTGGGTGCCCGGCAGGTGGGCAAGACCACCTTGGTTGAGCATGTCGTCACCGGGCGGCCGGCGGTGTTTCTCAATTTTGATGTCGAGCTGGACAAGGCACGTTTTCTGGCCGCCGCCGCGTTGTCGCCCGGAGATGCGCTGCGATCTTTGGGCAATCCAGCGGTGCTGGTAATTGACGAGGCGCAGCGGCTGCCCGAAGCCGCCCGCATCATCAAGGGCTGGCACGATGCGCGGTTGCCGGCGAAGTTTCTCCTGCTTGGCTCGTCGTCGCTGGATCTGTTGGACCAGACCGCCGAGAGCCTCACGGGGCGGAACCGGAAGCTGGTTCTCCCGCCGCTGCTGTTTGCCGAGACGCTGGGTACGCAGGTTTGGGCCGATGCGGGTGCCACGCCCGACCACCTGTGCCTGCACTTTGCTCCGCAATTGCGAGCATTCCTGCTGCAACGGCTCGCCTTTGGCAGCTATCCGGAGGTGGTCACGAGCCCGAATCCCGTGCCGTTGTTGCGCGAACTAAGCTCCGATTATCTCTGGAAGGACGTGCTCCAGACCGGCTTGGTGAAAACGCCTGACCTTATCAAGCGGTTGCTGCTGTTGCTGGCCCATCAAGCCGGTTCCGAGGTGTCGGTGAACGAACTGGCGAAACAACTTCAAATGGCGCGCCCGACTGTGGATCGTTACCTGGACCTGCTGGAGCAGACCTTCGTCATCTTCCGGCTGCCGGCATTCAGCACGAATCCACGGAAGGAGATTGCCAAGAGCCAGAAGGTTTTCTTTTGGGACACGGGCATTCGCAACGCGCTGCTCAACGCATTCTCGACCGACGAATTTCGGCCCGATATCGGTGCGCTGTGGGAAAACTGGGTAATCGCCGAGTTCGCCAAACACAATGCCCTGCTGGGCTCGCCGGCGGAGTTATTCTTCTGGCGCACGCGGGCGCAGTCGGAGGTGGACCTAGTCGTCAAACAGGGTACGGGACTGAGCGCCTTTGAAATCAAATGGTCGCCTCGGCGGGGTTCTGGCCGCGCCTTCCGCGACGCCTATGGCGTCGAGGTGGAACCGGTTCATCCGGGAAACCCGTTGATGGCGAATAGCTTCTTTACCTGAGGAGAAGGCGGACTTTTTAGGATGGAGGGTATGGGGCGTGATCCCATTGCCAAGCGTGGGCGAGAAGATATCAACGGGAGAGGGACATGTCGAAAACGAGTAAAGTTAAGAATAGGCCCTTATTTGAAAAGTGGAGCCAATGATCGGATTCGAACCGATGACCTGCTCATTACGAATGAGCTGCTCTACCAGCTGAGCTACATTGGCTTTAGAAATGAGGGAACGTGTTTACGAAAATGCGCCCGACGGGTCAATCTGCATTTATCTGTTTTTCTTCAATCAGTGTAAAACCCCATGCCGTGAAGGCGGTTGACGTTCTGCGCTTCAAACAAATTCGATCAATCTGTCTTATCCTTGTGCCAACTCTTTGGAGCGTGCCTGAGCGGCGAGCAGTGCGGATATAATGGCACTTTTTACGCCGTGTTCTTCCATGGTGGTGATGGCGGCATGGGTGGTTCCGCCCTTGGACGTCACTTTACGGCGCAGCTCATCGGCATTTTCGCCGGTAGCCTGCATTAATTTTGCGGCACCGATTACCGTGGAAAGCGCCAGTTCTCGGGATATGCCGGCTTCCAGTCCCATCTTTTCGGCTGCGGTCAACATGGCTTCGAGCAGGTAAAAGACATAAGCCGGTCCGCTGCCGCTGAGGGCGGTGACGGCATCGATTTCCTCTTCCTTCACGACCACCGCTGTTCCAACGGCCTGCATCAGTTGTTTGGCAACGGCTAGATCGGCCTCGGTGGCAAATTTTCCGGCAGCAATGCCTGCTGCGCATTCGCCGATGAGCGCCGGGGTGTTGGGCATAATGCGCACCACGCGGATCGGTTTTCCGGCGGCAATTTTTGCAGAAGGAACGCCCGCCATAATGCTGATGACCAGCGCATCGGGTTTGAGTGCAGCGGAAATTTCGGGCCAAACGGCGGGGAAAACCTGAGGCTTTACGGCCAGTACTACCACGTCCGATAGCGAAACGGGGTAGCCATTATCGTCCGATGTGCTCACATCATATTTTATCATGAAGTGCGTCAGGCGTTCTTCGGAAATATCGGTCACGAAGAGGTCGGCCGGATCAATGATGTTTTGTTTTAAAATTCCTGCAACGATGGCCTCGGCCATGTTGCCCGCTCCGATAAATGTAATTTTCATAAGTCCAGTTTTATGAATTAAGTTTTAAGTATCAAGTATTAAGTTTTAAGTTTAAGGTTTCACGTTTCAAGTTTCAAGTTTCAAGTTTCACGTTTCAAGTTTCAAGTTTCACGTTTCACGTTTCAAGTTTCACGTTTCACGTTTCACGTTTCAGCTCTCTATCTCGCTCCAAACAGATCGGTTCCAATGCGCACCCATGTGCTGCCTTCTTCAATGGCAATCTCCAGATCGTGCGACATCCCCATGGAAAGTTCCGGCAGCGGCGTTGCGGTTTCCTCCTGCACGCGGTCGCGCAGCGCACGCAGCGCAACAAAATGGGCCCGTGCCTTTTCCGGATCCGGCGTAAACGGAGGAATCGTCATCAGGCCGTGCACTTCCACTTTTGAAAGCCGGTTTGCGGCCTCCACGGCGGCGACCACCTCGTCCGGTTTCATTCCCGATTTCGAGGCCTCGCCGGAGACATTGACTTGGAAGAGGATCGGCAGCGGCGTTGCGGCATATTGGTCCAACGCTTCGAGCAGGTTCAGCGAATCGACCGAATGGATCATCTGAAAAAGCTGCGCCGCAAGCTTGGCCTTATTGCTTTGCAGGTGACCAATCAGATGCCACTCCAGTTGGGGTGGACAGTTGGGAATCTTGATCTGCGCTTCCTGCACCTTGTTTTCGCCAAACAACCGCAGCCCGTACTCCGCCGCCTCGCAAACCATTTGGGCTGGCTTGGTTTTTGATACGGCCAACAGCCGTACGCTCTCGCGCGGGCGTCCTGCATTCCGGCAGGCCGTCGCAATACGCGATTCCACTTCTTTCAATCGGCTTTCAAAGCTGTCGTTCATGATTTTCGGTTCCTGATGAATGTGCATTTTCGCGCAATAATAGAACATGTTTACGGGAAAGAGAAAATCCCCGATTTCATTTGAATCTCTCCCTCCGGCTTTTTAGACTCTGGAATGTTCGTGGGAAAGGGTTTTACCTTTCCATCGTGTAAACAAACAAATGGAGGATAGCATATGAAGAGAGTACTATGTGGTGTGTTCGCGGGGATTATGATTCTTTCTGTCGGATGTACCGGCCCGTTCGCCCTAACGAAAAAAGTGCATGAATGGCAGACCAGTCCCGAAGAAAAGTGGGTTGACGAAGCTATGTTCCTCGGCTGTGTTATTCTGCCCGTCTATGGGATTGCATCGTTTGCAGATGCGGTCGTCTTGAACAGCGTTGAATTCTGGACCGGCGAAAATCCGATTGAATAATACGAATCGATAATCGATGGAATGCGGACGGCGATCCCGTCCGCTCCATAAAGTCATTGAGGACCTCCGTTCTCAATCAAAGACAACCCCGGCATCGCCGGGGTTTTTCATCTCAGAAAAAGAAGTTGACCACAAATTGACGCTAATAAACGCTAATATTCAATGGGTTACAAAAGATATGTGACTCACGTCCATGGAATCCGTTTTTATACAAACCTCGAATCTCAGCCGGGTCTATTCCTCCGGCGGTGCCGAACTCGCAGCCCTGTGGCAGGTTTCCATCTCGGTGACCAAGGGGGCATTTGTCGGCATTTGCGGGACATCGGGCTCCGGAAAATCGACGCTGATCAACCTGCTGGGCGGACTGGACACCCCGACCGGCGGCGAAATCCATGTGGACGGCACCTGCATCACCGGACTGGACCGCAACTCGCTGGCCCGTTATCGCCTCGCGACCGTCGGGATGATCTTCC
>CAYOBH010000053.1:0-15574 GCA_964402125.1 uncultured Verrucomicrobiota bacterium
AATCCGTAGGTCACAGGTTCGAATCCTGTCCGGGGTGCCATTTCAATCGACTCTTTATGCAAATACAGAAACGAGAGCTTTCTGCCATCCCTGCTTGGATATGAAAGGCTTTTGTGTATAGTCCGGCGCAATATTTTTCAGGAGAAAACAATTATGGCCGAAAAAAAATGTCCACTGAGTAAGGACCAGTTAGAGGCGTTGACGGAGCGTTTTTCGACGCCGTTCCACCTGTATGATGAAAACGGAATCCGTGAGAATGCGCGCCGACTGAAGGCCGCGTTTGCGTGGAATCCGGGGTTTAAGGAATATTTTGCGGTAAAGGCCGCACCGAACCCGTATCTGATGAAGATTTTGAAGTCGGAGGGCTTTGGTTCGGATTGTTCGTCGTATCCGGAGTTGCTGCTTTCGGAAAAGGTTGGTGTGGTCGGTGAGAATATTATTTTTACGTCGAATGATACGCCGGCGTATGAGTATCTTAAAGCGAAGGAGCTGGGCGCGATTATCAACCTCGATGATATTTCACACATTGAATATCTGGAACAACAGGTAGGCTTGCCGGAGCTGATTTGCTGTCGGTATAACCCAGGCCCGCTTAAGGGCGGAAATGCGATTATTGGCCATCCGGAAGAGGCCAAATATGGTTTTACCCGTGAGCAGTTGTTTGAGGGCTATCGCATGCTGCGTGATAAGGGTGTAAAACGCTTTGGGTTGCATACGATGGTGGCTTCGAACGAGCTGCATCGCGAATATTTTATTGAAACGGCGCATCTGCTCTTTGAATTGGTGGGCGAGCTTTCTGCCAAGCTGGGGATTGATTTTGAGTTTGTCAATATTGGCGGTGGAATTGGGATTCCATATAGGCCAGAGGACGACGCAGTTGATCTAGAAGCGCTGGGCGAAGGGATCCGAGCACTCTATGAGGAGCTGATTGTAGGTCGGGGTCTTAAGCCGTTGGATCTGCGCATGGAGTGTGGACGCATGGTGACGGGGCCGTACGGTTGGCTGGTCAGCCGCGTGTTGCATAAGAAGAATACCTACAAGCAGTATGTGGGGCTCGATGCCTGTATGGCGAACCTGATGCGTCCGGCGCTGTATGGCGCGTATCATCACATCACAGTGGCGGGAAAAGAGAATGCTCCGTGCGATTTTGTCTGTGATGTGACCGGATCACTCTGCGAAAACAATGATAAGTTTGCGATTAATCGCGCCATTCCGCAGGTGCAAATCGGTGACTTGGTGGTCATTCATGATGCAGGGGCGCACGGCCACGCCATGGGCTTTAACTATAACGCCAAACTGCGCTCTGCTGAGCTGTTGCTGCGCGAAAGCGGCGAGGTGATTCAGATTCGCCGGGCCGAAACGGTTGACGACTATTTTGCAACGCTTGATTTTAACGGACTCAAGACGTTTTCTGTTTAGGTCGCCGAACTGCGCGGATTTTCACTAAGGATTAGTGTGGATTTGCGACGATTTGAATGTAGTCTCTCATGCCTGTTAGGAGGTAGTGGAATGTATTTTACTGGAGTGTATACCGCATTGGTTACGCCGTTTTCGGCGGATGGTTCGGTGGATTTTCAAAAGCTTGAAGAGCTGGTCGAATTTAATATCGCCGGTGGTGTTGCGGGCATTGTTCCGGTCGGAACGACCGGTGAATCGCCAACACTGAACGCGAAGGAACATCTCGATGTAATTCGTGTGGTAACGGAAAAGGCGGCTGGGCGGTGTAAGATTATTGCTGGAACGGGGGCCAATTCGACGGCCGAGGCGATTGAGCTGACGGAAGCAGCGAAGGCGTTCGGCATTGATGGGACACTGCAGGTGACGCCGTATTATAACAAGCCGAACAATATGGGACTGATTCTCCATTTTTCAGCGGTGGCCGATTTGGGGGTTCCGGTAGTACTCTATAATGTGCCGGGGCGCTCGGCGCGCGAGATTCCGCTGGAAGTCGTTGAAGAGCTGGCAAAGCATCCAAACATTGTTTCTATCAAGGAGGCTGCAGGATCGGTGGCACGCGTGACGGAGATCAAAAAGCGTTGCAATATTGAGGTTCTTTCGGGGGATGACTCACTGGCGCTGCCGATGATTCGGGAAGGAGCTCTCGGTGTGATTTCTGTCGCGTCGAATATTATTCCTGCGGAAGTCGTCGCATTGGTGCAGGCGGCATTAAACGGCGATTTTAAGCAGGCACAGGCGCTGCATGATCGATATGCCAAGACCTTTAATGATCTATTTATCGACACCAATCCGATTCCTATTAAGGCCGCTATGGCCATGAAGGGAATGATTGAAGAGGTCTATCGTCTGCCGATGTGTTCTACGACGGATGAAAAAAAGGCGGCTCTTCGCGCCACGCTGGAAGCAGCTGGTATTCTATAAATCGAACTATTCCACAGATTCCTCAGATTTAAGTTCCGATAATCTGTTTAATCTGTGGTTTAAAACTCAACAGGTGATTTTATGAGCGTGAAAGTTGTTGTTCTGGGGGCCGCCGGCCGTATGGGGAAAACCCTGATCCGTTTTATTCTGGAAGAAAAAGTTCCGGTTTTAAAACTCCACGGAGCGGTCGATTTATGGGATGCGCCAGGCCTGGGGCAAGATGCCGGCATATTAGCGGGTTGCAAAGAGGCTGGAGTAAACTTAACGAATAATCTGGAACCTGTAGCACGGGATGCCGATGTGATTATTGATTTTTCTTCCCATTTCGGCACGGCTGGAAACGCGCCGCGTATTGCGGAGTGGGGGACGGCTTGGGTGGTCGGTACGACCGGACTCAACGAGGAAGAGCTGAGAGCGATTCACGCGGCTTCGGAAAAAACGGCGGTCGTTCATTCCGGCAATATGAGTTTGGGCATTAATCTGCTGTGTAACCTCATTGAAGCCGGTGCACGCGCACTCAAAGGTAAGGGTTTTGATGTTGAGGTGATTGAGCGTCACCATAATCAAAAAAAAGATGCTCCGAGCGGCACCGCATTGATGTTAGGGCAGGCGGCGGCGGACGGTTATGAATGGTCGCTGAAGGAGACTCAGATGGATGGCCGTACGGGACTTCCGGGCGCACGTCCGGAGAAGGAAATCGGTTTTCATGCGGTTCGCGGCGGCGACATTGTCGGCGATCACACGGTCATGTTTGCGGGTACGGGCGAGCTGCTTGAGCTATCTCATCGCGCCACCAGCCGTGAAGTATTTGCTTCCGGTGCACTACAGGCGGCAGCTTGGGTGGCAGGGAAGCCTGCCGGACTGTACAACATGAAAGATGTGCTTGGGCTTTAAGCCTCATCCGCCGTAGCTGGAGCGGAGAGAACTATATTCTCCCGCTCTTTTTGGAAGTGGTTGCTACGGGGTCTTGATCAACAACTCTTTGAACCGGAGATCGTTCCAAATCGATTTAAAGCGCCGGTCGGATTTTAGTTTGTTCTGCACACTTGTTCCGCCGTGTTTGACGACTTCATTAAGCACGGGCCAGAGGGCCTCTCTCTTTTTCCCATCCTTATATGAGAGATAAACCAGAGCAAGGTCGATCATGATATCATCATATTTCTCAGAAAAAGATTTTTTAATTTCTGTCCTCTTTGTTTGATTTAGAATACTTTCAAACTGTTGTGCAATTCGCGAGTTTCGGGTCAATATAGTAATTCGGCTTTCGGCCGAGCTTCTGGCAAGTTCTTCCTTATCTTGATCGATCCGTTTGAGCCACTTTTCCGCTTCGCCATCAATTTTCCCGGGATCTTGTTCTCTAACATAGCGATCAATCAACATTAGCGATTTTTGCAGATCCAGATCAATTTTTAGGGGACCCAGCTTGTGGTATTTATCAATGGCCCGTAGACGATCAACCAGTTCTATGGCCTCATCGGTTTTGCCCTGTGTGGCCCATAAAACGATCAGTCGTTGATTCACTTCCTGAGAATGCGGATAGATTTTGAGTGCTTGCAAATAGGCTTTTTCCGCGAGGGCATCATATTCCGGTATTTTTCTGCTTAGTTCATTCGCTTTTGTTGTCAGAGCATTTTGTTCTTTTCTCAGTTCAACAGCCTGATTTGTCAGTATTTGGATCTGCTCGTTCATTTGTTGGATAACTTCTGAAGGGGCTGTTTCTTGTTGCCCAAGCGTCGCAATCTGTTCCGTTATGAGATTAATCTGTTTGTTAATATTTTCTGACTCGGTTGCCATTTTCTGGACTTGGTCTTTCCAAATATTGAAGACGCTTCTCGGGTTTTGACGGTAGAGCTCCGCAATTGAAGTCCGCAGCTTGGAGAATGACTTCCCCGCTGGAATATCTTTTATGAATTTCTCATTACTCGTCAGACGCTCGGTGTACCAATCCCAAAAGGCCATGTCATTATCGATCATTTCCTGAGACAGCAACGTCGGTTCATTATTGATCTTCATAATTAAGCCGTTGGGTGAGAGGTAAGGATACATCCATTCGATGGCGGAGCTCTCCTCAACATAAAAACTGCGCTGGGGAGGACGTCCCGTCTGAGGATCAATAGTAGGGTTTTCTGCAACCACCACAGCACCGACGGGGCGATTTTTTTCATCCGTTTTTGTTTCAGTTCTGAATTGATTGCAGTCAAAGATCATTTGAGTCAGGAAACCATTGATTTTCATGACAGCATCAGCACCTTCTACGACAATCCTGCCACCGGTGCCTTGCACGTTATACTTCTGGCTGTACAGGGTGAATGCCTTTTTGAGATCAAGGCCGGAGGGGATCCAGATCTGGTCGCCGTACAGATCCCGCATAACGTCCAGATAGGTGTCGTCAGCAAGGGCGTTTTGTGTGATGAGGTAAACATCCGGTCGAACTTTTGCAGAATAAATCATGTACGTCGGGACAAAACGACCGGGGTCGGTTCCTCCGAAGAAAATAGCATTTTGGTCCATAGGTTCCGGATAGTTTTTATTTGGATACCCCTCCCAGACTTTCTCAAATTCTTCTTCTGAATACCAATCGCGCAAGTCGCGCTCGATACCTGCGACTCCTTCCAGTTGCCAGTTACCGAAGTGCCAGCCGAAATCGTGGCCATTCTGATCCGCTCGTCCATAGGCCAAGTGCTGTTCGGTGTCTTTTGCATTTTTTGCAATCAATAGGGCAGGGAGGCAGAGCATGGCGAGTACAATACCTATTCGGGCCCATGATCGGTCTTTGAGCATACCACTCAATTCCGCCATCAGCAGGAGGATTCCATAACCAATCAAGATGACAAACACCGCGTGAGAAAGAAGGTACTGCACGTGTTGGATGAATAGGCTCTGTAAATCAAGGTCTGGATTTTGGAGGATAATAAATCCGATTCCCACGGTCGTGTAGGCAACGAAAATGGTCATAAGCCAATGCTGGTTAAGCGGTGTGTAATTCCACTTCAGTTCGGTACGTTTCCAGCGCTTAAGCAGGTAGGTGCCGAAAATCGTTAACGGCGGGAGTATGACGGCCAAGTAGATGCTGATAATCATCCATCCGGGGAGCTCTGTATTGATGAAAGATTCTGCAAACAGTAGGTTTGAGCCAATAGCGGCTAGCAGTAACCCCGGAAGCGTGGCCAAAACAAGGAGTGCAATACCCAGTTGGAAAAACCATGCGGTATGGCTCAACACCGGGCTGAGCAGATATTTAATCAGATATGCATCAATAATAAGTAAGCCGGCTAACAAACTCATGCCCACTAATAGTACTAAAACTACTGCGGTGATATCCCACGCCTTTCGAATTTCACCCTTAAACAAGAGCTTGGTCTGTCCGTTGCAGTATTCGATGAAGTTAGCAATGCAAAAGCACAACCCTACGAAAAAGAGAAGAAACAGACCGATGGTGAACGGTGTGGCAAACTGATTCAGCTGTTCCGCCAGCTGGGGAAGCTTTCCTTGGATTGAAACAAGTTTGCCCGCCGTCATGAATACAGCTCCACATAGGAATAGACCGATTCCCAGATAAGCCGCATTAAAGCGCTTTATGCGCCAAGCGGTGAACGGGAGAAATCCCGCAAGTATCAATGCGGCATATTGGGTTTTGAGGTTGGCGAAGAAATATTTCAAAACCTCGATAAAATAGGCCGTTTCGGTTAGAGGTCGGAGAAGTGGGCGGGTTTTGTCATATTGCCCACGGCTAAACGCATGTACTAGTCCTTTCCATGTTCGAGGATAACCCCAGTTGATTGGAGGGTTTTGGTCCGAGGAAAGCGGCATATAGAGATAAAAAGCAAGGCCGGCCATCATCGCAAGGCAGGCGAGGCAGACGATTCGGCCATTTGGAAGGCGAAGGGCGAGCATAAACGGAACAGCCAAGAGGAAACAGAAAGCTATTGCGAAAGGCGGGTATTGAATTCCTTTGAATTCGTAATCTTCTGTTTCCCGAGCGCCGGTTGGCGAAGGATACTCAATTGTTTCGGGTTGATAGGAATAAATGCGCAGTTGTTCCAATGTTTTAACCCGTTCTCTTCGTTCAAAATGATTAAGAGACGGCTCTGATTTTCCTTGCGCGACTCTTTCCGCTCGGATTTTTGCGCTCAGATCAATTCCTGTGAAAAGAAGAATGAGACCCAGCCAGATAACCATTCCCGTCTTCAGCCGAGGCCGTAACGCTATAAGTATCGGGGTGGAGAGAATGGAGATGAGAAAGGTCCAAAAGGCCGCATATTCGGGGCCATTCCGCCATGCGCATCGGGAAAATTTGAGATATTTTGCATGTGCGTCGGCATCCGCTTTGGACGAAATCTGGTGCGGGAGGGTATCCATCAGATTTGCTATGGATTTGTCGATCCACAGGGACTGAACCGCGAAATAGAGAACAATCAGTATGCTTCCAACAATGGCGAAATCGCGAAAAAGTTTTTGATCCCGGAAAAGGACAGCAATGGCAATGGAGCCACCCAGAATGATGGCTGTTTGGTGGTTTGTGAATGCCAAGGTCACAGCAAACGAACAAACAATCAGCCATTTACTCTGATCGGGATGAACCATCCATCGGTAGAGAAAGAGAAGAAGTATTGCCTCGAAGAAGACATTGAGCGTGTATACTTCAGCAATGACCGATTGAGACCACATTCCTTGACCAAAAGCCAAAAGAAGACCGCCGACAACACCGGCAACAGCCGTGTAGATGTTGATGTTTTTTTCTGTGAGAGTTTCCCGATTTTTGGTCAGTCCAAAGAATAGATCTCTGCCGGAACGACTAATCAACAGCGCAATGGTTCCACAGGCCGCTGCACCAGCAAATGCAGAGAAAAAGTTTACCGCCCACGCTGGGTTGGGCTGACCATGATACGTAATAAAATTGAGGATCCGTTGGAAAAACCAAGTTAACAGGGTCCAGCTAGGATAGCCCGGAGGATGCGGGACGCCCAGATAGTCTGAAGCGACAATGAGTTCTCCGGAATCCTCCAATCCTACCGTGGGCTGGAGGGTAAGTGCGTACGCAATCAATGCGATAACAAAAGTCGTCCAGCATGAAATCCAGTCCGTCTTACGAAAAAATTTTTCCGGCATCAATGTATCCCTTTCCAATTATGACAGAGCGACACAGGATAGTTTATAGAATGGAGAGGTCAAGTTCGCAGAAGGGCCGAATATCCACGGCCAAAAACTTTACTCACATTTTGTAGTTAAAATCAGTTATACGTGGAATTGCTAGCGAATTTTAACATTAAACTAGACATAAGATATATTATGCGACGTATAACTTATTAATATTTATGAAAGCGCTGAATTAATATCTACACGCGCATAAATTGATTGGAGCCACAGTGAGTCGCCAAACCAGGCCTCGCCCCGAACTCGGTACTTGTTAAACTATCTTTTCTTTTTCCCAGACATTGCGTCCAGATTCCTTTATATCATCGCCAAAGGTTGCAATGAGGAAGCGCTTTAAAAAAAGGTTTTGGGATGAGCGATTTAATACAGAGTCCGGCACCAGGCGAACACGCTATCCATTTTCGAGGCGACACCGTCACCTTTGCGCTGGAAAACCGAACCAAGAAGAAAGGGAAAGCTTGGCTGCGTTCCAACATTGGGTTTGCGCACATTCGTCACCGCGAAATTATTGTTCACGCCGAGGAGGGTCTTCCGCCGTTGGCACGCGACTGGCACGACTATCCGATGGAACTTCAAGCCGATGGGCGCTTTATGATTGTCCTCCCCCTACTCCAAGTTGGGCGTTTTGAGGCGAAGGCCTATTTTATTCAGGAGGGATCGAATCTGCTGCTCTGGCCTGACGGAGCGAATTCGGTGCTGAAGGTGGAGCCGGCGGAAACCTGTATGAGCAACACGATGTACACGGCATTTGTGCGGCAATTCGGCGATATTAAGTATCACGGCGCAGTGGCTCCTCACGAGGAGGCTGCGGTGCAACAGCTCGACGAAGCGGGTTATGCGGTGCTCCCGCGCAGCGGAAAATTTCGCGATCTGATTAAGGAGCTCGATTTTATTATTGGAACCCTGCGCTGTAAAATTGTGCAGTTGTTGCCGATTCATCCGTCGCCGACCACGTATGCTCGTATGGGCCGCTTTGGTAGTCCGTTTGCAGTGATGGATCTATTGAATGTGGATCCAGCGCTGGCGGAGTTTGATCAGCACACCACGCCGCTGGATCAGTTTCAGGAACTGGTCGACGAGGTGCACCGCCGTAATGCACGGCTTTATCTGGACATGCCGATCAATCATACCGGCTGGGCATCACATCTGCAGATTACCCATCCGGAGTGGTTCCTCCATAATGAGGATGGCTCTTTTATGTCGCCCAGCGCGTGGGGCGTGATCTGGGAGGATCTCTCAAAGCTCGACTATTCCAAACACGACCTCTGGTATTATATGGCCGACGTTTTTCTATTCTGGTGCCGCCGTGGCGTGGATGGATTTCGCTGTGACGCCGGCTATAAAGTTCCTTTCGAGGCGTGGGAATATATTATTGCCAAAGTGCGCATGGAATATCCTGACACTGTTTTTTTGCTCGAAGGTCTCGGCGGCTACAAACACGTCACCGAGCGACTGCTGGCCGACTCGGGCATGAACTGGGCTTATTCGGAAATCTTCCAGAACCATGATCAGGGTCAGGTCGATGGCTATCTGCCCGAGTCGATTCGCGTATCCGAAAGCAAAGGGAATTTGATCCACTTTGCGGAGACGCACGACAACATGCGACTAGCGGCCACGTCGCCTGTATTTGCTCGTCTGCGCACGGCATTCTGTGCATTGACCTCGCACAATGGGGCCTTTGGTTTTGCCAACGGCGTGGAGTGGCTGGCGACCGAAAAGATTAATGTACACAACGCACATTCGCTCAACTGGGGCGCGGAGTTAAATCAGATCGAATGGCTCCGCCGTATCCACGCAGTGTTGGAAACACACCCAAGCTTTCACGCCGGCGCGCAGGTGAAACTGATTACAAAAGGATACCAAAACTCGGCGGCGGTGTTGCGCACGGATGCGGACGGAACGCATCGCCTGCTGGTGCTCGCGAATCTGAATCATGAAATGGACAGCTGCGTCAGTTGGCACGGCGACTTTTCGGATTTTGTGACTGATTTGCTCACCGGAAAATTGGTCCAGCCGAATAACAACACCTTGGCGCTAAAACCCGGCGAAGTGCTCTGTCTGACCAATGAGCGATCCTATCTGGGCGATATTCTGAGCGCACTTGAAACCCCGTTCCACGGCGCTCCGAAGAGCGAGGAACAGTGCCTCAAAGCTAAAACGATGGATGTTTATGCGCACTTCAATGCGCTGGATCGCCTTGATCGTACGGCTTTGCTTTCAGACCCCAGAGCCCTTTGTGAAACCTTGGCGGGCAATGCTCCGGTGGTTACCGTGTGGAACTGGCCGCAAGATATGCGCCGCACCGCCCTACTCCCTCCCTCCCACCTTCTGCTGCTGCAGGCCGATCACGGATTTATCGCTGAACTGAAGCGACCCGACGGCACCACGCTGGCGCACGAAAAGTCACTTATTCAATCCAACGGTCGATTCTTTGCACTCTTCCTTCCCCTGGAAACACCGGATGCACATCAGGAGCTGAAGCTTAAAATCACACTCTTTGAGCCAAATGCTATCCAGCACGTCGAGGCTCCGATTCTTCAGTTGAGTTTGGAGGAAAATGCAACGGTGCTCTCCGGCTGCGAGGCGGGCGAAATTTATGACCGCGACCGTTACAGCATCTGCACCAACCGCCACGGCGCACTATCGCAGGTGCGCATCGCTTGGGCGGAGCTACGTAGCAAATATGATGGACTGCTTTCTGCCAACCTTCATCCGGAGGTTCCCGTTGATCGACACACCATGTTTACCCGTTGTCGTGGGTGGATTGTGCGCAAGGGTTATTCCCACGAATTGTCGCTGTACTGTCAGAAGCGGTTCGACGTTGCGGATAACTCCACGGTGAGGTGGACGTTCGCGGTTCCGGTTGGCGAAGGCAGACTCATTGGTCTGGAAGCGACGTTACAGATGCATCCAGACGCCAATGCCGTACGACTCACCTTCAGCCGCCGACCCGGCGGCGGTTTGTCCGACTATCTGTCCGATGACGAAGTCGTTACGCTCATTCTCCGCCCGGATATAGAGGATCGCTGCAACCACGAATTAACCAAGGCGTTCACTGGTCCGGAAATAAAATGGCCCGCCGCAATACAACCCGGCGAGCGCGGCTTCACCTTTACGCCAGCCCCCGATCGGAAACTAAAGATTACGCTGGCAGACGGAGCATTTCATTCCGCGCCGGAGTGGTATTACATGATCGAACATCCCATCGATATGGAGCGTGGGATGGATGGATTCTCTGACCTGTTCAGCCCCGGCTATTTTGAGGTACAACTTGCTGGCGGCGAGCAGGCTGAGCTCACCGCATCTGTTAACGGAGCGCTCGAGTTCCCGGCTCCGGCACCCGTTGTCGAGGAGCCCATCGCGATTCAGGCTGCGATGCGCGATGCGATGGCGGCCTATATCGTTAAGCGCGACGCCTTTCAAACCATCGTTGCCGGCTATCCGTGGTTCCTCGATTGGGGGCGCGATACGCTCATCGCTCTGCGCGGCGTGATTGCTGCCGGACTGCTGGAGGAGGCGCAGAATATTCTCTTGCAGTTTGCTAAATTTGAAAAAGGCGGAACCATTCCCAATATGATCCGCGGCAACGACGACAATAACCGCGAAACGTCCGACGCGCCGCTCTGGTTCTTTGTGGTCTGCAACGAGCTGATGCAGACGCAGGGCAACCAAAACCTGCTCCGCGTTAAATGCGGGAAACGTACGCTCCGCCAGATTCTGATCTCCATTGCCAAGGGGTTCATCAACGGGACCGAAAACGGCATTGCGTTCGATGTCGACTCCGGCCTGATCTTCAGCCCGTCGCATTATACATGGATGGACACCAACTATCCGGCGGGAACGCCGCGCCAAGGCTATCCAATTGAGATTCAGGCGTTGTGGCACTATGCGCTCAACATGCTCGCGGGCATCGACAAATCCGGCAACTGGTCAACACTCGCTGCGCAGGTTAAAGCGTCCATCGAAAACTTGTATGTGATCCGTGCGGACGACTGTGTCTATCTGGCCGACAACCTTTCCGCCGCGCCTGGAACATCCGCAGCGGCAGCGCTGGTGGATGACGCACTGCGCTCGAACCAGCTTCTCGCAATTACGCTTGGAGCGATCACGGATCCGGCGTTGTACAAAGAGATCATTCAATCTTGTGAGCAGCTGCTGGTTCCCGGCGGAATGCGCAGCTTGGCCGACCGCCCGGTTCAGCATCCGGCACCGGTGTATCGCGACGGTGCCCTACTCAACGATCCGATGCACCCGTATTGGGGCCATTATACGGGCGATGAAGACACAAGGCGCAAACCGGCGTATCACAACGGCACCGCGTGGACGTGGTCGTTCCCCTCTTATGCCGAAGCGCTGGCGATGGTCTACGGAGAACCCGCAAAAGAGACTGCGCTGGCCATTCTTGGAAGCGCTTCCGAGGTCATCAACAAGGGCTGTCTGCGGCAGGTTCCGGAGGTGCTCGATGGGAACACACCGCACGTTCAACGCGGCTGCGGAGCACAGGCTTGGGGTGTTACCGAGCTTTTCCGGGTAATAAATTGCCTAAAAGCGATGAGTAAATGCTTGTAAACAACGGCATCGACTGATTTCATTCAGAGAGTCAAGTAGAGGATGGAAATGCCCCCGAAAAAGAAAAAAAAACCGAGCATTCTGATTGTTACTCCCGAGATCACCTATCTGCCCGACGGCATGGGGAATATGACCAACAAGCTGTCGGCCAAGGCGGGCGGGTTAGCGGATGTCTCGGCCTCGCTGGTTTCAGCGCTCTATGAACAGGGAGCGGACGTTCATGTAGCGCTCCCCCACTATCGCAAAATGTTCCATGTGGACATCGGCGGATTCATTGATAACGAGCTGTTAATTTATAAAAGCAAGCTGCCCGAAGACCGCATCCATCTGGCCGAAGACCGCATCTTTTATTATCAGGAACGCGTTTACAGCAATTCGGCGGAAACCGACCTGATGATTGCGCTCGCGTTCCAGCGCGAGGTCATTAACAACATTATCCCGACCGTCAAACCCGACCTTATTCACTGTAACGACTGGATGACCGGACTGATTCCTGCGGAAGCGCGTATGCTCGGCATTCCGAGCCTGTTTACCTTCCATAACATTCATACGGTCAAGACGACACTTGCGCATGTGGAGGACCGAGGAATCGATGCGGCAGAATTCTGGAGCAACCTCTTCTTCAGCAGGCCGCCGGGCAGCTATTTCGAGGCGCGCGAAAATAATCCGGTCGATTTCCTGTGCAGCGGCATTTTCAGCTCGCACTTCATCAATACCGTCAGCCCTACATTTTTGCGCGAGATCGTGGATAACGTGCACCGCTTTGTCCCCCACGATATTCAGCGGGAGGTCGCCAACAAATTCCACGCGGGCTGCGCGGCAGGAATTCTCAACTCGCCCGATACAGCATGTAACCCCGAAACCGATTCATATTTAATTCAGCGCTACGGTGTAGCCGACCACACAGCCGCCAAGCGTCAGAATAAGGTCTATTTACAGGAACGACTGGGTCTCGATATTAACCCCGATGCACCGATGCTGTTCTGGCCGTCGCGGCTTGATCCAATACAGAAGGGTTGCCAGCTGCTGGCCGAGATCCTCTACAGGATTGTCGATAAATACTGGAATCAGAGTCTTCAGGTGGTCTTTGTGGCTAATGGCGCCTATCAACAGGTATTCCACGATATCGTTCACCATCACAACCTCTACAACCGCATTGCAGTTTGTAATTTTGATGAGCGGCTCTCGCACATCGGATTTGCTGCCTCGGACTTTATGCTGATGCCTTCGCTCTTTGAACCCTGCGGCCTACCGCAGATGACCAGCGCTATTTACGGTTCGCTGCCGATCGCTCGCGATACCGGGGGACTCCACGACTCCGTCTCTCATATAAACGTGGAGCAGAATACGGGCAACGGATTCCTCTTTGAGACCTACGACTCGGGCGGCCTCGAATGGGCCATCGATCAAGCCATGGCGTTCTTTCAGAAGGATGTGCATACGCGCAGCGCCCAGATTGGACGGGTAATGGCCGAAAGCAAAGTGCGCTTCAGCCATAAGGTGACCGCTCAGGCGTATATTGATATTTACGAGCAAATGCTCCAACGCCCGCTGATCGATGAAGTGTTTGATAAATCTAATAAGGTGGCTGAATGAGAGACCCTAACTTGAAAAAGCTGGCTGACGATCCGTGGCTTCAGCCTTATAGCGAGCAACTGAAGCAGCGGAAAACCCATATCGGTTACATGGAGGAACGCCTGACCGGGGGTTCGATGACGCTCGATGAGTTTGCTAACGCACATGAACATTTCGGCCTCCACCTCCGCAATAGAAAGTGGATTTTCCGTGAATGGGCCCCAAACGCTACCGCCATCTATCTCATCGGCGATTTTTCAAACTGGCAGCAGAGCGACCGCTTTGCTCTTAACTACGGCGACGGCGACGGCGTTTGGGAAATTGAACTCCCCGCCGATGCACTCCGCCACGGCGACCTTTATAAGCTGAAAGTATATTGGCCCGGCGGCGAAGGCGAACGTATCCCCGCTTATGCCCGGCGCACCGTTCAGGATCCAAAAACACATCTCTTCTCTGCTCAGGTATGGAACCCAGAGACTCCTTACGTGTGGACGCATCCAAACCCCGAACGCCCTATCGAAGCCCCGCTGGTGTATGAATCCCACATCGGCATGGCTCAGGAAGAGCCAAAAATCGGCTCATACCTTGAATACAAAGAAAAAGTGCTGCCGCGCATTGTTGAAATGGGCTACAACACCGTTCAGTTCATGGGCATTATGGAGCATCCCTATTACGGCTCCTTCGGCTATCACGTCTCCAACTTTTTTGCGGCCTCCTCGCGCTTCGGTACACCGGAGGAACTCAAGGAGCTGATCGATGCCTGCCACGAGGCCGGCCTAGCGGTCATTATGGACCTTGTCCATTCCCACGCCGTTAAAAACGAGGCCGAAGGACTCTCCTGCTTCGACGGAACGCGCTATCAATATTTTCACGACGGTGCACGAGGAAACCATGATGCGTGGGATTCGCGCTGCTTTGACTACGGAAAGCCGCAGGTTCTCCACTTTCTACTCTCCAATGCGCGCTATTGGCTCGATGAATATAATTTCGACGGCTACCGTTTTGATGGCGTAACGAGCATGCTCTACTATCACCACGGTCTTGGAACCAACTTTGCTGACTACAAGGATTACTTTGACGGCAATGTTGATCATGATGCCTATGCCTATCTGGCGCTCTCGAATAAATTGATCCATTCTGTCCGCCCCGATGCAATTACGATTGCGGAAGATGTTTCAGGCATGCCCGGCCTCGGCGCACCGCAGAAAGAAGGCGGCTGCGGTTTTGATTATCGACTCGCTATGGGAGCCCCGGACTGCTGGTTTAAACTGGTGAACGACATTCCCGATGAACAGTGGAATATGTATTGGCTCTACCACGAACTGACCAGCCACCGAAACGATGAGCAGGTCATTAACTATGTCGAATCGCACGACCAAGCGCTGGTTGGCGGAAAGACCATGATCTTTGAACTGATTGATAAAGAGATGTATTTCAATATGCATCTGGAGTCACAGAACCTACAGGTTGATCGGGGCATTGCGCTGCATAAAATGGCGCGTCTGGTCACAATGGCCACGGCGGCGCATGGTTATCTCAACTTTATGGGCAACGAATTTGGCCACCCCGAGTGGATCGATTTTCCGCGCGAAGGAAATCATTGGTCCTACCATTATGCCCGACGTCAGTGGAGCCTGCGCGATGATCCGGGGCTGAAATACCATTTTCTCGCCGATTTTGACCGCGCCATGGTCCGCTTAGTACATAACAAAAACATTATCGGCCGCGTTCCGGTTACCTTCCGGATGATTCATGACGGCGACAAAATGATGGCCTTTGAGCGCGATGGATTGCTCTTTGTTTTTAACTTTAATCCGACGCAGTCGTTTGCCGATTATTCCATCGATGTCTCACCGGGTCGTTATCGACTCGCGCTGAACACCGATGCCCCCGAATT
>CAYOBH010000054.1:0-9640 GCA_964402125.1 uncultured Verrucomicrobiota bacterium
GGCCAAGATCAAGAATGCAGAACTGGTAACGGGCGATGCCGAATTCAAGCCGCTGGAAGGGATATTGAAGAGCATCGTTTGGTTGAAGTAGTCGCTCCCATTTTTCCCCATAAAACCCTTTTTCCACCCAAATAGTGGATGGGTCGCGCACATCCCAACAGCGCCCGATTGAGCAGAGGAATGAGAGAAGATGGCTAAGTCAAGGGCGGCACAACCGGCTTGAAACGAATCGTAGCCGTCACCGGATAATGGTCGGAAATGCAGCGACCATCCGGCATCGAAAAATCGATTCCGGCCTCCAACACCGTGGTTTCTTCGGCGGTCAGGATGTAGTCTATTTTGGCCCCGCTTTTATCGCCTTTAAAACGGTTGAATGTTCCCACCGTCTTTTCATCCGGATGCAGAACGCGAAACGTATCCACCATGACCACCGGCGGCTGTTCCTCCGACTTCCCTTTCAACCACTTGAGCGGCGGACTATTCTCCGCCGCATTAAAATCGCCCGTAAGCACAAACGGCGCATTCGTCTTCCGCTCAGCAATACGCTGCACAATCAGGCGCAGACCGTTCAGACGCGCCGTTCCCGACTGATGGTCCAGATGCGTGTTAAAGTGATAAAAGGCCTCGCCCGTCTCTTTATCTTTCAGCAGGGCCCACGTGCAGATGCGTACACAGGCGCTCTCCCAATCCTGCGACCGCTTTTCCGGCGTTTCCGAGAGCCAGAACGTACCGGAATCGGTCAGCGTAAAGCGTCGTGTGTCGTAGAGAATACAGGAATATTCGCCCTCTTCACCGCCATCGCGCCCGATCCCGACCTCGCCGTAATAGGGCAGCGCCTTACGAATTTCATCGATCTGAAACCGCAACGCCTCCTGCATACCCATCACCTGTGGTGCCTGCTCTTTGAGCTGTGCAATGAGTAATGCGCTTCGGTTTGTCCAGCTGTTGGCGCCGTCATCCGCCGATCCGTAGCGAATGTTATAATTCATTACCTTCACTTCCAGCGCAGGGGCCATTCCTGACAGGAAAAGCATCGAAAGAAAAAGCAGCACTCGAACCCGTTTACAAAAACTCATACAGCGCCTCCGAACTCACCCGCATTCTCTCGGCTCGTTCTGTTCCATTATTGACGGATATATATCACCTGAAATTAATCAGCGAAAAGAGGCATTTTCCAATCCCTACGCTGATTCCTTGCCGCATGCAAAAGGAAAGATTCGACATGAAACGGGATGCTGCGAACTCTGGGGCGATCTGGAAGAGCAATAAGAGCGGGATCAACCACCGGAACCGGTTCTTCCGGCACTTGAGGCGGCTCGACAACTGGAGGCACATCTTCAAACTGAAGACGGGGCATCGGAATCTGATTCGTAATGCGAAGCATCCAGCCGCTCTCCCGCCGATTCCATTCCACCCGGCTCCACTCCGCGCTTTCTTCTCCGCTGAAATCCTCCGACACAAACATACGCAACTGATCGCCCGTCAACGGCCAAGTCGAGGTGGCAAACGCGGTCTCTTCCGACTCAGCGAACCGAGAAAACAAGCGCCGCGCAATCAAAAATCCCAACCCGGCAACACAGATAAAGCAGACCGCCGCCGGCTCCGGAATCTGGCCGACATAGATGGCTCCGCTTCCCGAAGTAGAATAATTGATCAAACTATTGTTGGCACCGAAAATCGAGCCGCTCGTGGAAATAATCTTGTAGTAGCCGAATTCATTACGTTCACTGAATGTCGTACCTTCCGAAAACGAATACTCTCCATCCAAATAAGCCTTAGCAGTACCATTCATCTTAAGAGAGAAGGTAAAATTATCAACGGTATCATACATCCGGAGAACAGAATTTCCGGTCAAGGATATTTCCCCAGCAAGCTTGTCCAGATCAACTAGGATTATCTCGCCACCTGTGGCGGAAATCCCATTATTAATAGATATAGCACCATTCGCCTCAAGCAACCCTCCGGAAATAGTTATCGCGCCTTGAACGTTGCCCCCCTTTAGAAAGGCGGAGCCTCCGGAAACGGTCAGCGATTGATTAAAATTACCCCCATTGAGAGTAGCCGTGCCTCCGGAAATCGTTACCGTGTCCTTAAAATTACCGCTATTCAGAGTAGCGGATCCGTTTTTGGAAATATTTATCTTTCCATTAAAATCAGACCAACTATTAAGAGTAGCGGAGCCTCCGGAAACGGTCAGCGAATTGAGAATATTCCCCCACCAAATAACATCCAAGCTGCCCGATGTAACCTTAACGTTCTTTGGGTGAAACAACGGCAACCAGATAGTATAGCTATTCTCCCAACGCGTTCCGTCAACAATGATGTCCGCACGGGTAAAAGGGACTATTCCGGACAGGATGAGGAGGAGTAGCGCGGCACGCTTCACAAGAGATCCCTTGCGAAGTAATTTGGACTCGGCAAGCCCCAAATAGGCCCGAGTACATAATTTTTTATTTGAACAAACAGCCCCCACTGCAAATAACCACGCTTCCCCTTAAAAAACCCCAAAACCTCGGACGCCAAACCTCGTCCTGCAATAAAGGGGCAAAACATACACATTTATGTGATTACTTGATATACCCCGACCCGGGGTATATTCGGGGTATATCCGGATCAATTTAGGGCATTTTCAGGCATTTCTGGTCGTTTGCGTTCATTTCACCTCCCCCGATAAATAAAAAATCACCACACGCTCATGGAAAGCGTGTGGTGATTCGCTGAAACAAGAGGCAATACAAACGAGAGCAATTCATGAATAAGAGGTCGTATCCCGTTTTTGTAGGGCTGGAACGGGCAACGCCCTTCCAGCCGCAGGCGGGACGCGCAGGGAGGCTGAAAACGTGGAAGCCAACGTTTTCAACCCTTCCCGCCCTACAATGATGCGGCGGCATTTCAACCGTTTAACACTCAAAACCAGCAAACCCTGTCCGAACAGGAATCGACAAATGCTGTTTCAAATAATCGACGGCCACACTTCCCGTGCAGTGGCACGGAATCAGAAACTTCAGATCTAATTTCCGCAATGTTTCAGCCGTCGCCTCCAGCCGCTCCTCCGACGCATTTCCCAAATGGAACCCGCCGATAATGCCGTAAATCGGTGCGCCGCCGCTGACCGCGCGGATATGCTCCAGCGTATTTATCAACCCGGCGTGGCAGCAGCCGCAGATGACCAAAAGCCCCTCCGGCGTTTTGATCCAGAGTGCCTGATCGTCCGGAATGGAGTCGGGCTGATCTCCCTGCGCATCTTGGAAATAGGGTCCGCCGACATCTTCCAGCGGGTGCTTACGCGGAATCGGCCCGCTCAACCAAACGCTCGGCGTAATCGAGATCGGCTTCCGCACCCAGTGCAGCTGCGAATCCCGAAGATTCGCGACCACCAGACGCTCCTCGCTCAGCATCGAAATCTCTTTGGGCGGTTTCCCTTCATGGAGGCTGTAGCGCTCACGAAAAATCTCCAAGTGGGCGTAGACCTGTATTTCCGGATTGCGCTCCAGCACATAATCTACCGCACCGGTATGGTCAAAATGTCCGTGGCTGAGCACGAGAATATCCGCGTGCGCGACATCAAACGGAGTCTTCTCTGTATTCGTCCGCAGCGCTTTTCCTGCCCCGGTATCAAACAAAATGTGCTTTCCGTCCGCCTCAATCCAGACGGCAAAGCCATGCTCTTCCAGCAGCCCGGGCGCAGCATGATTATCAACCAATATCTTTATCTTCGGCATCGGTTCCATCCTCTCCGTTTCTTCGTAATACACACCCCACCAGAACGGCCCCCAACGATCGGGCCGGCGCTTGATTTCGACGCGTAATGACTCCGCAAATCAAAACACCCATCTTTTGCTCATGAAAAAACTGCGGCACATCCTGCGGTTCTCTCTCCGACAGCGCAAGCTCTTCCTGTCGTGTGGACTTCATTCTGTTTCTTGCCAAAGAAACAGTGCCGTCAAGGTTATTAACAAGACAACACCTTGCACAACAAACGATTACACAGCTATCCACACGTTATTAACAAGCCGAACGACTGCAATCCGGCTGCTGTTCCTCTCGGGAAAAGTGCATTTTTGCAGCTTCGGTCTTTGCACAACGCAGAGCACCAGAGCGTTTAACGGTTGAAATGCCGCCGCATAATTGTAGGGCGGGAAGGGTTGAAAACGTTGGCTTCCAAGTTTTCTGCCTCGCTGCGCGTCCCGCCGCGGCTGGAAGGGCGTTGCCCGTTCCAGCCCTACAAATACGACATATCATTCCTGAATTGCTCCATACTGAGCCGGAAATCTCATATTACACCTCCATCTCCGGCAGCCAGCGCCAATAGCGCAGCGGCATACAGCGCGCCTGTAATTTGGGGTTTGTGCGGCTCTCAATCGTCACGCTCTTGAAGAAGGTTTTCCAAAGCTGTCGCACTTCGACCTCCTCGTCGGAGACCGGATTATCCTGAAGAAGTTTCTCGGGCTGCGGTTCGGCATAAAGTCGGCGGCCGTCCCAAACCACCGCTCGTGCACGGCGCAGGTCGTGAATCATCCAGCGCTGATCCGAAAGGCGTGCGCGGAAATGCGGCACCAATGCGCTGATGATGTCGTAGTCCGGCTCAAACGGCGCCCAGTATAAACCGTCCTGCAGCCTGCGGAAGCGGAGCAGTCCTTTGAAGCGGTGGATTTCGTGGCCGACGGCTCGCGCTGCCTGGTGTACCGCATGCACAATCGGGTCCGCATGATTTCGATCCAGCGAAGACCCAAGCTTCAGCCCCATTCGATAGTAGGCCAACAGCTCCAGTTCCATCTTTTCAAACGGTCCCGCCAGACAGTAGAGCAGATTGCGCGCGGCCTCCTTGGAAACCTTTCGACGGAAATAGCCAATTACCTCATCGGCGCGCGCTTCGTCGGTGGTCACGGCGTGGCAGCGGTCCGCAAAAAGCAATCCCTCCCGCGACGGCCCCGCAATGACCGAAGGCTGTTCCTTCTTTCGCACCGCGTCGGCGATGGCGCAGAGCAGTCCATCCGGCGAGCCGTCATATCGGTATTCAATGTCCATTCCGTCCTTCATGATCAACCGCAAGACCTTCAACACGCAAATCCAACACAAGTTCATCCCTTTGTTTCTTGGCGCCGTTGCGGTCAGAACTCTCTACTGAAATAATTGCAGTTGCTCCGCCTTCACCGAAGGCTTGTCCCGTAAAATAAGCGCCTTGCGCACCGCCTCGGGCGATGACCGCAGGCCGCCCGAAAATTTGCCGCTGCAGGTAATAAAAAACTGCGCCCGTTTCATCACCACGCCGATGCGCTTCAGGTGGCTGAAATCCAGACACCGGCTCCGCCGCGCAGCAATAATCCGCTTGGCTGAAAGCACCCCGATGCCCGGCACCCGCAGCAGCCATTCATAATCCGCAGTGTTGATCTCGACCGGAAAATGGTGAAAGTTGCGCAGCGCCCAGCCCGCCTTGGGATCGAGCTGCGGGTCCAGATTCGGCTCCTCCTCGTTGAGCAGTTCGTGCGCCCGAAATTTATACATCCGCAGCAGCCAGTCGGCCTGATAAAGCCGATGCTCCCGCAGCAGCGGCGGCATGGGCAGCAACGGCAGTCGGCTCTCGGCAAGGTTCACCGGAATGTAGGCGGAAAAGTAGACGCGCTTCAGGCTGTAGCTGTCGTACAGATTCTGCGAGAGATCCAGAATGTGTTTGTCGGACTCCGGCGTGGCGCCGATGATCATCTGCGTGCTCTGTCCCGCCGGGGCAAAACGCGGAGCCTTATGGTTTTTCTGCCGCTCCGTTTTCGCCTGCTTCCAGTGCTCCCCGATGTATGCCATCGGCCGAATAATATCGTCTTTCTTCTTGTCCGGAGCCAACCGCTGTAGCGATTGCGCCGACGGCAGCTCAATATTCACACTCACCCGGTCCGCATAACGCCCCGCCCGATCGATCAGCTCCATGCCGGCACCTGGAATCGCCTTCAGGTGAATGTATCCGCCGAACCGCCGATCTTCCCGCAGCGTTCGGACAACGCGGATCATCTGCTCCATCGTGTGATCCGGCGAAACAAAAACCGCTGAACTCAAAAACAACCCCTCGATATAGTTCCGCCGATAAAACTCCGCCGTCAGATTCACCACCTCATCGACCGTAAAGGTCGCCCGTTTCACATCGTTTCCGCAGCGGTTAATGCAGTACGAGCAGTCATAAATGCAGACATTGGAGAGGAGGATTTTCAGCAGCGAAACACAGCGTCCATCCGGCGTCCAGCTATGGCAGCAGCCCGACGGCAGCGTCATTCCCGTCGCCCCTTTACGGCTGCTCCCGCTCGACGAACACGACGCATCATACTTCGCCGCATCCGCCAAAACCGCCATTTTTTCTTCCACATTCATCGCCCTGATTCCTCACACAGCACAGCACCAAAAGCGCGGCGAATTAGCCAGCACAAACCACCTGCCGCAGGAAATTTATTACGCCGAGATGAATGATTAATTACTGCTCTCGAAGTTCTTGCAAAATAAATCTGAAATTCAATGGCGGGTTGTTTCGTCTTTGAATGCGGGGTATGGGAATTTCCGAGAGAGCACCGAATTGATCAGGTGTCCGTTTTGCGGCATGGATTACCCGTCCGCCCCCGTCCGCAGGAACCGGAGCCGGACCCGCATCCGCCCGTCCGCGGACCCGTCAGGGAACGGCGAAGCCCCGTGGTCGAAGGAAATGAACAGCATCGGCGAAGCCACCTTCGGCAGGTCCTCTAAACGCCACCGACGTAGCGGCGGCGCTACTCCATACAATATCGCACCGAATCATCGATCACACACCATTCCCAATCACGCCACCCTCTCACCAAACCTGCCTTGACCGGATTATTGGCAATATACCGGACCGTTCCCTCAAACTTTTCGCGATTACGAATCCAATGATCAAAATCCTCTCGTGCCCAAAACGCCCCGGAACGCCCTAGGATCTTATTCGCTTCGCGCGCCGTATAATTCTTGAAAGATGCCAGATCATTCAGCATCTCCTCTGTTCGTCCGATCTCATTGCGCATGAGTAAATGAACATGGTTCGACATCAACACGCCCGCATAAATCCGCCAGCCCCGACCCCGAAGCCAATCCAGACTACTCCACACAATCCGGCGTACCGCCGAATTCTCCAACCACTGAACATCAGTGGCCGAATCCAGAATCCGCTCAACAGATGCAAACTGTTTGCGGGCCTGTAGGAGCACTTTCTCCTCATCGGCCTTCGCCGCAGACAACGCCGCACGCTGTGCCCGAAACTCCTCAACGACATCTCTTGGAAGCGTCCCCTTCAGTCGAAGGGTCACAAAATAAGAATGATCAGCGACCAACCAATGAGGAAGATTGCGACGGGTATATTTCAATGTGTGCGGATGATCCATATGACACTCCTTTCACCAAACGCCACCGACGTAGCGGCGGCGGTACTCAGTAGAGCCTGCGTTACACGCTGGCTCATGCACCCTCGGCAGGTCCTCTAAACGCCACCGCATAGCGGGCGGCGCTACCCAATACAGCCTGCGCTACGCGCTGGCTCATGCACCCCCGGCAGGTCCTCTAAACGCCACCGACGTAGCGGCGGCGCTACTCAGTACAGCCTGCGCTACGCGCCGGCTCATGCACCGTCCGCCTAAAACTACCGCCTCCAGTGCGGGGGCATGATTTGTTAATGCAGGCTCAACAAACCCGCATAACATGCTCATTGGGTTACGGACTAGCGCCCAGCGAAATCAGCACAGCCGCAAGCAGCAGAACGATTATCAATCCGCCGACAAGAAGCAACGACCATTGCACCGTTGCCGCGGCAACGCCCAGTCCGATCGCCAACCGTCCGGGCAAGGTTTTCTCTTCGCGAATGGTACCGATCACGCCGAAGACGACCCCGAGCATAGAGAAGCCAATGACCGTGGGGGCAACAAACCATCCGGGGTTCTTTTCCTCCGTGGTTTTTTGAGCCGTGCTCTCGTCCTCCAAAATCGCCTTTTTCAGCTCTTTGACGAGTTCTACAGCTCGTTCTTTGGTCGATTTCGGAGGGGTGAGTTTATCAATAATCCACGGTGATAAAAAGGCGGCTGTCAGCGCCAAGATGCTAATCACCAGTCCGATGGAAGAAAACTTTTTCATTCAGGGTTCTCCGGTTAATGACGTCGACGCGGCGCGCAGAGGCGGGCGAGGAGGGTTTCAACCAGCAGCTCGTGCGGAATAGAGCCCTCGGAAAGCATGCGCTCGTGCGTGTCCACCACCAGCTTTTTGCGGGAGGTGAGGAAGGTCGCAGAAAGGGCGGACGCCTGCTGAGCAATTTTGGATGCGCGGAACCAGTGCATTTTGCGCGGGTCGTCGGGCATAACGGAAAAATAGTCGTCTATCTCCGGATCGTTCGCCCACTGAATCCGGTTCCCGTTCATGCGCAGCCAGCCCGCATCGATGTATTCCCGGAAACGCAACAGAGTCAGAAACAGAGTTTCAATCTGAATAATCAGCCCCACCGCCGTCTGCTTCTGGAACAACAGTTGACGAAAAATGCGAATGGAATCGCCCAGTCGACCCTCCGCCACGGCGTCGGTCAGATCCCACACCAGCGCCTCGCCGGATGCAGAGGTGATCGTGTGAACATCCGCCAACGTGATTTTCTTATCGTCCCCTTTGAACAAGACCATTTTTTCGACTTCGTTCATAATCTGCCGCGTTTCAAAGCCGGTTTTATCGACAAACGCATCAAGCGCGGCAGAATCGATGGAATAGCCTTCGCGCTTAAATAGGGTGGCCGCGCGCTGAAGCGCTACCGGGCGGGCCTCATAGTCGCGCTCGGGCACCGCATATTCGCTGACTTCGCACACCTCGTTCAGGGCCTTGAAAAAGGCGGTGCGCTTGTCAACGTCCGGCGCAGAGATTACCAAAAACTGATCGGGCGAAAGCCCCGCTTTGAGATCCTTCGTCAGCTCGCCGAGCAGACGCTTGACCCGCTCATTTTTCATAATTACGGCGTTGGAAAGAAAGGTCACATCGCGAAACCAAACCACCTTTTTACCGCCGAACAATCCAACCGTACGGAACGCCGCCAAACACTGATCAATCGCCGATGCGGCCTCATCGATCTTCCCTGCATCGCCAAGAATAATTTCAAGTGAAAGCGCCTGCTCCGCTGCCGGGCAGATTTCATCCACCTTTTTCCGGGCATTCAGCCCCACCAGATATTCATCGTTCCCGTAGAAAAGAAATACGTTATTGGCCATGCACACTTCCTCTTTCAATCCGCCGAAGATATGATTTAATGCGGTCGTTTAAAACTGAAAACCGCAAGGGGATATCAGGCAGAATAATTTAAGGGCAGAATAATTCGGCAAATTGACCATAGGGAACCATCATTCTGCCACTTAATCATTCTGTCTAGAACCAGTAAAAAAGGACGCACAATGTCGAACACCATCTGGGCGCCGTGGCGCATTGAATATATTTTGGGCGAAAAAGAAGCGGGCTGCTTTCTCTGTCGCATGTTTGCCGAACAGGACGACCGCAGCAACCTTCTGCTCAAACGCGGGAAAACCTGCGCGGTCGTGATGAACCGCTATCCTTACACCAGCGGACACCTGATGGTTACGCCCTTCCGTCACCTCGAAAACCTCAAAGACATGACACCCGAGGAGCGCCT
>CAYOBH010000054.1:9740-15490 GCA_964402125.1 uncultured Verrucomicrobiota bacterium
ACCGCTCTTTAACCGCTGAATCGAATATAAGATCCGGAGGGATTAATCTCATCCATTTTAACCACGGTGCGGGCCTCGATCGGAGCCGTTCGTGCAACCTCAACCATAACAGGGAGCGTACTGACCATTATGAAAACAAAAACCATCATTATCAGCGCAGCCGTCGCGGCGATCGTCCTCATCGGCGGCGGAATCTACCTCTCCAGCCAATCAAAAAAGGAGTTAAGCCACGCCGAGAAAAAAGCTTCCACCGAAGAGGCTGCATTTACTCTCGAAACGCCCCCGCTTACCACCACCGTTAAAACCATGCCCGAGCCCATCCCGACAGATCCGATGTTGGATCAAAACACCTCAGAACCTTATTACCCCACCGTGGCTCCGGTCGACATCAATCCGAAAAGCCGAGAACAGGCCGACCAAATGCTCTCCCTCCTCGAAATGGCACTCCCGCTCATGAGCCGAATGGGGAACAACAGAATTAATCAAGCCTTCGATACCGGTGATCTGGCGAAAAAACTGGAATTGCGCCTGAATATGGATGAGGAGCAGGCGGCCATCTTCAGTGACATTCTCGACTCGTATGAACAAAGTGAAGCTCAGCGTTATCGCGAGAACCTAGCCGAGCTGATGGACACCTTCACCACGATGCTCGATAATGATCGAGACAGCATTGTCGACCTCATTGCATTGCGCGACATGCAGCGGAACGGCGAATCGTTGAGCGTGGATCAGGAAAATTATTTCCGATCGATCGCTACCGGGCTCGGAGAAAACTTTAATCTGGATAATCCCTCTCAGCTGATGAAATGGCAGACCGTTCCGTGGAATGAGAATGAAGACGTCATGTATGAGTTGAACGCGGAGCTTTCGCCCGATCAACAGAACGAGCTTGCAACCTATCTACAGGAGCAGCAACTGCGCGAAACGGAAGAAGCGGTCTATCGGCGCACTAACCGAATTGCCAACGACCTCGGGCTGAACGAAGCCGACCGCGCGGCGCTCTACGATTATCTCTACACCAACCCGGAGGCCACGCAGGACGATATCGCAGAAAGGCTGTCGCCGGAACTACGCGACCTGCTCGATTGAACCTTCACATACCAGAGAGATGAACCACGAAATACGCGAACCACACGAAAAAAATCCGTTCGCATCTGCGCAATCTGCGGTTGAGATCCATGTAAACGCAGGATGTCGAGCGGCACGCACAAAGATTGACCCGCTCTGTGCCTTCGAGTACGTTTTTCAGCATGAGTGAAAAAGCACAAGCCAAGCAACGGATCGACGAGCTGCGCGCAGCGATTGAGCGGCATAATCGGCTCTACTATATTGATGCCCGCCCGGAAATTTCCGACCGCGAATATGATCGCCTGCTCGACGAACTGGAACAGCTCGAAAAGCAACATCCGGAATTCCAGAGCCCGACCTCGCCTACGCAGCGCGTCGGCGGCGCTCCGCTGGAGCACTTCGAAAGCGTGCGCCACGCGGTTCCGATGATGAGCCTGTCAAACACCTACTCGAAAGAGGAGCTGGCGGAATTTGATCAGCGCATCCGCAAACTGATTCCCGAGAAAACCTTCAGTTATATTCTCGAACCGAAGATCGATGGCGTGGCGATTTCGCTCCGCTACGAAAACGGCGAGCTTGTCCAAGCGCTGACGCGCGGCGACGGCACAACGGGTGACGACGTGACCGCCAACATCCGGACTATTAAATCGATCCCGCTGCGGCTCGACGATCTTATGCCGCCTGCGGTTTTTGAAATCCGCGGCGAGGTGTATATGGATACGCAGGGCTTTGCGCTTCTCAACGATCAGCGACAAAATTCCGGCCTCGAACCCTTTGCCAATCCGCGCAACGCGTGCGCTGGATCGCTGAAACTGCTGGATTCGCGCGAAGTGGCCAAACGTCCGCTCGACGCCATCTTTTATGCCGTCGGCGAACTCGACGGTATCGCTTTTGAAACGCACGAGCAGATGCTCCAAACGTTACGTCATTACGGATTACGCACGGCACCCAACTATTGGCGCGCTTCGACGATTGAAGAAGTTCTCGATCAGCTCGATCAGCTCGAAGCCATGCGTCATGAATTTCCGTTCGAGATGGACGGCGGCGTAATCAAGGTCAACGAGCGCAGTCTCTACGAACCGCTGGGAACCACCGCCAAGAGCCCGCGCTGGGCGGTTGCGTATAAATATGAGCCGGAGCAGGCCGAAACCACGTTGCGCTCCATCTCCATTCAGGTGGGGCGCACCGGCGTTCTCACGCCGGTTGCCGAGCTGGATCCGGTGCAGCTCGCCGGCACCACCGTTAAACGCGCCACGCTCCACAACGAGGATGAAATCCGCCGCAAAGATATTCGCATCGGCGACCGAGTGGTGGTTGAAAAGGCCGGTGAAATTATTCCCGCCATCGTACGGGTGGTCACTGAAAAACGGACGGGCGCGGAGCAGGCATTCACCATGCCCACCACCTGTCCCATCTGCGGCGGAGAGGTGGAAAAACGCGCGGGCGAGGTGGCCCTGCGCTGCATTAATCTGCAATGCCCCGCTCAGGTTAAAAACTGGCTGACCCATTTTGCCTCGCGCGGAGCCATGGACATCAACGGTCTCGGGGAATCGCTGGTGGAACAGCTGGTGGACAGCGGGCTGGTTAAAACGCCGGCGGAGCTGTATGCGCTGAAAAAAGTCGAGGTGCTCGGCCTTGAGCGCATGGGCGAAAAATCGGCGGACAATCTGATTAGAGGGATTGAGGAGAGCAAAAAGCGCCCGTTCGAGCGGGTCTTGTTCGGTCTGGGCATCCGCCATGTCGGCAAGGGCGCAGCGATCCTGCTGGCTAATGAATTTAAGACCATTGATGCACTCATGGCCGCGCGCAGCGAAGAGATTGAGCAGATTCGCGATCTGGGGCCGATTGTCGGTCGGTCGGTGGTGGACTATTTTCAGTCGCCGAATACGCGGGCGATTGTGGAACAGCTGCGTGAAGCGGGCGTTATCCTCCAGCAGGAGGAAACCGGCGGCAGTAACGAACTGGAGGGACTCACCTTTGTGCTGACCGGCTCCATGGAGCAAATGACCCGCGAGGAAGCGGGTGAAAAAATCCGCGCACGCGGCGGGAAAGTGAGCTCCAGCGTCTCGAAAAACACCAGCTATCTGGTCGCTGGCGAAAGCGCCGGATCCAAGCTGACCAAAGCCGAAGAGCTGGGCGTAACCATTCTCAACGAGGAGCAGTTTATTGCGCTGCTAGGCTCCGATGAAAAATTGAAGGATCAACAGGTCGGACAGATGGGATTTGGGTTTTAGTTTTTTGATCCACAGATTTCGCAGTGCAGCAAAGCCGCAATTATAATAAACACGAAGAAACGAAGGAGCACTAAGCTTCGAGTCCTTAGCGTCTTGAGCGAAGCGGGTGTTTAAAACAAATTGAAGGACAGACAAAACATCTTGGAGTTTAAAGAAGGAGACAAAGATGATACTCGATACACTGGAAAACGCTGCATACTACGCTGGATTTCGCGCCGGATGCTCCGAAGCCTTCGGATTTCTGGATCAGCCGGGCATGGAGGAGCTGGCCGACGGAAAATATGAAATTAAGGGAGACTGCGTTTATGCCATCGTCTCCCGAACACAGGGGCGCGCAGTTACTGACGGGCAGCTGGAAGGTCACCGCAAATATATCGATATTCAATATGTCATCAGCGGAGAAGAGTCGATGGGTTGGCGCGCGACAGAGGGATTGAAGAGTGCGGTGGCGTATGACGAGAAGAAGGATCTTGAATTTTTTGAAGGCGAGCCGGAGAGCATCGTCCGTGTTCCGCCCGGCTCGTTTGCCGTTTTTCTGCCGACCGATGCTCACCTCCCGCTCATCGGCAGCGGCCCGATCCATAAGGTGGTCTTAAAAGTAGCCATTGGCGACCACTTATCGTGATACGTGATGCGTATTGCGTAATGCGTATTGCGTATTGCGTCGTGATGCGTGAACCGGCAATCGGCAATCATAAATTCTGCTGCGGAGCAGCACGACAAACAATTCCTTCAGAATGCCGTTGTATGAGCGAGGGGGTTGCGCCTATTGTTCCGCCCTCCCAAAACAAAGCAGATTTATGAAAAGAGAATCGTTCCAAGTTAAACATAAGCAGGAGGGCATGCGCCTTTTCGCTGTTATTGCAGAGGAACTCGGCATTTCGAAAAAACAGGCGCAGGCGGCCATTGATGAAAAACGCGTGCTGGTGAACGGCAGGCGCGTCTGGATCCGTACCCACAATGTGCTGGAAGAAGACCGCGTCGAAATCCTGATCAACGAACGCACTCCTTCAACCCCCAAGCACATCCAGATTCTCTGGCAGGACGACGATTTCCTGATTGTCAACAAACCGGCTTACGTATTGACCAACGCCGCTGACGATAGTCTGGAGGTCATGCTCCGTAAGCAGGAGAAGAATTCGAAGATTGTCGCCGTTCACCGTCTGGATAAAGAGACTTCCGGCTGCCTTATTTTTGCCAAAAGCGCTCAAGCGAAGGAACTCATGATTTCCATGTTCCGCGGCAAAGACATCATGAAAATCTACCGCGCGGTCGCCGTCGGAAAGTTTTCCGACAAGTGGAAAGAGATGCACTCCGACATCGACGGCTATATGTCGACCACGCAGGTGAAACTGCTCGATGCCAACAAACACGCGAGCTATCTCGAACTCCGCATTGAGACGGGGCGAACTCATCAGATCCGCCGCCATTTGGCCGACAAACGCCACCCGGTCTTGGGCGATAAAAAATATGCCGGCACGGGTTCTGACCTCTCGATGGAACAGCCGCGCCAAATGCTTCACGCGTATCGATTGGTGTTTAAACACCCCAAAACCGAACAAACCATTCGTGCCACGGCACCTCTACCTAGCGACTTTACCCGCTGCCTCGCCCTGCTCAAACTGCGCTGATCCTTGCGATTAAACCATAACGGCGTTGTGCTGCAGCCGAGATGACCGCGATACATTCACGGCGGGTAAGTATCCCACCGTCGCGCGACCCATACATTCACGGTGCGCTCGGCGAGCACACCCTACCTACTCCACTGAAGGGTCGCAGGCTCTGCGCTCCCGAGCAGCCCCCGCTCCAAAGCGTGCATTTCGGAAACAGTTACCGGCGTTCACACATCATTCTAACGCGGTCCTCCTCGGAATCCTCAGAAACTTCATCTGCCTCAAAAATCGGACCTTTCTGAAATACACGCATCACCAAGTTCAACCAAAACGCATAGAACCAGCCCTGCACTGCACAAATCACACATAGCACAAGAAGAACAACCGGGAACATATATAACCCCCGAAAAAAATCGTGACCAATCATTTTAATTACCAGATACACTATTGCGCCAACCACGCCCGAGGGCATAAAAAGCAAAGCCATCCGCGTTGGATCAACCCACGTAAGTTCATACTGTTTTTGCGCCATTCTCTCCTCCTTCAATTGCCACTGTTAAATAAAACAACCAATCTATTTTAAGATAGTACTGACACAAAACGATTACAACTACATCAAAACTCTAAATCTATAGTACTTTATTTTGCAGAATGCGCTACACAACGAAATTAAACGGAACTACGCTATTTTAGACGCTCCTGTTTTTTTGTCCTGCTCAGCAGGCAAACTCAACGTATACAACGAAGCAGGGATGCTCCGTCTACGCAAATTCCACTTAAGCTAGTGGTCCGAAAATCGGGGGTAACCGCACGTTTTATTAAACACCCGCTACGC
>CAYOBH010000055.1:0-13297 GCA_964402125.1 uncultured Verrucomicrobiota bacterium
CGGATTCGAGCTGTTGAATCTGTTTCTGAATTTCAGCAAGGCGCGTGTTGATCGTGGCAAAATCGGCATCGCGTCGACTCATCATCTCTTCAGTAAGCGCGGTTTGCTCCTTCGTCAACGTATCGATTTGACCCTCAATTTTTCGAAGGGCCTTTTCCGCCTCACGCTGTTGAGCGCGTACCTTCCGCGCATCCTTGCCTTTGGCTGCGGGTGTGGATTTGACCGCGTCCTGCCCCGGTGCTGTTTTCACGTTTCCCGTTTCAGGTTTCAGGTTTCTCTCTTCCTGCTTCTCCAAATAGTAGTCGTACCCGCCGGGATACCGTGATACCCCACTGTCGTCAATCGCCACAATGTGTTCAGCAATTTGGCGCACAAAAGTCACGTCATGGCTGACGACACACAACGCGCCTTTATATTCCTTCAGCGCCGACTCCAGGGCCTCGCGCCCATTGATATCCAGATGCGTTGTCGGTTCGTCGAGCAGTAAAAAGTTGGGAGGATCAATAAACAGCCGGGCGAAGGCCAGCCGGATTTTTTCCCCGCCGCTAAGCACTTCACATTTTTTGTCGACGTAGTCGCCGCTGAAGCCGAAACCGCCGAGCAGACCGCGTACCTGCGCGTCGGATGCCGCAGGATTTGCCTCCTTAACGATATGAAAGGCACTCTTTTCCGGGGGCATGGTTTCTGCAAAATCCTGGCTCTGGTAACCGATAACCACCTTGTGGCCGAGCACACGTTTTCCCTCCACCGGTTCCAGTTGTCCGGCGAGTGTACGCAGCAGCGTGGTCTTCCCCATCCCGTTATATCCCACCAGCGCGACTTTTTCGCCGCGGTTAATATTCAGGCTGAGTCCTTTGTAAATCCATCGTTTCTGATCATACGTAAATCCGGCATTTTCCAGCCGAATAATCTCATGCCCGCTGTGCGGTGGATCAGCCAATCGGATCCGAGAAAGGTTCGGGGCCGTGGTCGGCGCTTCTATGGTTTCCATCTTTTCGAGCTGCTTAATTCGGCTCTGTACCTGCGAGGCTTTCGTACTCTTGGAGCGGAAACGACGGACAAAACTTTCAATTCGCTCGCGTTCGCGGTCCTGATTGCGCTTTGCCGCGAGCTGATGTTCCATGCGCGCAACGCGCTCTTTCAGATAATAGTCATAGCCGCCCTGATAGCGCACCGCATGTCCGCCGGCAATCTCCAGCGTCACCGTCGCCAGTGAGCGCAGCAGATAACGGTCATGCGAAATCAGCAGCATCGTTCCTTCATAGCCGCGCAAAAACTTCTGCAGCCACTCCACGGCGGGCAGGTCGAGATAGTTCGACGGCTCGTCCAGCATCAGCAGATCCGGATTGGCGATCAGGGTACGCGCCAGCTCCGCACGCATCTGCCACCCGCCGGAAAACGAGGCAAACGGCCGAGCAAATTCCGCCTCATGAAACCCGAGTCCGCCCAACGCCGCCTCAGCACGCGCACGCATATCATATCCACCCAAATGCTCGAAGGTATGCTGAAGCTCACCGATCCGGCGGAGCGACCGCTCCTTCTCCTCCGAAGACATCGAACCAATACGTGACTCCAGCGCATGAATCTCGGCCGGAATCGTCTTGAGCTCGGGAATTGAATCCTCGGTATACCCGAGCAGCGACTGATCCACCGCGTGCGGATTGAGCTGCTGGTGCAGATGCCCCAGACGCACATGCTTCGGCAGTGCAATATCGCCGCCATCCACCTCGGTCTCGCCGCAGAGCAGATTAAAGATCGTACTCTTCCCCGCCCCATTTGGTCCAACCACGCCAACCCGCTCGCCCGCGTTAATGCGGAACGTCACATCGCGCAGCACCTCCTGTGCGCCAAACCGTTTCGTTACCTGTATAAAATCGATCATAATGCAAAGAGGGAGAACGCTACCGAACCATTGCCCCGCTGAGTAGCTTAGAATTTGATTTCTTTTCGCGCCCCCAATTCTACCGTTCCCCCTCAGCTTTATTTTTACCACCCGCTACGCTGGAGAACACCGAGTCACAGAGAAGATAATTTACAAAATAATTTTGACAGAATAATTATGCCTATTTGTTGTTTTATATATTCGTTGCAAATAAAAAATTCCGTATCAATCCGTATTCATCCGTGGTCCCTACTCCCATGCTCCTTCGCTAATAATTCTGTCCAAAATCATTTTGCCGAAAATCCGTGCACCCAAGCTTCGCGTCTTTGCGTCGTCGCGGTCAAATCCCCAATGCACCCTCGGCATTATTATTCTGCCCAAAATCATTCTGCCTGATTCCATGCACCTCCGGCTTCATTTCTTTGCGTCTTTGCGCCTTTGCGGTCAAAAATCCATGCTCCCAAGCTTCGTGGTTTACAACCCCCGAGCATCCATTTTCTGCAGGGCCAGTTTGGCGGTGGCGGCGATTTGACGGCGTTCGTCAAAGACGCGGAGGTTTGTTTTGGGTTTCGGAATTCAGGCTTAGGATTTTCGCAATGGGTAGGATTGCGAACAAAATATACTGATCCTGTTTCAAGGTTGATTTGTACAATCAGCTACGCATAATCCCGGCCCTTAACCTTTTGCTGGAGAAACCACACCATGGAAAAAATCAAAAACCTAAAGCTTGAAAACCTGGATCAGCTTTTCCCGGAACACTTTACCAAAGAACAGATTGCAGAAGGTAAAACGTTGTTTCTGAAGGAAGTGGCTGACCGCATGCACCGCTTCTACGGCGGCAAAATGCAGACGGTTCCCAAGGCAGGCTACTATGGATTCAATTGGTTTAATGTCTGGTATTCTCCGGGGGTCTCAAAGGTTTCTACCGAAATTCGCGATAATCCCGAGTCTTCCTTTGAACTCTCTAACCGCGGCAATCTCGTTGCCGTGGTGTCCGACTCCACCCGCGTACTGGGCGACGGTGACTGCGGCCCCTCCGGTGGACTGGGTGTGATGGAGGGAAAAGCCTATCTGATGAAATATCTCGGCGGCGTGGACGCAGTTTCGCTATGCATTGATTCTCGCAACGAAGAGGGAAAGAACGACCCTAAAAAGATCATCGACTTTGTTAAAATGGTTGCTCCCAGCTTCGGTGCAGTCAACTTGGAGGACATCTCTCAGCCGAACTGTTTTGAGGTCCTTGATACGCTGCGCGACGCCTGCGACATTCCAGTCTGGCACGACGATGCTCAGGGCACCGGCTGCGTTACGCTCGCCGGGCTGATTAATGCGTTGAAGGTTGTCGGGAAAAAGATAGGCGAGGTTAAAATTGCGATGCTCGGTGCCGGGGCCTCCAACACCACCATTGCCAGTCTGATTATTCAGGCGGGCGGCGACCCCAAAAAGATGGTCATGTGCGACATCAGAGGCGGACTCCACTCCGATCGTTCCGATATTGAGTCCGACAAGGCATTCTACAAACAGTGGGATCTATGCAAAAAGACCAACCCCGGCAAGATTGACTCCATCGAGGAGGCCATGAAAGGGGCCGATGTCCTCATCGCCCTCTCCCGCCCCGGCCCGAACACGATTAAACCGAAATGGATCTCCTCTATGGCAGACAAAGCCATTGTGTTTGTCTGTGCAAACCCTGTTCCCGAAATATATCCTCATGCGGCTAAAGAAGCTGGCGCATACATCGTAGCGACCGGACGCGGCGACTTCCCGAATCAGGTGAATAACTCCCTTTGCTTCCCCGGCCTGCTCAAAGGGGCACTTTTGGTACGCGCCCGAACAATTACCGACAAGATGGCGATTGCCGCCGCCTATGCCATTGCCGAAACCGCCGAAAAGAAGGGAATTTCTCCGGACTATATTGCTCCGCTGATGGATGATACCGAAACCTTCCCCGCAGTTGCACGGGCAGTTGCGCTACAGGCTCAGAAAGATGGCGTAGCCCGCATTGCCCTTTCCGGCGACGACGTCTTTACTCTGACAAAAAAGGGAATCGACGAAGCGCGTACATTAACAGAGAAACTGATTGAGGAAAAGTTTATCCCGGAACCTACCCCGGATATGCTTGAAATCTGCCTTGAAAAGGCAATTCGCCAAGTAAAAGCGGGATAGAAACCTACTTCCAGAATCGAGGTTGTTGCCCTGTTCAGGCAACAACCATGATTCACCCAACTCGATTGAGGATTGCCCAGCAACAAGAGCGCAGAACAAACTCGGGCGAAGGACGAGACAATCATAACGCACTACGCAATACGCACTACGCATTATCAATCATTCAACTTCGTTGGGAGAGGCTGCTTTATCCTCGTCTGATTTTTCGCGATGCCTCGCGGCAAGCACTTCATCGATTTCCATTCCAGTCAGCTCCGAGACGGCCTTAAAGAGCGCGTTAAAAACAAAAACCATAATTGCCATCACTGGAACCAAAATCACGACATTGCTCAACCCGGCCATCTTCCCGAGCTCAGCGGCATATTCCGCCGAACCCTCATCACTCCGGAGCACCATCTTCGCCAAAAAATAATTTAACACCGACGAAACAAACATGGACGAAGCAAATCCCCATGTGAGTCCAACCAACCGTTTTTCAAACCGCTCCACGTTGCCCTTTTCCCGCAGCGCATTCCACAAACGCTCTACATCAAAAATGGCCTCCGAGAGCATGAGTTTCTTAATCAGCGGGAAAGGGGTTTTCAGCGAGCCCACAATCAGCAGCCCAACCAGCAGAGGCACCATGCCCTCCTTCACCGCAACCCACTCCTTCGGCAAGCGCAGAATTCCGAAAACGCCGGTTAGTAACACGCTGATCAACCCAATAATTGAAAACACATCCGCCTTGCGTTCCTTCAGCAGCGTTTTCAATCCGTAAACAATAGGAAATGCCACCGCCACCACCAGCGCCCATACCGGACCCAACCGCTCTTCCTTGCTCAAAAAACTCAGCACACAAACCGGAATGACAATATTTACCAGCGGACTTATCCAGGGATTTTCGCGATTTGAATCAACTTTATCCATTTTACCTCCCAAATGGCCGCGATTTACACGCGCATCAAACGGAGCCCATACATAAAAAAAGACCCTGTTCATACCAACAGGGTCCTTTGATCAGATCCCACAGCGGATGCGGGAAACAGAGCAATATTACATATTGCCCATATCTTTAAGTAGCGATTTGATCAATTCGTCAGCGGAAACGTTCTCGTCTGATGTGCTGGAGGTTGAAGCCACTGCAGAAGCAGCAGAAACGATATCACGGAAAACAGCAGCCTGATCAACATTCAAATCCGAAACACTGCCTAAATCCGCCTGATATTGAGCGGGATCAACGCCCTGCAGTTTGATGAAAGCAGCACGCAGCGTGTTGTATTGCTTTTCATGGAAAGCAGCCAGTTTTTCCGCTTTATCGAGAGCATCAACCATACTTTGTGCCTTGGCAGCATTGGACTTAGCCTCATCGCGTGCAGTTGCCAAATCACGCGTCAACGTTCTTACCTGAGCATCCAGATCTTCAGCCTTTTTTTCGGCAGTAGAAGCTTTACTTTCTAAATTCATTTTGTCTGCCTTAAGGAGCGTCAACTGGTTATCCAGCTCGTCGTTTCGCACACCAAGCTTACTAATCTCAGCGTCCCGTTCTGCGATCGCCGCATCATGAACCGCTTTCAGATCAACGATCTCAGCGTCCTTCTTAGCTGCCAACTCATCAAGATCTTTCTGCTTAACGCAGCCGGTCGACATCCCAATAGCAAAGGCAGCCGCCATCGCTACTACAACTGTTCTAATTTGCATTACTTCCTCCCATTGGTTGTTGAAATCACAATTACCAGAAATGCGAGCAGTATAGGCATCGAATTGATAAATTCAATACCTGTTAAACAAATTATTTCACCTTTGATTCAAGGTGGTTTCCGTACGGAAACGAGATCGCACGCCTCCGTCAGCATCCATTTTGCTAACCGTCCATCCCGCTTTGGATTATAGCCGATCGAATTCGTTATTTGCTCTGCCACAACATAATCGACAATACCGAACAGAACGCATTCTCTGGCTAAAATCCACTCGTCCCACCGCTCTTACCCTGAAAATTGTTTCCATCATTCTCGACTCCCCGTTGACGTCGAAGAAGCTCTAGATGTCAGAACGCACGGAAACTTTAATTTTTTGCCCACGATTCTGCGGATGAGACAACTTCGGTAAGATCAGTGACAAGCCGCTCTATCACAGCTCAAAAATTTCCAACTGATCGGTCGCTAAATCAAGAATGGCGCAGGTGTGCGGATTGCCGCGACCGGCGGAACCGGGATTAATGCAGCGGGTTTTTCCTTCCGTATAGTCGTGAACCATGTGCGTATGGCCGCTGAATACCAGATCATATTCCCCGGAGGAGACGGTTTCATAAAAACGCCGTTTGTCGTCCCCGTGCAGCAGCGCAATTCGGCGGCCTTCAAGCGCAATATCGCCGAAGCGTCCATGCAGATGAACGCCGACATTCTCAGGAAAGAACCGCCAGTCGGCGGAATACATATCGACATTGCCGAGCACGGCGTGAACGGGCGCATCGCCCGCCAGCACACTCAGCAGATCCACGTCACCGATATCACCGCACAGAAATATCGCACCGACCTTCTTCTGCTGAAAAAGGCGGGCGGCGCGCTGGACGGTGGATAAATTACCGTGTGTGTCGGATAAAATTCCGATTTTCATGGACGCGATCGTGCCCGCCTGGATGGAAATTTTAAATCAAAAAGATAAATTTATGGTCGATTCGCGCCGCGTGGTTGTTTAGGTTTCCGGCCACTTTTCTGAGGAGAGTCGAAAAAATGATTAGAGCAAAAATTGTTGGTGCCGGTGGATACGGCGGAGTGGGAATTACAGAACTGTTACTCAAGCATCCCGAGGTCGAGATCGGCTGTCTGGTCAGCCTGTCAGATACTGGCCGTAGAATGAGCGATGTTTTCCCCCATCTACGCGGATTCTGCGATGACATTGTCGTCTCTCCTGACGATCCCACAACCAAAGAGCAATACGACGTCGTCTTTTTTGCGACGCCCGACGGCGTCGGCATGGAGACCGCCGAAGAGGAAATTGCACGCGGCGCCAAAGTGATCGACTACAGCGGCGATTTCCGGTTTGGCTCAGTCGATCGCTATGCCAAATATGCAAAATTCATCGGCCGCGATCCGATCCATAAAGCGCCCGCGCTGCTGAGTGAGACCATTTACGGTCTGCCCGAACTCCATGAGATTACGACGGATCAAAAGATTTTGGGCAACCCCGGCTGTTTTGCTGTGAGTTGTATTCTCGGTCTCGCGCCTGCCGTTGAGGCTGGCGTGATTGATCCAAAGAGTATTATCTGCGACGGAAAGACCGGCGTTTCCGGAGCAGGCAAAAAACCCAACGCGACATTCCACTACCCCAACCGCTACGACAACATGAACGCTTACAAACTGGCCGGTCACCAGCACGTGGTTGAGATTGAGCAGGAACTCGGGCTCCTCGGCAATAATGATGTACAGATCACCTTCACGGCGCAGGTGGTTCCGGTCTGTCGCGGCATTATGAGCTCGCTCTATGCCTCGCTCAACGGACAGTCCGCCGAGACCATGCTCGAACTCTACCGCGACTTTTACCGCAATCAGCCGTTCGTCCGCGTGTTCGACGCAAAAACGCCCGTAAGCATTGCCGACGTACGCGGCACTAACTACTGCAACCTCACCGTCGATGTCGACCAGCGAAACAACCGCCTTCGTGTAATTTCGCACATCGACAATCTGATGAAAGGTCAGGCGAGTAACGCGCTGCAGAACATGAACCTCATGTTTGGCTTCGACCAAAAAACCGCCCTTGCAGCTCCCGGCCAATATCCCTGATTGAAGAGGTGAGACAGAACAAAACCTTCCACTGACCAGTAAGGGGTTCCATTCAAAAATGGGCCCCTTTTTCTTTCCGGAGATCTGCTTGATAAATCATCGGCTCCTTATCTGATGCACCAATTTCATGGATTACCACAGATAATTGATTCATAAAACGGTATCGGCTAATCATTCAAATCTGTGGCATCTGTGGAGATAAAAGCATGTCGCGGCTTTAATTTAGCGGCTTGACCTTTTTACGGCGTCAATCCTATCGTCTCGGAATGAAAACTAAACTATACCTTACTCTATCGGCCCTCTCACTAATGGCATCCACCTCAACTCTGCATGCTCAGCGGCCGCAGCGGCAGGCGGTCTACGACGGCACCGTCGATTCTGCAAAGATTCTGACGCCTGCGGCCCCAGAAACGCCTCGTATTAACGGCGCAAGTGTTTTCGGCGCGCGTCCTAACGCCCCGTTCCTCTTTACCATCCCGGCCTCTGGAAAGCGGCCGATGACCTTCAGCGCAGCCAATCTCCCGGAAGGTCTCAAGCTTGACGGCGAAACAGGGCGCATTACGGGCAAGGTTTCCACCGCCGGTGAATATGCAGTTGCACTGACCGCTAAAAATGAACTGGGCGAAAACTCTAAAACCCTGCGCATTGTGATCGGCGATAAAATTGCACTCACGCCCCCGATGGGCTGGAGCAGCTGGAACTGCTGGGGCGAAACCGTGAGCCAGGAAAAGGTACTCAGCTCCGCCCGCGCGATGGTCGAAAAGGGCCTCAGCCAATATGGCTGGACGCAAATCAACATCGACGACGGCTGGCAGGGCAAGCGCGGCGGACCGCTCAACGCCATTCAGCCCAACAAAAAGTTTCCGGACATGAAGGCGCTCGGTGACGAGATCCACAATCTCGGCCTCAAGTTCGGCATCTATTCCGGCCCTTGGCGCGGCACCTATGCCGGCTACATCGGCACCTCGTCCGATAACGCCGACGGCACCTACGACTGGGTCGAGGCCGGACACGTCACCGAATTCTATAAACTCCAAACCCCCAACAACGATCCCACCTGGATCAACTGGACCTTCGGCAAGCATTCCTTCGTCAAGCAGGATGCCCAGCAGTGGGCCGAATGGGGCGTCGATTATCTCAAGTACGACTGGTTCCCGAACGATCCGAAGACCACTCGCGAAATGAGCGAAGCGCTTCGTGCGACCGGACGCGACATTGTTTTCAGCCTCTCCAACACCGGCATCTATGACAATGCACCGGATTACGTTCAACTCGCCAACCTGTGGCGCACCACCAACGACATCAACGACAGCTGGGACAGCGTCAGCCGTATCGGCTTCCTGCAAGATCGCTGGGCAGGCTTCACCGGGCCGGGCCACTGGAGCGATCCCGACATGCTTGTGGTCGGCAAGGTCGGCTGGGGACCCAACCTGCATCCGAGCAACCTGACCCCCGACGAACAATACACCCACATCAGCCTCTGGTGCATGCTCTCTGCGCCGATGCTCCTCGGTTGCGATATTGCCCAGATGGACGACTTCACCCTCTCACTGCTGACCAACGACGAAGTCTTGGCCATCAATCAGGATGTGCTCGGTAAACAGGCCACTCAGATCAGCAACGACGGCGACCGTGTGGTGTATGCAAAAACACTGTCTGACGGCTCCTACGCCGTGGCTTTCTTTAACCGCGGCGACAGCGAAACCACCATCAATCTCAAATGGGGCCCTTGGGGCACACTCGCAACTCCCGATGCCGCAGAACGATTCACCATACGCGATCTCTGGCGCCAGAAGGATATCGGCGTATTCCGCGAAACCTTCAGCACCAAAGTTTCTTCGCACGGCGTCGTCCTCGTCCGGCTTATCCCGACGAAATAAACGGCTCGATCCTTACGCAGGGCGGGACTGGCGGAAGCTACCCCGCCCTTTTATTTTCGACTCTTCCGCCAAATCGGCGGGACAAAAGTCGCGTTAAATATTTTCAACCCATCTGTCGGGTGAGGCGTTATGGATTTTCATCCGGATCGGGAATCGGCTGCTCGTCTCCGGTGCGGGGACCGGGCACACGACCGATAATCTCAGGAACGGCTCCGCCCGCACGGATGACCTGAATCCGATCGCCGATCATCAGATCGAGTGCACGCAGATGACTGAGGCTGTGCAGACTCGCGCGTTTCAGCTCCGCGCCGTCAATGGTGACCGGATCAAAACCGGCCACCGGCGTGAGACGTCCTGTTTCCCCTGTGGTCCAATCCACTCGCCGCAGATGTGTTTCCACCGGAACGGATCTATATTTCCGCGCCAGCGCTCCGTTGGGCCAACGCGCCGTGGCCCCCATTCGCTCAAACTCCGCGCAATCATTCAGTCGGATCACTACGCCGTCGCTGGGATAGGGCAGCTCGGCGCGGCGTTGATTCATAAGCGCAACCGCATGGACCGCGTTTGATCCCGAAAACAGTTGATGCGCAACCGGCGTTAAACCGCAGGATTGAGCCATCGCCAAGGCTTCTTCGTGGGTTGTCGGCATCGGTTCCGACTCCAGAACCTCAAAAACGGCGTACGCCAATCCGCGTTTGGCGACCGCGGCCAAATCTTTCATCCGCAGCGTGCCCGCCGCCGTATTGCGGGGACTTTTCAGCTCGGCCTCTCCGTCCGCGACGCGTTGTTCGTTCAACGCCTCAAAAGCGGCAAACGGCATATACAGTTCGCCACGAACATCCAACCGCGTCGGCGCATTCGTCAGCGCCAAAGGAACGGCTCCGGAGGCTCGAACCTGCGCGGTGACGTCTGAGCCCGTTGTTCCGTCGCCCCGCGTCAACGCCTGCAACAAACGACCTTCTCGATAGCGCAGCACCACCGTCAGTCCATCAATTTTCGGCTCCACGCAATAGATCCGGTCCGCACCGCAGGCCTCGATAAATTCCGCTACCTCTTCATCGGAATAGGCCTTTTTCAGACTCAGCACCGGCTGAGTGTGTGCCGCCGGATTTTCCTGTTCTGGAACTGAAGCACCGACGGAGGAATAAGCAGGAAGATCGGGATATTCTGTCTGCAGCGATTGATATTGCGCACGCAGCGCATCGTACGCCTCATCGGCCATGATCGGTTCACCGAGGTTATAATACGCCTCGTCCGCCTCCCGCAGCACCGACCGCATCTCCGCCGCCCGCCGCTCAACCGATTCCGGCGCAGCCAAACACGAACAACAGAGGATAAAACTACATACAATCCATCGAGCCATGGCGTCATAAAAGCAAACTCAAGCAGATCAAAAAACCTTTTTCTTGATTTTTCTTCATCGCATTAACGCGCAACATAGCATTCAAACCCAACCACCAACATCCAACTGCTACCCTGAAGGTTTTTCAGCCTCCTCCTCCTGATGAATAAAGACCGTGAACTCTTCTCCCGAGTCCTCCTCATACGCCCGCAGTTTTTCGATCAATGAATCAGTCAGTTGGACATCGGCAACGATCAGCGGAACCTTTCTTGAGGTAAATAGGGTCCGTGCAATTCGCATCCCGGGTTCCAACGCGGAGCTGACCACCGGAATACCGTCCTGCTCGGTAGACTGCTCCTCTTCCTCCTGAAGCGCCTTGACCAGCAGCTTTAAAATGATGGGATCAAAATCGCTTTCGACGCGGCGCTGCATACTGCTCAGCGCATCCTTTGCCGAAAGACTTCTTCCGTTAATGTAGCCGTTCAGCAGAGAATCGTATTCATCGCACACACGCAGGATTCTCGAGCCGACCGAAATCCGATCTGCTTTGAGTCCATCCGGATACCCGCTGCCGTCATAATTTTCATGATGGCTTCGAATCAGGTCCGCCACCGGATACAACGGCTCCAAGCTCATCAAAAGCGCGGCTCCTTCGACCGGATGCGTACGCATCAGCTTCATTTCTTCCGGATCGAGCCTCTGCGTTTCTCGATTGCGGACTCGGTCGGGAAAGCCGACTTTACCAGCATCGTGCAGCAGTCCGGCCGTATGAATATCGTTAACCGACGCATCGCTCATCTCTAATTGCCGGGCAATTGCGACCGCCAGCTCCGCCACCCGTTCACCGTGGCCGGAACGGAGCTGCTCACCACGCTCCACAATCTGGGCAAACATATTCACGGTCTGAAAATACGCCTGTTTCATCTGATCGTAGGCCATCTCCAGAAACTTGCGGGTCTGATCCAGCTTTTCCGTACGCTCCGCCACGGCAGCTTCAAGCTGACTGTTTTTATCTTTCAGTCGCTGGTTTTCCTCCACCGCTGCATCGCTGTTACGCCTTAACTCCAAGGTTTTTTTTCGGAAAGACAACCCATGTTCAACGCCATCGCGAAACTTACTGCGGTCCAGCGGTTTGCTGAAATAGGCAAAAATCCGCCCTTTATTGATCGCCTTGGCGGTCAGTTCAATCTCCGTATAGGCCGTCATCAGCATACAGACCACATCCGGCCAGCGCTCAGAAACCTCAGCAAGAAACGCTGCGCCGTTCATGGACGGCATCCGCATATCCGAGATCACCAGATCAATCGGCTCCTGCTCCAGAATCTTCAATCCTTCCGCCCCGCTGTTCGCCGTATAAATGGTATATCCCAAAGGGCGCAACATCTTGGTAATGGCGAGCAGTATAGTGCGCTCGTCATCGACCAGCAAAATCTTCCCGGACTCCACGTTGTCTGTCTTTTGGGCAAAACCAATCATTGCAACCAATCTCCCGAATTCTTCAGATCAGAGCCGCACCACAATACCCTTATCGCGCATATATTCCTTCACTTCGCGAATGCTGTATTCGCCGAAATGGAAGATGGACGCAGCCAACACCGCATCCGCTTTGCCCACCGTTACGGCATCGACCAGATGATCCAGCGTGCCCGCGCCGCCGGACGCAATGACCGGCACATTGACTGCTTCCGAAACCGCGCGGGTCAGCTCCAGATCGTAGCCGTCTTTACACCCGTCACAATCCATACTCGTCAGCAGAATTTCGCCGGCGCCGCGCTGCGTGCCTTCAATCGCCCACTGGATCGCGTCCAGCTTCGTCGGATTACGCCCTCCGTGTGTGTAAACGCCCCACGTGCCGTCGCCGTTGCGCCGCGCATCAATCGCCAGCACCGTGCATTGCGAGCCGAACATATCGGAGCACTCATTTAAAATATCGGGATTATGGATCGCCGCCGTATTGAACGAAACCTTATCTGCCCCCGCCTTCAGCATCCGCCGCACGTCCGCCAAAGTTCGAATGCCGCCTCCGACGGTTAACGGCATAAATACCTGTTCCGCACAGCGACGGACAATATCCACCATCGTATCGCGACCGTCACTCGTCGCCGTAATATCCAAAAACGTCAGCTCGTCCGCGCCCTGCTCTTGATACGCCTTGGCGCACTCCACCGGATCGCCCGCATCGCGTAGATTCACAAAATTCACGCCCTTCACCACGCGCCCGCCCGTCACATCCAGACAGGGTATAATTCGTTTTGCCAGCATCTCTAAA
>CAYOBH010000055.1:13397-15284 GCA_964402125.1 uncultured Verrucomicrobiota bacterium
GCATCATACACATTCTTCACGCTCGTTCCACTCTCAGCCGCGCATTTCCTGCAATCTTCTATTTCCGGCGAGGCCGTCACCGGTTTCCCACCGCGAGTGCCCACCTTTATGCGAACCGCTCCATACGGCGTCTCAACCGTCTCAAATCGGCGCGCCAGCACCGTCCGCTTCGTTAGGCGCTCCCGTACGCCGAAGGTCGTCGATTCACGGAAGAGCAGATCCAGCATTGTTTCACGATCCGCCGGACGACACAGCACCGTGAGCAAAACACCCGGACGTTGCTTTTTCATCTGTACTGGCTGCGTGAAAACATCCAGCGCTCCTGCCGCGAGCAATGCATCAAACAGACAACCGATCAGCTCCGGCGTCATATCATCAAGATTACACTCCAGCACCAGTACTTCGTCCGTTTCCTCGGAAGGCAGCGTTTCATACAGCGTCGCGCGCAGCAGATTGGGGCGGCTGTTGAGTTTATGATGTCCAAAACTATACGCACTCTTCAGCGCCTGACCACTGACTGGCGGCGCATCCGCCGTACGCCATGCCGAAAGCAGCGCGGCACCAGTCGGAGTCACCAACTCAAACGGTTCATCCACCGACTCCGTCGGGAACCCTTCCAGCAGCCGCAGTGTAGCCGGAGCCGGATTCGGATAGGTTCCGTGTGCACACTCAATCGTACCGTGCCCCTGCGGAAGACGTCGGATCGAAACACCGTCCACGCCCAGCTTATGCAGCGCCAGGCAGCAGCCCGTAATATCGACAATTGAATCCATCGCGCCGACTTCATGAAAATGAATCTTTTCAATATCCACGCAATGAATCGCCGCCTCCGCTTCGCCGATCCGCTGAAAAACCGCCGACGCATTTTCCTTCACCGTCTCCGGCAGCGCACTCTCGCGGATCAGCTTAAGAATGGTACTCAGGTGTCGTCCGTGGTGATGCCCATGATGGTGATCGTGATGATGATGCTCATGCACTTCCACGCGCGCACACACGCCGCTCATCCCCTGCTCCACCACCTCGTCGATCACAATCTCAAACGGATCAATCTGCAGCGACTTCAGCTCCTCGTTCAGCTCTTCCACGGAAACACCCAGCCCCACGAGCGCCCCGAGAATCATATCCCCGCTCGCCCCGCCGATACTCTCAAAATGCAAAATACGATGATTCATTCATTCCCCCCGAAACTGCGCAACAAACTCAGCTGAACTCAAAACCCGGCAACCCTTCGTCTGCTCCGCCGGAAAATGTTTAATATTCCCCGTTACCAACACCACGTTTGCCGACAAGGCAATCTCAAGAAATGGAACATCGCCGGGATCCGGCAAGTCGGCCACGACACAACTGGTGACATACTGCGAATTACGGCTCAAATATTCGAGTATGTCCTCCCGCGCCGAATCCGTAAAATAGCGTTTGAACGCATCCCGCCGCAACACATCGAAATATTCGGCCAGAATGCGATCATCCACCACAGCCCGGAGTGTTCCGGAACGAAGAAGATCCACGATACGCCCCGGAAAACCGCAGGGATTGATCAGCCCCGAAACCAGCACATTCGTGTCGAGCACCGCATCCATCACAGGCCCCGACTCTCCCGACTGGCGAGAATCTCCGCCGCGATGGACTCATCATCCATCGGATGTTCAACCGCCTTTTTGCGCGCCTGTTTGACGGCCGCAGAAAATAACGCACGGCGCACCTCATCCAACGAATCCTCAACAGCATCCGGCGAAATCTCGACCATCAAGGCAAACGGCTTTCCATCCTTCGTCACGATCACTTCCCGGTCGCGACTGAGCACTTCCCGCAGCTCCCTCGTCTTTTTCAGATCCTTGACCGCCATATAGCTCATAACAATCTCCTTGTTGTGACCTTATTATGACC
>CAYOBH010000056.1:0-15223 GCA_964402125.1 uncultured Verrucomicrobiota bacterium
GCAGGCTGGAAGCCTGCGGTACAGGAGCTCGTAGCGCCGCCATCCTGGCGGCTTCCGGCAGGCTGGACGCCTGCGGTACGGGAAATTGTACCGCCGCCGTCTCGGCGGCTTCCGGCAGGCTGGACGCCTGCCGTGCCGAGGGGAGCTGGAACCGCCGACCGAAGCCAGTAATTATTGGTCTGCATGTTGAGCGGGAGGTGCTGGTTCGGCGGATCGAAGAGCGCGTGGAAAAAATGTATGCGGAAGGATTGCTCGATGAAGCGCGGGCGTTAATGCCGTTAAAGCTTTCTGCAACGGCGTTGCAGGCGATCGGTTACGCCGAGGCCCTTGCTGTGCTTCGGGGCGAGGCCACTGAAGCGGAGGCAAAAGAAAAAACGATTATTCGCACCCGCCAGCTGGCAAAGCGTCAGATGACTTGGTTCCGAAACCAGTTGAATGTCGAATGGATTCATACGGCGGATTATTCCTCCATGGAGCAACTTGCCGGGGCGGTGATGAATGCGTGGGGCAACCATGGGCCGACTTCTGTTTTGATATAGACCACGAAATACACTAAATACACGAACACGAATGGTTTGTTGTTTTGGTTTTTCGTGTGGTTCGCGTATTTCGTGGTAGAGAAAAAATATGTCTGATTTATTAGAAACAAAAAGTGATGAGACCGAGAGCGTGCTGCTCGTCGGTGTACTGCTGCACGGCGGCGAAGAGTGGCGGGTGCGTGATACGATGGACGAGCTGGCGCAACTCGCTGAAAGTGCCGGCGCCGAGGTGAAAGGGCGATTTCTGGTGCGTCAGCAAAAGATTAAGGCGGGGCACTATATCGGTTCGGGCAAGGCCGAGGAGATTGCCGACTGGATCAAGGAAAACCCCGTTTCGATGGTGGTGTTTGACGATGATCTTTCGCCCGCGCAGGGCCGTAATCTGGAGGAGGCGCTGGAAGTGCGCGTACTCGATCGGACGCAGCTGATTCTCGATATTTTTGCGCAGCGCGCCCGTACGAAAGAAGGCTGTCTTCAGGTTGAACTCGCTCAGCATCAATATCTGCTGCCGCGCCTGCGGCGGATGTGGACTCATTTGGAACGACAGCAGGGCGGTATCGGTCTGCGCGGTCCTGGGGAAACACAATTGGAGGTGGACCGCCGCCGAATTAATGAAATGATCGGCTCGCTCAAGCGTGATTTGGAGCAGGTGCGTGCACGGCGTTCGGAACAGCGGCGTGGCCGCCGTCGGCATGGCTGGGCGTTGGTCTCCATTGTCGGCTATACCAACGCTGGGAAATCGACGCTGCTGAACCGAATTTCCGGCGCAGATATTTATGCGGAGGATCAGCTCTTTGCTACGCTCGATCCCACAACGCGCCAGGTGGATCTTCCCAATCATGAGTCGATGCTGATGACAGACACCGTAGGTTTTATTCAAAAGCTGCCGCATCATTTGGTCGATTCCTTTAAGGCGACGCTCGAAGAAGTGGTTGAGGCCGATCTGCTGGTGCATGTAATCGATGCCTCGCACCCGCAAGTAGATACGCAGATAGAATCGGTGCATAAGGTGCTCGACGAACTCGGTGCACTCGATAAGCCCGTACTCTATGTTTTTAATAAAATTGACAACGAAAAGGGACGCAACGCCGCCAAGCGTCTGATGCGGCAGTTCCCTAAATCGGTGGCGATTTCCGCGCTGTCGGGGGAGGGGATTGATCAACTGTTTGATGCGTTGTCCGACTGCCTGAAAGGCCGCAAGGTTACGTTGCGCCTCTCCATTCCGCTGAGCGAGGGCAAGCTGATTGCTGCGTTGCAGAAAAATTCGTCGATTCTGGAGCAGAATTACGAGGGCGGATGCGCCGATCTTCTTGTGCGTGTATCGCCTCAGCTGGCCATCCAATGTCGACCCTTTGAGGTGACGGAAGCATAACGGAAGATTCCTTGGGGAAATCGAGCTGAGGGTTGAGGGCGCTGGGTATTTGTTTCATCGTAAAGAAGGGTTGGTTTGTTCTGAAAGAAGGGATACCGTCTGAAGCTTTCAGAAAAGATGAGGAAGACGTATGCCGTACAAAAAGGGGATGGTTTCGTTGAGTAATCTGGGGATTTGAGATCGGGAAGGAAGAGCGATGAAGATTTGTTGTATTGGTGCAGGATATGTCGGCGGGCCGACGATGGCGATGATTGCGAAGAAGTGCCCCGATGTTAAGGTGACGGTGGTTGACATTAATCCTCAACGTATCGCCGCTTGGCAGACGGATGAGCTGCCGATTTATGAGCCGGGACTGTTGGAGGTAGTGCAGGCTGCGCGTGGGCGTAATCTTTTCTTTTCAACGGATGTGGATCAGGGCATTCGTGACGCGGACATTATTTTCGTGAGCGTCAACACGCCGACAAAAACCTTTGGCCATGGGGCGGGTTGCGCTTCAGATCTTCAGTATTGGGAGCTGTGTGCACGGCGGATTAAAGAGGTTTCGACCTCCGATAAAATTATTGTCGAAAAGAGTACGCTGCCGGTTCGCACAGCGGAGGCGATGGAGCGGGTGCTGCACTCGGGCGATACCTCGCTCCGCTTTGAAGTGCTCTCTAATCCGGAGTTTTTGGCTGAAGGAACAGCGGTTTCTGACTTGGAAAATCCTGACCGCGTGCTGGTCGGTGGTCATGAAACCCCGGCGGGGCAGAAGGCGTTGCAGGTATTGGTCGATATCTATGCAAGATGGGTTCCTCGGGAGCGGATTTTGACGACCAATGTGTGGTCGGCGGAGCTTTCGAAGCTGACGGCAAATGCATTTCTGGCGCAGCGTATCAGTTCAATCAATGCGATTTCAGCGCTGTGTGAGGTCACCGGAGCGGATGTTTCGGACGTGGCGCATGTGATTGGAACGGATAAACGAATCGGCTCTAAGTTTCTGCGCGCCAGTATTGGGTTCGGCGGCTCCTGTTTTAAGAAAGATATTCTGAATCTGGTCTATCTCTGCGAAACCTATGGGCTGCACGAGCCAGCTGCCTATTGGCGGCAGGTGGTGGAGCTGAATGAGTATCAGGAAACGCGCTTTGTAAAGAGTATGCTCCGCGCCATGTTTAACACGATAGCCAATAAGCGCGTTGCGGTTTTCGGATTTGCGTTTAAGGCGGATACCAGCGACACGCGTGAGAGTCCATCGATTCGGGTTTGCAAAGAGCTCTTGAACGAGCGCGGTCGCGTTGTGGTTTCTGATCCCAAGGCCTTGGCCAATGCCAAGGCTGAGCTGGCCGCTGTGGAGGGCGACGTGGAGTTTGAGGCCGATCCGTATAAAGCGGCGGAAGGGGCACACGCGATCGCTGTCATGACGGAGTGGAAGGAATATAAGGAGCTGGATTTTCAGCGCATTTATGACTCCATGGCAAAACCGGCCTTTATATTTGACGGGCGGAACATTCTGAATCATACCGCGTTGTTTGAGATGGGTTTCGAAGTCTATTCCATCGGTCGCGAGTGCAAGACGCATCTGAAGTAGTGCGCCAGTTGTTTGTGGTCTGCCCGTTTTATGAGTCGACAACAACAGCGATGGTATTTCCTGCAAACTCGACAATCTGACCCGGGCGGATTTTGCATCGCTTGCGCAACTCCAATTCACCGTTGACGGTGACCAGTCCCTGAGCGACAACCTCCTTGCCCTCGCCGCCGGACATCACGAGATTGACGGCTTTGAGCAGGCTGCACAGTTCAATATATTCACCTGTGAGCTTGAATTCCACTATTGAGCTTCCGCTTCTTTGCGCAGTTGCTGAACGCGCTGTAGGTCTTTGAAGGGTGCGCGGCGGCGCTGGTAGAGGGCATTGATTTTCTCTTCGAGCGCAATCCAGTCTTCGACCGAAGGCGGCGTATCGTAATCCCATAGCTCTTCGTCGGAGCATTTAAACTGCCATTTGATTTTTCCGTTGCCGGGGAATTTAATCCGGACCTTGCGTTTAATGCCGTCTTCCCGTTTTTCTTCCCATTCGATGTCGCGTTTCATGAAAAAATCTACCCTGTATTCCTACATGTTTGTGTGTCCGAGACCTATTTAAACCAACGGTCGGCGGTCGCCATGATCAGACACATACCCGCAATAATTATTCCTGCCGCAGGGAGCAGAATCCGCAGTTTTTCAGTGGTCGAATTATATGGGTCCGGCTCGATGAAAAAGACGGCAGCAACTGAGACTGCGAGAGCAATAATTGCAATCCACCAGTAATGCTGAGTGGACTTATATGGCGGTTTGTTTTTCATGGCGCTGAATAGAATTAGGAAGACGGAGGAAAATCAAGGCGAAAGGGGAAGTAAATGCTCCGTCTTCATCCATCCTCCGGACTTATTATCGTAGGTAATTTCAACCCATTCGCCTTGTGTGCTCTTCTGTCGAATCAATGCTCCGGAGGGAATGCGATAAAACTCGCGCGCCTTATCCAATGGACCGTGGCGTACGGTGGTGTCCGCGAGGACAACGCATTCCGGTCGCTGCTCAAAGGTGTGCCACTGCCACCAGCCCGCCCCCGAGAGCAGCAGTAGAACCGCAGGGATGCTGCATAAGCCCAATCCCAATCTGCGGCGACGGGGAAGCAGCAGAGCGAGGAGTAGAAAAAGCGCGAGCAGACAATACGCGCCAGCGGCAAGCCGGGTCCATTCCTGTTTTGAAAGTAACTGAAGGGGACGCTCTGCCCATGACGTTTTGGGCGCTATAGCACCGGCCGTATCGAGTGCAAACTGCAGGTTGTTTTTAATATCAGGATCGCGCGGTGCATGATGCCACGCGGTTCGATAATATTGGATCGCACGCGGCAGGTCGCCGTTTCTAAAATAGGCGTTGGCGAGGTTGTAGTAGACCTCCATGTTATCGACTCCAAGGTTCAGCATGGACTCATAAAGGCTCGCAGCTTCGGCATATTTTTCATTGCCATAAGCGGTTTTGGCTTGGCTGAAAATATCCTCCGGTGCCGCCCAAAGAGTGCTGCAGGCCGTTAGAATAACCAAAAAGAGAGGAACGCGTTTCATCGCTTCATCCTTTCACATTTTCTCAAAATTTGGGTGAGCCGACTCAGGAGATCTTCCATGTCGCTCTGTGAGCGGGGATTGGTGCCGGAGGTATACCGAGCTCGTTCGATGGTGTCAAAAAGCTGCTGAATCGATTCTTTTTCTTCCGGAACTTTTTCCTGAACAATCTGCGGTGTGATTTGTCCGGGTGAGAGATTAAAACGGTGACCAAAGTAAGCGATCAGCGCATTCCACACGGCTTCGTCAAACGCTGATCCGTTCTGCTCTTTAATCGCCTTCTCTGCCATCAGAATATGTTTGCGGGCGGTTTTCGGGGCCTGCTGACGTCGAGCTTGTGCTGTGTTGAGCGCGCGTCTGTTTTTGCGCAGCGTCATTCCACCTGCGGCGGCCAGCAGCAGAGCGGGTAGGGGGAGCATCCAGCGCGATGAGGTGTTTTTCTGTTCAGATTTAAAGATCCATTTTTCGGGCATCGGTTTGAGGTAGGCAATGTCTCTTTCAATAATATCGGCTCCACTGGGGAGGGTGGTCGCCGAATTCGCAACAATCTGTGCGCTGCCCTGCGGTGCTGGTTCCACTTCAATCGGGAAGGGGCCGCGCGTGATGGTTTTAAAGGTTTTGCTTTGCGTTTCAAAATAGGAAAAGGTGAGCGCAGGAATTTCGGTTACGGCTGTGGAGGTTGGAATGACCGCCTGCTCGTAGCGGCGTTCGTTCGGATTAATCGTTTGATTTTTCTGGATTTCATACACTTTCAGGTTTGGCATTTCCTCCAGTTCCGGCGGCGGGAAGCGATCCATATTTCCGGTTCCGGTAATCTGCATTTTGACCGTGACCGGGGAACCTTGTTTTACTTTGGAAGGAGCAACCTCAACTTTAAAATCAAATTGTCCGACAGCACCGCTGTAAGATGGTGGCCGTCCCTCTTGGGGAACAGAGGCAATCTCTATATCAAGAGCGTTGCATTCCAGATCGATGGGGACGAGGCTGTTGCTCAGAATAAAACTCTCAAACCGATCGCGACTGCGTTGCTGAGAAACGGCATAGATTTGCGCCTGAGGTTTAAAGTGCAGTGTACCGGAACGCAGGGGTTTGCATTTGATCGAAATGGTGTAGGTGTTGAATATCCAGCCGTTAATCAGTTCGCGTTGTCCACTCTGAGTCATTTTCATTTCCGGGGCGCCGTCCAGATCTCCTTCAGGAATACCGCTTCTCATTGAAAATAGCGATCGGCCGAAGGTATCTTCCCATGCCAGCTCAACATCTCGGCGAGCATAAACTTTATACTCCAGCTCAAACGGTTCATCTACATAGCCGGCAGTGGTTTTGGAGGTCAGTCGTGCAAAGAGAATATCCGAGATTTTTTCCGGAGCAGTAAGGGGCTTTTCCTGCACAACGGTCAGTTCGTGGGAGATGGTTTTTTGGCCGCCGTTATACGTGACGACGATGGGATCAATCTTGAACGAACCTTCCCGCTGCGGATTGATGATATACTGATAAACGATGCTTCTCGTCGTGTTCCCATTAATCGTTGTCGTTTGCGTCGATGGTCCAAATCGCCGAAATTGTAGGCCGTCAACCTTTGGTATGGAAATGTTATCCGGCTGGGTGTCGACGAATTCGATGATGAGCTGCGCCTGTTCATTCGGTGAGATTACATTAGGGGTAAGGCTGGTGCGCACACCGGCGGAAAACGCACTCATTGTCCACGCCAATATAAGGGCGAGCAGTCCGGTGATTTTTAATTTGTGAAAGGGTGATCTCAAGGTTCCTTCTCCTACCAATCTTTCTCCACTTTGTCGGGGCTTTCGATTTGTGTTTTAAGCTGCCTTCGCTGCCGTTCTTCTTCCTGTTTCATGGCGTCGAGCAGGCGCATCGCTTCTTCTTGAGTGAGTTCTTCTTCGCTTTTTTGTAATTCAGCGGGCTGGGGCTGCTGCTCCTCCTCGGGCTGCTGTTGCTGAGCATTCTGCTGATCCTGTTGCTGATCTTCCTGCTCTTCCTCCTGATGATCCTGCTCTTCCTCTTTTTGCTCTTGATCGTCTTGGGACGATGAATTTTGCTGTTGCTGCTGTTGCTGCTGTTGTTGTTGTTGTTGTTGCTGTTGTTCGAGCAGTTTTTTGAGTTCGTTGAGCTTTGGGTCAGTGGGATATTGCGCGAGCCCCTGCACAACCAAGTTGCTGGCGGTGGTGGTGTCGCCGTGAATATAACTTCCAGCGGCCGGGTGGAAGTAGGTGGCGTCAATATCCAGTTCTTCCTCGACCGTCTCTGCATAGAGCGTGGCGGCTGCTGCGAGCGTTAAAATGGTCAACAGGTTTTTCATATCACGGTTTGATTGAGCGAGGATAGGTTTTCAATGATCTGGATGATCTCCTGGTTCTTCTGAATCGTCTCCTCATATTTCTTCTTTAATTCCGGTTTAATATCGAACGCATATTTACGTTCGTCGCTGTCATCCATCAATCGTTGAGCGGCCAATACATACTGATAATCGTCAATTTGTTGGAGCGCAATTTGAAGGTCATTTTCTGCGGTCTCCACGGCGCGCTCAAGCATATTCAGGCGCTCTTCAATTTTGGGAAGATACTGTTTCGTTTCCGCGTGCGTTGGATTGATCTCGGCCAGAATCCGTTCAAATTGGTTGCGCGCTTCGATATATTTTTCCTGAGCCTCCTTCGCTTTATATTCCTGCAGCAGGCTCTCGGCCTGATCGAAAATATATTTTCCGAGATTTAACTCCAGCTCTGTGCGACGCAGCAGGGATCGCTCATAATTTTGTTTGGCTGCAAGATCGTCCGGATTGAGGCGCAACGCATTTTCAAACATTTCAGCGGCTTCCACCGTAAGTTCAACGGCTTGATCAACCTCCACGCGCTCCGCATAGTTGGTTACGGTAACGGGTTCCAGCAGGGCGTTCCCGAGGTTGTAATAGACCTGCGCCTGCAGCTCCAGATCGTCCGATTCCAGCGCTTTGTGATAACTGTTAGCGGCCTGCGCATAATCGCCCATGCGATAGTAGGTGTTGCCCAGATTATAGGCGGAAATGTGCGGGAACTCTGCCGATGCCTTTTTGAAGTTGGTGAGCGCGTCTTCGTAGTTTTCCATGTTATAGGCTTTAAGGCCTTGGCGCATATATGCCCGTGCCGTGTCGCCGGCATAAGCCGATGCCGCAAAGTTCAGCAGGAGCAGGGCCGGTACAGCGAATTTGAAGCCTGAAATCATGCATTTTCTCCTTTCTTCGTTGGGCGGACGATTGATTCGATGACCAGCAGCATCAGTGCTCCGCAGAGGAACCACTGGAACCGTTCATTACGGACTTTGATTTCATGCTCTTGGCCCTCATCCCGCTGGAGATGCGCGAGACCCTCTTTGTAGACTAGGTCCAGACCAAAGTCGCCCGGTGCGGAGCGGACATAAAACCCGCCGGTTTCCTGGGCGATTTTTTTCAGAATACCTTCGTTCAGCGCGCTGTTGATTACGTTGCCTTCCGAATCCTTCACGTAGCCTTCGTTCGTTAAAATCGGTTTTCCTTCGGGGGTGCCGACACCAATGGTGAATACGCGGATATTGTTTTCCTTTAGCTCGGGGAGCAGCGCGAGCGGGTCGCCGGTGTGACCTTCGCCGTCGGAAATCAGGATGATAACGTTGTCGGCGTCGCTTTCTTTGGCGTCTTTAAAGCTTTGTATGGCGGAGTCCAACGCCTCATACAGATCGGTTCCGCCGACGGGAACAATACCAGCGTAGGTGTCGTCGAGCATCATCATGAAGGTGCTGTAGTCGGATGTGAGGGGGCACTGGAGAAAGGCGCTTCCGGCGAATGCAACCAATCCGATTCGGTCGCCCTTTAGTTCCTGCACGAGGTCGCGGATGCCCCATTTGGCCTGCTGCAATCGGTTGGGCTCAATGTCCTCTGCCAGCATACTTTTTGAGGTATCGAGCGCCACGGAAATGCTGAGGCCTTGCTCCTGTACCGTTTCCGAATGGGTTCCCCACTGCGGGCGTGCGAGCGCGAGAAGCGCGAGCAATAATGCCAGCACGCGCAGTGCATTGCGTACGTGCTGGCGGGTCGGAGAGTAGTGCGGGAGCAGGGTGGGCCAAAGTCCATGCTCGGCCATGCGTGCAAGTAGTGCGCGTCGACGGCGGAGCAGCAGCCCGGTGATGATTAACAGCGGGATCAGTGCAAAAAGCCAGAATAACAGATTTGGATCATTCCACGTCATGGCAGTCGTCCCAGTTTGGTCAGTCCCAACAGTTGTTCAATCGCCAGCAGGAGAATGCCTGCAATAATGAGGGGTTGTGCTTTCTCTTCGTAGCGGGTGTAGAGTTTGGTTTCCAACTCGGTCTTTTCGAGCTGATCGATCTGTTCGTAGACCGCGTCCAGCGAGGAGAGATTACGCGCCCGGAAATACTTGGCGTCGGTGATGTCGGCGATATGCCGGAGACTTTCGAGATCAAGTTCTCGGTCCTCGGTTCCGACGCCGATGGTGTAAATCTTAATGCCGAGGGTCTCAGCCAGCTCCGCCGCGTTTTCGGGCGATAGCTTGCCGTAGTTGTTTATCCCGTCGGTCAGCAGAATCACGACCTTGCTTTTTGCTTTGCTGTCGCGGATATGATTGATCGCAGAGGCCACGCCGTCGCCGATGGCAGTGGCGGTGTTGTCGATCATGCCGGTGTTCAGTCCGGCAATCCGCAGTTTTAGCCAATCATGATCTAATGTTAGCGGTGCGACGGAGTAAGGATAAGTTGCAAACGCAACCAGTCCGATACGGTCATCGGATCGGCGCGAGAGGAAGCGATAAAGCACCTCTTTTGCGGCGTCCAGGCGCGAAAGCCCAAAATCCGTTTTTTCCATGGAATACGACAGGTCGAGGAGGAGCACAATGTCAACGCCCTCCGTTCGGACGACACTGCTAGAGAGTCCGCGCTGCGGCCGCGCGAGCGCAACAATAAGGCACGCCAGTCCGGCGCTGAAGAGAATCGGCAGCAACGGCTGCAGGTGCATCCGCCAGGTTTTCGGCAGCTCTTCCAGGATTTGTATGCTGCTAAACTGCATCGTCTGCTTGCGTCGGAAAAAGGCGCGGAGCCACACCAATGCAGGGATCAACAGCAGCAGGATTAGAAAATATGGATGTGCGAATCGCATGTTTATGTCTGTTTTTCACCACGAAGACACGAAGAACACGATGCAGACTCTATCTCATCGCTCTTTGTGGCCTTCGTCTCTTCGTGTTTAACTATGGGTGTATCGGTTAGTTTTGTTTCGTTTACAAATTGTTTTGTGGTGCTGAATGCATTCTCCATGGTCTGTCGGTCGGGGTGGTCTTTCGCAAATTTGACCCTATCAGCCTGCTTCATAAATTCCTGAAGAATATCCTGTTGTGCCTGGTTGAGTTCAACCGATCGGCTCATTTCCCAAACAATCTCTTCGGTGGTCTGGTCGGGGGCGTTGAGCTGGAAACGTCCGTCGAGATAGATGCGCAGAATCATCGAAAGCTCGGTGTAAAAGAGGTTGCACTCGTCCTTTTCGAGCAGGCCCTTATCCCAAAGGGCTTGGAGTGCGTTGAGCGCAATGACATGCGGCGGAAGCGGCGGCGGTTCCGGAGTGCGCTGCTTTCGGTCTTTCCATAGCCTGCTGGTGATGAGTCCCGCCAGAAAGGCGACGAGTGCTGCGCCCAGTACAATCCAGACCCAGCGCGGAATAACGCCCGGTAATTTGCGTGCGGCTTTGATCTCCTCGAGTTTGTCCAAGGCATCGGCGGGGAGAGCCGATTGTACGTGCAGTACGGCCTCCGGGAAGGGAGCCGAGAGAAGTTGTTCGCCCACGGCGCAGGTGATGCTGTTGGTCGAAACCGGGAAGTCGCCGAGGCGGAATGAGGTAATGCGATACTGGGTGGTGGATTGTTTAAGCCCGTCTTCTCTGGACGCAACGCTGGAGTTGCGCTTGAGCTGAACAATCTCTTTTCCGCGACCGATTGAAGGAAGCTGCAGCACACCGTTTTCCGGATAATAGGCAGTAACACTCAGTTCCACCGGATCGCCGACCTGAAGAACATCGCGGTCGATCGAATACTCGACCGTTAATTGATCCTTCGGCAGGGGCTTCGACTCCTCCTTTTTGCAGCCCATGAATACGGTAATGGAAATTATCGCGCAAAGGCGCAACGTCGCAGAGATTTTATCAAATGATCCGATTTGCGTCTTTGCGTCTTTGCGCGAGGTGTTGGTCGTCATGGTTCTCATTATCTCCGTTGTGCGCGTTGACGGAAAAATTTGATAAATTCCTTTTCATACGCCTCTCCGGCAAACAAGCGGATCACATCGATTCCGGCTTTGCGGTGCAGATCATCAATTTCTTCGGCGCGGAGGGTTTGCGACAACGCCAGCTCTTCGCGGACGCGGCGGCTGGAGGTGTCGACCCAAACTCGTTCTCCGGTCTCGGCATCGTGCCATTGAATGAGGCCGATGTCCGGCCAGGCGACCTCACGCTTGTCTCCGACGATGATGCTGATCAGGTCGTGACGCCTTGCGGTTATTTTGAGCAACCGCTCATAGTCGTCGGAAAACATGAAGTCGCTGATGAGAAAGGTTACATTTTTTCGAGTGCTGATGTGGTTGAGATAGTCGAGCGCCGGCGCAATACGGGTTCCCTTTTGCTGCGGTTTATGCGAGAGCATTTCACGAACGAGGCGCAGAACATGGCTCGTACCCTTTTTTGGCGGAATATATTTTTCCACCGTTTCGGAAAAGAGAATGAGGCCGATGCGGTCGCTGTTGCGTATGGCGGAGAAGGCCAGAACCGCTGCCACTTCGGCAATCAGGTCGCGCTTCATCTGTGCTCCACTGCCGAATCGATTGGAGGCGCTGACGTCAACCACCAGCATTACGGTCATCTCGCGCTCTTCAATGAATTTTTTAATGTACGGTATACCCGTGCGTGCCGTGACATTCCAGTCGATCGAGCGGACATCGTCGCCGGGGACATATTCGCGCACCTCGTCGAACTCCATTCCGCGCCCCTTAAAGGTGGAATGGTATTGCCCCGCAAACACATCGTTCACCGCGTGCTTGGTAGTGATCTGAATGCGACGAACCTTCTTCAGCAACTCGCGATGCGAGATTGCTTCAGAATCGCCGATTGTCGACTGCCGATTGTCGATTGGTTTGCTCATTGCTTGTCCTGTGCCGTTTTACGTGATGCGGTCATAATGGCAGTGAGTTCACTCGCCTCCGTAAGAAGGTCCGAGACGTTTTTCTCAGGAAGCATATGCCTCCTTCGCTTTAGTTCGTTTTGATCCATGGTGAATTCGCAAGGAAAATGCATTTAATCGGAAATCATCAATCGGCAATCGGCAATGCTACGGCACCGGGATTTCGGAGAGAATTTTCTCAATCAAATCCTCGCTGGTCAGCTCCTCGGCTTCGGCCTCGTACGAAACGATGACGCGGTGGCGGAGGACGTCGGGCGCGATGGATTTGACGTCTTGCGGTGTAACGTAGCCTCGGCCCTGCATGAATGCATGGGCGCGCGCACCCATGGTGAGGAAGATGGTTGCGCGCGGTGAGGCGCCGTATTGAATATAGTCCGCGATATCGAGGTTATATTTCTCCGGCTCGCGCGTGGCAAAGATGATGGAAAGAATGTAATCCTTGATTTTATCGTCGATGTAGATTTCGTCGACGATCCGGCGCGCCGCCAGAATTTCGTCGGGGTGCAGGACCGAATTGACCGGAATCTCGTTAACGGAGTGCGCCATACGGTCGAGAATGCGGCGCTCTTCTTCGATGGTGGGATAGCCGACCTTGAGCTTGAGCATAAAGCGGTCAACCTGCGCCTCGGGGAGGGGATAGGTGCCTTCCTGCTCAATCGGGTTTTCCGTGGCCATCACAAGGAAGGGACGGGGCAGCGGGAAGGTTTGGTCGCCTATGGTGACCTGCTTTTCCTGCATGGCTTCAAGTAGTGCGCTCTGTACCTTGGCGGGCGCGCGGTTGATTTCGTCGGCCAAAATGACGTTGGCGAACACAGGACCCTTTTTAATGACAAAGTCGCCGTCCTTCGGATTATAGATCAACGTACCGATGAGGTCGGCGGGAAGGAGATCGGGCGTAAACTGGATGCGCTGGAAGGAGGTGTCGAGTGCCTGTGCCAGCGTGTTGATCGTCAGGGTTTTGGCCAGTCCCGGAACGCCTTCAAGCAAAACATGCCCGTTGGAAAGCATACCGATGATGAGACGATCAATGAGATATTCCTGTCCGACAATCACTTTCCCGATTTCGGCTTTTAGAGTGGAGATGAACACACTCTTTTCGCGTACCCTTTCGTTAATGAGTTCTATTCCCGCCATACTGAATTCTCCTTGTTAAAACTGATGAGCTCTTGAGACCCCAATCGCCGATACGTGTTCAAAAAATTTGACGAAATTTCAGCGACACCCTTCTATATCAATTTAGCCCGCACTCATGCAAATGTTCCGTTTGATTTGGAGTCGCGCCGGGGAAGCTTCCGTTCGCGTTTTCGCGCATGGTTTTGAGTTTTTGAGAATTGTTTCCGGTTTCGGAATTAGGGATTAGGATTTTCGCAATCGGAAAGATTGCGGTTATACAAGGTGCACCGATAAATAAAGCACCCTCTCCCGGGTGCTTTATTCATGCGTTCCGCGCCGCCGCTTACTGGAACCTTTGAATAGAAGCTCAGCTCCTTCATGTCTTCAGTCGTGAGCATCTATTCCTTCATTGTTGGAGAATCTATTTTCTTTTATCAATTCGCCTTGGTCTATTCGGGTATCTGTCTAGCGCAACACGATAAATGGACCCTGTAAATTCTTGGACGATTTCAAGGCACTTGAGTGATGTGTTTCCTTTGATCATCAAAATATGATTCTCAACACTTGGGGTTTGATGCTTGTGAATAAATGCCTCGATTGTTTTAGCTTTCCCAAATCCCTCAAGCCGCCCATCTTTGTGCACGAGACAATTCCGGATCTCCATTAACCCTCGAATATCATTCCAATTTTGATCATTCGTCAGGGTCGGTAGTTTTGCTATGTGTAAGCAGTATTTTCTAAATCGTTCGGGTAGGGAGCCTGAAAGATCCCTTATGCTTAACTCTAAATGATCTGCCTTACCTAGATTCTCACAGTACTGATTTAATTGTTTCTCCAAAAAAATCGCTATCGATATGATGAGTCCTGAATTTAGGATTTCAGCGTAAGGTCCCCAAATGAGATCGGGTTCATCCTCTTCAATCATCTTTATCTCATTAGACAAATCCCCAAATGCTTCAGGGCTTACAGAGTGGGCGAGGGAATTGTCGATATCTTTAATGAATTGTCTGAGCAGCTCTATTTCCGCCATTGCATGGACATAATCACCAAAGAATTGAGTGTGTGGATCGAGTGTCATTTGACTGTTGTGTTTTCAGGTTGTGCTAACCCTTTAATTACGTTGATTCGTGGATCATCCTCAAAGACGGTAAACTCAACATTACCTTGCGTATTTTGGCCAATATAACTTTGTGCTCCAGCAACCATGATAGGGAATACTGTGCGCAGATCTCCAGAGCTTCCTTCGCTGTCGATATGCAGTTTCCACCTCAATCTTTTTCCCTCCTCTACATCTTGACGCCAATCTTGTGCGTAAAGATAGATGTACCGATGGAATGTTACTAGTGTATAGGTTTCAGGTACATAGCCTGTAATCCCATATGTTGGCGTATAAGTAGTTTTGCTCGTATAATTTCCACCGCGTATTGCATTTGCTACTGCACCGCTGCCCAGACCTGAGCCAGTACCTGTGCCATACACATTTGCTGTGGTTTGTTTTGAAGAAATACCAGTTTGTCCATAAATAGGACGATTATAGGTAATTTCCTTTTCTTCTGGGTCGCTGATTCCATATGCAAGCAAAACAATGATGTCGCAATCTAATGGGTCATCTTGTTCAACAAAACCCTGCGCTGACATTGCTCTTGAAATGTATTTTGCATATTCACGAAATTGTAAATCGGATTTGTCGATCCCCTCGTTCAATGGGGCTATCACGAATGTGCTTCCTTTATTGGTGTCGGGATTGGTTATACCATCGACAGAAACATAATATCTCGTTTTGTTGCTGTTGTTAGAAGTTGCACAACCCGTGATGATCAGGAGAGAGATTAGAATTAGAATTTTATTTTTCATATTTTTCTCCAACGATTAGGATTTTATCCGTCCAGCTTGGCTCAAACATCAAGATTCCCCGGTGG
>CAYOBH010000057.1:0-15129 GCA_964402125.1 uncultured Verrucomicrobiota bacterium
TTATTTACATGGGGTTATGCTAATGGATAGTTACATTTGTCCGGAGATGAGGTTCTAATTGTATCAAATATTTATTGGGTCGTTTCGTCTTTAGTTGGTTGGCGCACTCCTGCTGACCCGTCTCTTTTGACTTAAAGCAGAGTGTGTTCAGCGGGGGACCGGAAGCCTGAATAATGAAACCGTATTTGGGAATACTGTTTTGCTGAGTTGGTCGTTTGATCAGACAGGACAGGGCTTTCAGAATAATTGAAACGATCAGGGGGGAACAAAATGGGAAAATTCCATAACGATTCTGCGGTGAACCATCGCGGGGCGAAGTTATCTTTGGTTCTGGGCGTCTTGGCGCTCGGGAGTATGGCGGCACAGCACGCATTTGCACTGGAAGGCGCGATTGAGATTCACGATCCGTCCACTCTCGCGGAATGCAACGGGAAATATTATACCTACGGGACGAGCGGCACGGCACTGGTTTCCGAGGACGGCTGGGTCTGGAGCCGCAGTCAGTCCCCTTCGCGAAGAGGAATGGCACCGGATATTATTAAGCTCGGAGACCGCTATTTTCAGTATGTTTCGGCCAATGTGGGAGGACAGCCCCATGCCGAGATCAATCTGATCACCAATAAGACGTTGGACCCGGATTCTCCCGACTTTAAATGGGTGGAAGAAGGGTTGATTGCTTCTTCAGACGGGGAGGAATTCTGCAACGCGATCGATCCGGGCCTCTTTCTTGATCCTACGGATGGTCGCCTTTGGATGGTTTATGGGTCCTATTTCGGTTTCATTCGCCTAGTTGAGTTGAACCCGAAAACCGGGCAGCGTGTTGATCCGAACGGAAAACCGTACGAGATTGCAATCAACTGCGAGGCCTCTATCATGATTTATCACGACGGCTGGTATTATCTGCTGGCCACGCACGGCAGCTGCTGTCAAGGAGCTAACTCCGGCTACAACATTCGCGTTGGCCGCTCCAAAAAGGTTACGGGACCCTTTATCGATCACGTCGGCATCGATATGCTCCAAGGCGGCGGGAAGCTGTTTATGGGTTCCGGCGGTCGAATCGTCGGTCCCGGTCATTTCGGTCTAATCGATCTGGGCGACGGCGTTCAACGATTTTCCTGCCATTACGAAGCGGATTTGGATCGGGGCGGTGCCAGTGTGATCGATATTCTTCCTCTCCAATGGAACGACGGCTGGCCGGTTGCCGGAGAGAATTTCAAAGAAGGTACGTATAAAATTGAATCCGTTCGTACCGGAACCGCGCTTGAGCTGGCCGTTGAGGGCTCTGCAGTCGGTGGCGGTCGCCGCCGGGGCGGCGGTGGCGGCGGAATGTTCGGCGGAAGTGGCGGAGTTATTCCCGATCAGCAGGCCTCCGATGTTTCGGCCAACTGGCCCGAAGGAGAAGTTGACGTCGGTATGGCCAACTATATGTGTCAGGCCCAGCAAAAGTGGACGTTCACACCGGTAGCTGACGCGGGCGGCTATTTCGGCTCTCCCTTCTTTAAAATCACCGTTGCCGGCACAGACCGTACATTGGCGGTGAATTCGGATGCAGAACTAGTTGCATTACCCGCCTTTACCGGTGCTCCTGAGCAGTTGTGGCAGGTTGATCAACTGGACGACGGTACGTGGCGCATTATGCCGAAAGCGATTCCCGGCACAGACGAGCGCATGGCACTTTCGGGCATCGGCGGAAGTTTTGCGACGTTGTCGAAGTATGATCCAGACAGCGTGAAGCATCGCTGGCTTTTGAAGACACCCTAGACCGCCGTAATTGACAAAGAACTAATTTTATCAAATAAAAAATTTATTAAGGAGGTTGTAATGACGATCAACCATATTCGAAAAAGCTTACTCGGAGCAGCCTTGTCCTGCATCGCATTCATTTCGATCGGCAGCAATGTATCGGCGGCACCCAATGTCGACAAAGACGGATTCATTCAGTATTGGACGATTCTTGAGCCGATCAGCGTGAACGGACTCAATAAATCGGCGGTTCGGGCGGCGGTGGAGCGGGAATATTTCCCGACTCAGTTGAGCGTTCTGCCGAAGGACGGGGATAAGGTGACCATCGGTGGAAACGAACACGTTTGGCACGCCGCTTCCACGGACCAATATAATGTGAACCTGTACTTCTTTTCTGAAGCCTACAAAAAGCCGACTTCCAATGTGTTGTTTTGGTGCGTAACCATTATTGATTGTCCGCAGGAAATGAAGAATGTGCGCTTAGCAATCGGTTCCAATGCCGCGTCGGTCTGGTGGGTCAACGGCCAGGAAGTAATCGGCATCTATAACGACCGCCAGACCGTGATCGACGATGGAGTCTCCAAGCGCATCACGTTGAAGAAGGGACGGAATATTATTCGGGCGGCGGTCATCAACGGCGGCGGTGCCACCGATTTCTGTGCCAGAATCCTTGATGCGAATGATCAACCGCTCAAGACGTTTACCGTCGATGTAACAAAGTAGCGCCCTTCCGGAGGCGGTACAGTGGATGGTATAGCAGGCGTTTACGCCTGCTATGATCTTCTATGCGGATTTACAGCTGACACATCTTTTTAAAGGTGTTGAGGCGCTCGTCGATCTGCCTGCGGTCGAGTTTAATAAGCCGCTCCAGACTGAATTCTTCGACGCCGAAGGAGGCGACGATGGTGCCGTAAGCGAGCGCGCTGCGGATGGCGGTAAAGTCGGTTTCCCCACCAGCGGCAAGTGCACCCATAAATCCGCCCGCAAAGGTGTCGCCCGCACCGGTGGGATCCTTGAAGCTGTCGAGCGGGAAGGCGTGGAGAAGGAAGATCTCTTCTTTGGAGAAGAGCATCGAGCCGTTTCCGCCTTTTTTGATGAGGACATATTCGGGGCCGAGCTCGAGCAGCTGGTGCGCGGCCTTCACGAGTGAGCGTTGTCCGGTAAAGAGTTCAGCCTCGGATTCGTTGAGGGTGAGCATGTGGCTTTTGCTGATGACCTTTTCGAGGTCGGGGCGGTCCACGTTGATCCAGAGGTCCATGGTGTCGATCAGGATAAAACGCGGGTTATGCACCTGTTCGAGGACGTGGAGCTGAAGCGCGGGGTGAATGTTGCCGAGGAAGAGGAAGGGGGCCGCGCGGTATTTTTCGGGTAGCTCGGGTGAGAAGGTTTCAAAGACATTGAGCTCGGTGGAGAGTGTGCGGCGGTTGTCCATGTTTTCTTCATAAACGCCGGACCAGCGGAAGGTCTGGCCTTCAACGGTCTGGAGGCCTTCGAGATCAATGTTCATTTTGGTCCAGGCGTCGCGGTATTCCTGCGGGAAATCGGTGCCGACGACGCCGACCATGCCAGTGTGGGTGAAGAATGAGGCGGCGGCACAGGCAAAGCTGGCGGAACCTCCAAGGATTTCTTCCCGCTTTTCGGTCGGGGTTTCGATGGTGTCGATTCCAATGGAACCAACGATGGTCAGATCTATGTTGTTGTCTTGCATATTGAACTCCAAGTTTACATGGCCAGCAGAATGGCAATAACACCGATTGCGCCGACGAGATAGGTTTGCGGGTCTTTAGCGGCAAAAGCAAGCGGATCGTCATCCACTTTTCCTCGCCAGGCCAAATGCCAGATGCGGGTGATCCAGTAGAGCAGCAGCGGGCAGAAGAGCCAGAGCATGTGCGGTCGGGTATAGAGCTTCGTAACTTTTTCGCTGCCGAGATACATGGTGAAGACGAATACAGCGATGTAACCAGCCGCCGTACCGAAGGACTGCAGCAGCGGAAGATCGTCGCGCCGATAACCCCGTTCGCGCTTGGTGTGGTCGATGGCTTCTTCGTTCTCCATTTCGCGCAGCTCGGAAACCCGCTTAACGAGCGCCAAGCTGAGGAAGAGAAAGATGGAAAACTCAATAAACCACTCGGAGGAGGGATTTCCGGTGCTGACGGAGCCGGCAAAGATCCGCATCGTGTAGAGGATCGCGAGCGTGAGTACATCGGCGATTGGAATCTGTTTCAGGCGCCAAGAGTAGAGCGTGGTGATGACGTAATAGGTCAGGATTACGCCAGTGAAAGCAGGAGAGAGGCAAAGGCCGATGCCAATGCTGGCTGCAAAGAGAATCGGAATTATCAGTATCCCGAGCGTGATCGGGAGCTCACCAGCGGCAAAGGGGCGTGTGCACTTGCGCGGATGGTGCTGGTCGGCACTGAGATCAAACAGGTCGTTCAAGATGTAAATCGTCGAGGCAGCCAGACTGAAAGAGAAAAAGGCCAGCAGAGAATCGATGATGCAGCTTGGGTCGGTGAAGCGGTGTGCCAGCAGCATCGGCGAGAAAATGAGCACATTTTTGAGCCATTGACGGCAGCGCATAGCTTTGATGAGCATACGGAAGAGGGGTCGACGCTCTTCGAAAATATGGTCGGCCTTGGCGGCGTAGGCTCGTTTCGCGGCACGACTGGGATTAACAAGAATCACTTCCTCAGCGGCGTCCCAAAGGGGAAAATCCGCAGCGTCGTTACCGGCATAGGCAAATCGATCAAAGCGTTCGCGGATGGCTTCCAGTTTGCGGTTGTGCCGCATATTGTGCTCCGCGCAACTGGCAATTGTTTCGGAAAAGAGGCCCAAATGATCGGCGACGGTTTCGGCTGTTCGAACATTCGAGGCGGTGGCGAGGACGAGTTTGCGTCCGTTGGCGTGTTCATTACGCAGCCACTTCAGGAAGGTTTGGTTGTAGGGAAGTGCCGGGGCATCGAGCGCGACGCGCTGCATGACCTGATCTTTGAGATAAGCCCTGCCTTTCAGATACCACCCCGGAATGCGGAAAATGCTCAGAAAATCGCGCCGCAGCAGGAGGAAGAGCGCCTGGTGCAGCGTATCAATCTTTACCAGCGTTCCGTCGAGATCGACGCACAGCGGAATGGATGCTTTATTGCTCATACGTTGTTAGGGCTTCGGACATGGATTTGTATATGGCCGTTCCGCACCTTATCTTCCAGCTTTTTTCTGATCCATCCGCAGATCGCTTTGCGGACGAACGGGATGAGTAAGGCAAATCCGACGGTGTCGGTAATGAGGCCGGGCGTGATCAGAAAGGCCCCGGCGATCAGCAGCATAATGCCGTCGATCATCTGCGGGGCGGGTATGTTTCCGCGCTGCATCTCCTGCCTAATTTTAAAAAGTAGCGCGATGCCCTGCCTCCGGACCATGGAAGCGCCGACCACGCCGGTCAGCACAACCAACAGGACCGTAGGGCCAAAACCGATCAATCGATCCACCTTGATCAGGAGCACCAATTCAATGATCGGCAGTCCGATAAAGAGAGCGATGAGGTATTGAATCGGCATAAGCCTAAACTAATTTTTGGTGAGCAGGTCTTCCAGCGCAGCTTCTTTGCGCAGATTTGCTACCCATGCGCTGCTGAGGCTCTGCGCCTGCCGGGAGAAGATATCACTTTTTATTTCCGCCAGTTCTTCTTCCGTGGCAGCAGAGAAATCAGCAAGCGTTTTGTCGGTTGCGTAAGCCACCGCATATTCCGAAACGGTTTCGCCATCCTCTTCTTCCGACTCTATTGCTCGGAGGACAAGCTTATCCAAAAGGGTTCCGGGTTCCATGGTATAGGTTTGTGAGGCAATGAGCAATTCATTGTAATCTTGCGGGGGTTCTGCCTCGGAGAAGGGGCCAACAGAAGCAATTTCAAAAGTTACCTCAATGCCCGTCTCGGCCGCTTCTGCGGTTTCGACGGCTTTTATGGCGTCCTCAAATGTGCTGCCGTTTTTCATGGCTTCCTGTACCGCTGAAAGAACCTCTCTTGCCTTTTCCTGATAGGCATTTTCGAGGACTTCTTCTGTTGCTGCCTGGGTGACTTGCGACTCAACTTCTTCAAAGGTTTCCGGCAGAGTGGATTCATTGATTTCAATACACTCCATCAGATAGACGGCATTCTCCAGCCGAAGAACATCACTGTAGCAGGAGTAAGGGGACTGTGCGCGGGTTGCAGGAATGTCGAATGCATATTGGGTCAGCGCAAGTGCATTATTGATCGATTCATCGACGTCGTCGAGGGGTTCGACCCTAGTAATCTTTGCGGAAGGGGTGACCGGGATATCGTTTGCATCGGCCAGCTCTTCGATCGACAAGATTCCTTTGCCCAGCTGTTTAAAGAATCTGGCCGCGTCGGCATAGGCTTTATCCCGCCCCTTGTACTTGGTTAGTTCAGCAACAATTTCGCCCCGGACTTCTTCCAGCGGTTTGTACGTCGGTTCCGTTTCTTCGGTGTCATCCTCTTCTTCCGCAGATTCAACCAAATAGCTGGATTTGGTTTCTTCATAGTACTGCGAAATCTCTTCTTCGGTGATCACCACATCATTGGTGTAATCGGATACAGGGAAAGCAACAAACTGAATAACTCGGGTTTCCGGGTAAGCAAACTCGCTCTTGTGTTCCTCAAAATAATTTTTCTTGTAGTCGAGCGTCACTTCCGGCCCGGAAGCCAGTTCTCGCGGAATTCCAGCGTAAGCAACGGTCAGCATATCATTCCGCTGATGGTAGAGCTCCTTAATGTCGTTCTTTGAGGCCAGTGCGCCCATCATGGACAGCGGCTCAAGCATCCGGATGGTCAGATATTCCCTCACAAAATCATAAAACTCATCATCGGTGATGTAGATATCATGCATTGGGAGTTGGGTTTCAAGGAATGCGTTATAAAGGTCTCGGTTAACTTTTCCGCTTTCGTTTTTAAACCCTAGACCAGTGAGGATGAACTCGCCGACTTGATCATCTGTCGCACGAATGCCCAGTTGTTCGGCTTTTTTCAGTTCCATCAAACGGAACCAAGTTTCTTCCGTTATCGCCTCGTTGGGAAGCGTCTGCTGGTTAATAAGATAATGTAAGCGGACGTTTCGCTGAGCGGTTCTAAACTCCTGATAGGAGACTTTTTCTCCAAAAATTTTTCCGGCAGTATCGTCCCCGCCTCTTCCACTTCCATCGGATCTCGCTCCGTTGAACGCAAAAATAAACGCTACGCTGATCAGCAGTGCAAAAGCGCCCCAAACCTTCTTTGATTGCACGAGTTTGTGAAATTTTGAAATCATCATCGTCATGGTTGTTGTCCTCTCCCTTTCCAATAGTTGTAAAAGAACCCATAAACAGTACAGATTGCCAGAGGTCGGGTCAATCGGGAACTCACATGGTTTCTGCATTTATCGACCCCAAAAACGCCGGTAGCTTTTCTGTACTGTTTAGAAAGGGGTGTAGAGCGGACGATAATAGGCATTGACAACGGTCTTATATTCCTGTCGGTTGGTTTTATGGTTTTAGAAAAAGGAGAGTTTATGAAGATGAAAGTACGTTCTATTGTTGCTGCGATGGTGTTGGGGACTTCATTGGGCGCATTTGCTCAGGAGGAGGAAAAGAAGCCGGATCCTAAGTTCCATATCTATCTCTGCTTCGGACAGTCCAATATGGCCGGAGGGGAAAATCCCGGACCGCAGGATATGGAAAATAAAGCGGAGTGCCTCTGGAAGATGGCCACAACGGATATGCCTCGGCAGCAGCTTAAGGTGGGCGATTGGTATCTCACAAAGCCGCTGGAAGGACGTAATATAAGTCAGCTGCGGCTGGCGGACTTCTTTGGCTGGACGATGCTCGAAAACATGCCCGAGGGCTATCGTGTCGGTGTTATTAATGTGTCCGTTCCCGGATGTAAGATCGAGTTGTTCGAAGAAGATACCTACGCGGAATATCTCGCAACTGCAGAATCTTGGATGAAGAGCGAATCCGATAAATTTGGAGGGAACCCATACAAGCGCCTCGTTGAAGCTGCAAAAATTGCGCAGAAAGACGGCGTGATCAAAGGAATTATTCTTCATCAGGGCGAATCCAATCCTAACGATGAGCAGTGGTGCAATAAGGTAAAAGGGATTTACGATAACCTAATCAAGGATCTAGGGCTTGATCCCAAAAAGGTTCCGTTTCTCGCTGGCGAAATGAAGAGCGCGGAGGAAAACGGACAGTGCGCTGGTTTTAATACGGTTGTCCTAGCCAATCTGCCCGGCGTACTGCCCAACTCCTACATTATTTCCTCGAAGGGCTGCAAAGGCAGTCGCGATGGATTCCACTTTGTGGTCGAAGGGTATCAGGAATTCGGTCGCCGCTATGGGGCCAAGATGCTCGAATTGCAGGGTTTTGAATATAAAGAGCCGAAAAAAGAAGAGGCTGCTGATGCCGAAGCGGCTGTGGCCCCGAAGGCGGATGAAGCCAAAGACGCCGCGTAGCGCCGGCACACTGTAATGGTTTCTTTGCTAACCACTAATCTGCTCTAATCGGCACTAATTATTCGTGGAGATGAGTGTGAATTAGTGGTTGTTTTGTGTGTGCCGCGAATGTTGAAAAAGGGAAAGGGGTGTAAAATGAAACGATTGTTTTCTGTTGGACTCGGATTGGCGTTGCTGTTGGCGGGTTGTACAACCCCACCGAAAAATACGGTTTATCAGATCTCCACGATCGATGCGTTGCTGGCTGGTGTTTATGACGGGCACCTTTCCTGTGAAGAATTAGTGGAGCACGGCGATTTCGGTATCGGGACCTTTGATCGCCTCGATGGCGAGATGCTGGTGCTCGACGGCGAAGTTTTTCAGGTGAAGGCGGACGGCAAGATTTATCGCCCGGCCCTCTCAGAAACCACGCCGTTTGCGACGGTCTGTCAATTTGATCCGGACCGCTCTTTTCCGGTCGATTCCGAGATGGATTTTGACGGATTGAAGGCGCTGCTGGATCAACAGTTTTCCAATCAAAATCTCTTTTATGCCATCAAGCTGACCGGCACTTTTTCCGCCATGAAAACCCGCAGTGTTCCCGCTCAGCAAAAACCTTACCCGCCGCTGAGCGAGGTGACGAAAACCCAGCCGGAGTTTGAGATAGGAAACGTTTCGGGAACCATTGTCGGCTTCCGCTGTCCCCCGTATGTCGACGGCATTAATGTGGCGGGTTATCACCTCCATTTTCTTAGCGATGACCAAACACAGGGCGGTCATATTTTGAGTTTTACACTCAAGGAAGGCACCTGCGAAGTAGACGAACTCAATTTTTTAGAGCTCAACCTCCCCAAAGACGCCGAAATGTTCGCTGAAATCGACCTCTCTCAGGACCGGTCAGCGGAGTTGCAGCAGGTTGAAAAGGATTAAAGCAGTTTTTTCGTGGCGGAATTCATTTAGGGGATTTGCCATTTGGGGCTGCCGAAGGCATGGTCGGACTTCAATTAATCAGCTGAGGTTTTAAAATGCATTCGCCGCCCATTTCCGTTGCCTATTCCCCCTGCCCCAACGATACGTTTTCCTTTTTTCATTTAGCGCAGTCGGACGATGTAAAGACGCATCTGCACGATGTAGAAACGCTGAATCGCTGGGCGTTTGAAGGGCGGTTCGATGTCACGAAGCTCTCCTTTCATGCGTGGCTGTTGGTGCAGGATTCGTATGAACTGCTGAGCGCCGGCGCGGCGCTGGGGCGCGGCTGCGGTCCGCTGGTGATTTGCCGGCAGGGTGCCGGCGATGCGTCGTACCGCCGACATCCTGTCGGCTCCGTTGCGGTTCCAGGCGAATATACAACCGCGCATCTGCTGCTGAGGCTTTGGCGCCCGGAGGTTCATAACCGCATCTTTATGCCGTTCGACCAAATTATGGATGCCGTGGCGTCGGGCCGCGCAGACGCCGGAGTCATTATTCACGAGGGGCGGTTTGTTTATCAGCAGCGCGGCTTTGATTGTTTGGTGGATCTGGGCGACTGGTGGGAATCAACCACCGGACAACCCATCCCGCTGGGCTGTATCGCCGCAAAAAAAAGTCTCGGCACCGAGCGCATTGCGGAGCTGGACTCTCGGCTGAAACAGTCGATTCAGGCGGCGTTCGATGATCCCGCATCGGTCCGGGAATATGTTAAGCGTTATGCGCAGGAGCTGGACGACGCGGTGATCGATAAGCATATTAAAACCTATGTGAACGACTTTACGCTCGATCTCGGCGACGAAGGTCGCAAGGCGGTTGAGGTCCTGCAGAAAATGGCGAAAGGCGCGGGGATTTTTTAGCAGCGAATGAATGTGAAGCAACGAATGGACGATCATGATTCGGTGTTCATTGATGAGGGCTTTTTGGTTGCGGGGCGCTGTTGGATCAGCAAATAGATAAAAGCCCTTGCGGGGCGACTTTTAATAATGTATATCGGGATTATGAATAACGAAATACATGGTTATATTGATCGAATGATTGAGCCTGTTGCACGAAAGCGGCTGGCCGATAATCCGGCGTTGGCGTTGTTGGGACCGCGTCAGTGCGGCAAATCAACGCTGGCCCGCCATCTTTTAAGAATTCATCCGGAAGCCGTTTATCTGGATGTGGAGCTTCCGTCGGATCGCAATAAACTGAATGATCCGGAGGCGTTTCTAAAGCTGCACCGCGGCAAACTGGTGTGCATCGATGAAGTACAACGTGTACCCGACCTGTTTCCGGTTCTGCGGAGCCTGATCGACCAAAACGGCGTGAATGGGCAGTACCTTATTCTTGGATCCGCTTCACGCGATCTGATTCGGCAGAGTTCGGAGACATTGGCGGGCCGCATTGCTTATCTGGAACTCACGCCTTTTGCACTTTCTGAGGTCCCGGGTTTTCTGCAGCAGCTTTGGCTGAAGGGTGGATTCCCCCGCAGTTTTCTGGCAGAGGAGGGCGTCGGTATTGCTTGGCGTAGTGATTTTATACGCTCGTTTCTGGAGCGGGATATTCCGTTGTTGAAAAGCGGAATTCCCCCGGAGTCTGTTGGACGCTTGCTGACGATGTGCGCACACAATCACGGGCAATTACTGAACCTGGAAAAGTTGGCAGGATCGATGGGTGTTCATGCGGGAACGATTCGAAACTATCTGGATCTTCTCTGCGGCGCCTTCATGATGCGGCGTCTTCCTCCGTTCATTGCGAATGTCAAAAAGCGATTGGTGAAAGCTCCGAAATTGTATCTGCGTGATACGGGGATTCTTCACGCCTTGTTGAACTTGCCCTCAATGGACGATTTGTTTGCTCATCCGATTTATGGGGCCTCGTGGGAAGGATTGGTCATCGAGAACGTTCTTTCATCCATTTCGAACCGTGCTGAATATGGATTCTATCGTACATCGAATGGCGCGGAGATTGATCTGGTTTTACAGATGGGTTCTCGCCGTGTCGGAATCGAATGCAAGGCGTCTTCTGCTCCGACTGTGACCCGCGGGTTTTGGAGCGCCAAAGAGGCTTTGGAGTTGGATGAAACGTTTATTGTAGCGCCAGTGGATTCCGCTTATCCATATGGTGCCGGAGCGACTGTTTGTTCTTTGGGCGAATGTCTGTCCCGTTTGGAGGCAATGTGAACGCGGTGAAAAGGAGAGTTTTCGGCAGCGGCGGAGAGGAAAATGTTGTTCGCGTGGTTTTTTAATTAAGTGGTGTTTTGCATGATCGGAATTTTATTTGCGACGGAGATGGAGGCGAAGCCGTTTCTCGACAGGAGAGCGCCGGACGGAACGGTGACGGTGATCTCCGACATGGGCTTGGACGCAGCGCGCGCGGCGACCGAAAAGCTGATTCGGGAGCACGGCTGCTCCTTCGTGATTAATGCGGGCGTTTGCGGAGCACTGAATGATTCGCTGGAGCGTGGATCCGTTCATCAGGTTGCAACCGTTTTTTCTGAAGAGGGGAATAGGATCCCGCTACAGGATGACGGACTACGGTTGGTCTCGGTGGAAAAACCGGTTTTTGGGCCGGAGCGCAAAGCGGCCCTTTTGGCTCATGCGGATCTGGTTGATATGGAAGGTTATGCGGTGGCGGAGGTCTGTAAGGCGCAGGGTGTGCGTTGTCGGATGATTAAGGGCGTTACGGATTTTGGTGATCACAACGGTAAAGCGGATATTCGAACGCATATCGACGTCGTATCGGAATCGGTTGCTGAGGTCGTTCGCTCGGCCGTAGACGAAGCTTCCAGCTTCGTTGTGCACCCGGAGAAATGCCGAGAGAGCACAACGAAGCTGGAAGCTTCGTCTACACTCAAAAAACTCCATTCATTCACCAAGGTGGAGCACACCATTTTCAGCCTGCCGTTGCTGTTTGCCGGCGCGTGGCTGGGTGCGGGCGGAATGCCGTCGGTTCGAGTGCTGCTGCTGATTGCGTTGGTCGGGCTGGGAGCGCGTACGTTCGGAATGGCGATGAACCGTATTCTGGATCGTAAAATCGATGCGCGGAATCCACGCACTAAAAACCGGGAGCTGCCGTCGGGCAAGCTGACGATGCGGCAGGGAATTGCGGTGGCGATGGTGGGCGTGGTGGTTTATTTTGTGGGGTGTGCGCTGCTGGGGAGCACCGTGATAAAACTTTCACTGGTGCCGCTCATTCCGCTCTCCCTCTACTCGCTGCTCAAGCGTTTTACGCCGCTCTGTCACTACGGCATTGGGTTGTGTCTAGCGCTGGCTCCGCTGGGCGCTTTTGTTGCCGTTACGAACGGACTCCATTTTTCTCTAGAGGTCGGGCTGCTCGCGCTCTTTACCTTTTGCTGGATGAGCGGGTTTGATATCATCTACGCCCTGCTCGACATTGACTTTGACCGCGCGGACGGCGTGCGCAGTATTCCGGCGGCGCTGGGGCCTCGGGGGGCGCAGATCACTGCAGCGATCACGCACGCGGTTGCGCTGGGCGCGCTGGTGATGCTCTGGAGTCGGGTTGGCGGCGCGGCCGCGCTCGCGGCGCTGGTGATCTCAGCCGCGGCATTCGGTGCCGCCTACGTGCAGCGTATTCCGGTGCAGGTCAGGTTTTTCCCGATCTCCGCCATCGCCGGAATCGCCGGAGCGCTGGTGGTTTTGTTGGGAGGATAGCAACGAATTGATGTAAAGCAGCGAATGATGCTCTGCTGTGGAACATGAGCATGGCGGCTGACAACGAATGTAGAGAAAACAACGAATGTTTGTATGATGAGAAAGAAAATTCAAAATGGCGACGTGCTTTATCCTGACTTGTCTTATTCAATCATCGGGGCATCGATGGATGTGCACAATGGATTGGGGCCGGGGTGGGATGAGTGGGATTATCATCGTGCTCTGATAGAGGCTCTGTGTGCCAGAGGACATGAGATTGTCAGCCATGATCGGAAAAGTTTGGAGCACAGGGGCAAGGTTGTCGATCACTTCGAACTGGACCTTTTGGTTGACGGTTTGGTGATTCTCGAACTCAAACACATCAAATCAAATTTTTATCCGGAGCATTTCACTCAACTTATCAACTACCTCAAGCACTGGAGAAAGCGGCTGGGGATTTTGATCAACTTTGGATTGGAACGTTTTCGTTTTCAACGTGTTCCCTTCTCTCCGGCTTCTGGAGGAATCAAGTTTATGGGGAATTGGGACTGCACAGAATTCAGTAATGAACGGGAGGTTGCTACTGCCATGGAAAGCATTCTAGATCAACATGGGGTGGGCTATAGTGCGAATATCTACAGAAGGCTGCTTTTTGCAGAGTTGAAGCATCGTGGTGTTGAAGCGACTTATCCCGTAATATCTCCTCATTTCGGAGACTTGTGCCTTGATGAGCGCACTGTTGACGCAATTCTGATTGATGGAGAGGTAATGGTTTTGGTTTCTGCTTCATCAGATGCTACGTCTGCGGCAGATCTTTGGTGTCTGAAATCATATATGAAGCAGGCTAATGTTCCTTGTGGTGTTTTGGTCAACATTGGCGACTCAGAAATTCTGTTGAGAGGTGTTCGATGAACCATTCGCTGCTTTACATTCATTCGTTGCTGGAGAAGGTATGAATATGAATTTAGTGGTGGCAATGACGGGCGCGTCGGGGGCGCTGGCGACGAAGCTGCTGATGGAAAAGTCGCAGTGGCCTGTGACGCTGGTGGCGAGCAAAATGGGGCGCGTGGTGTATGAGCAAGAGGTCGGTCCGTTTGCGGAAGTGGAGGCGCTGGCGTCGGAAATCTGGAAGGACGAGGATCTGACGGCGACGATTGCCTCGGGGTCGGTGCCGACGGCCGGGATGGTCATTCTTCCGTGCTCGGTCAATACGCTGGGAAAGGTCGCGGCCGGCATTGCCGATTCGCTGGTGACGCGCGCGGCGCATTGCCACTTGAAGGAGGGGCGCAAAGTGGTGCTTTGTATCCGCGAGGCACCGTGGACGCTACTGAACGCGCTGAATGCAGCGAGCGTTGCGCAGGCGGGCGGAACGATTATGCCGATATCACCGCCGTATTATATGTCGAAGGGCCGCGATCCCTATTCGGTCTCGATGGCGGAAATGCTCGGCTGTTACGTCGATCACGTGCTTTCCCTTTTCGGGCAACCCTCGCCGAAAACGTGGGAAGATCTGAGATAAACCACGAAATACTCAAGCCCCACGGCGAGCCTTGGCGCCGTGGAAAGAGGCGGGAGCGACGCCCCACTCACTGCATCTTGCGGATGCGGACGTCGATGCCGGATTCATCCTTCATCAATTCCAGCAGCTTTGCCGTATCCGTGTTCCCGTAATGGTAGGGATACAGAATGGCAGGCCGGAAGGCCTTGGCGGCGGCGGCCACCATTTCCGGAGCCATGGTGTAGGGCAGATTCATCGGCAGGAACGCAATCTTGATGTTCTTGAGTGCCTTCATCTCGGGCGTGTTTTCCGTATCGCCCGCAACATACACGCGCGTGTCGCCAAAGGTCAGCACGTAGCCGTTTCCGGCACCCTTTGGATGGAAGGGCTGGGCGCCGTTCTCTTTGGCGATATTGTAGGCGGGGACCGCTTCGATCAGGATGCCAAAGACGGTATTTGTCTCCCCGTTCTTCATCACGGTCGCGTTCTCGACCTTCCCTTTGCAGCTTTCGGCGACCAGCACGGTCGTGCCTTCCTTGCGGACTTGGCCGAGCGCTCCGGCATCGAGGTGGTCGGCATGGCCGTGCGTGATCAGGACCAGATCGGCCTTGGGCAGCGTTGCATAGTCGGCCACGCGGCTGTAGGGATCGACGTGGATCACCTTCCCCTCAAACTTAAACATGACCGTTCCGTGCCCGAGAAAAGTAATCTCCAGATCGCCGGACGAGGTCTTGTGCACATCGACCTCGTGCTTGCTTTCCGTCTTCTGCTCTTGCGGCTGTTGCGGCTTTTGCGGCTCTTGCGGTGTTTGCGGCTCTTGCCTCTG
>CAYOBH010000058.1:0-14570 GCA_964402125.1 uncultured Verrucomicrobiota bacterium
CGATGGAACAAACTCTTTCCGGCGTCCCTTGCCCTACGGAAGTGACTTGCGCCCATACGTAGGTTTGTATCACTGCTCTTTCGTATTTCCAACGGCATCAAAAATGGTGTCCGTATAGTTTTTGTTTACGTTGCCAGCAAAAACCATGATGCCCGCTTTGGGGGTTTCCTGAGGCTCCCACGCGCAATGGGCCAATACGCTCTCCAGTGAGTTATAATCGAGCACCATGCCGTTCATCACCTTTCCGGCTCCAATGATATCGGCATATTGGTTAAATCGCGTCTGGTTGTTCTGGAAGTAGCCCATGTCCTCCACAAAATTAAAATAAGCGGCGGTTTCGATGTTTTTCCCGATCGCGTTGCCCGCTGCCGCGCCGGAATAAATGGCGGCAGTGTAAATAGTGCTGTCCGGATTGATCGATTGCGGACCAAAATATTTTCCAAACTCCCGGACGAGGTTGATGAAGTTTTGGTTGACTGGACCCGAAAAATGCTCTACGTCCAGAGCGATTCCATCAAACGGAACCTTCTGGGCCATTTCATATACGAGAGCGGCATATTCCTCGCAGGTTTTTCCTTCGCCTGCATAGTCGGTAAACGGAATCTCCGTTTGCCACGACTGCGTATCGTCCACGTTCATCAGGACAAGAATGCCGCGCGCCTGAAGCGTGTGAATGTCGTCGATGATCTGTTCATAGCGAGTGTACGGCCCGTCCGAAATGGATAGGATATACGCATCGTCTTTTCCATAATGCTCAGGATCTGCCAGTTCAAAAATGTTGCCCTCGAAGACAACGACAATGTTCGCTTTGTCGGAAAAATCGGTTAAGGAAAGCTTTTCCTGCCCGACCGGAGTGGCATCAAATGCATAATAGGCTACTCGGTTGTTCCATGCCTCAGGAATCGAACGTCTGGGCGACGTGGTGCACGCCACACCGAACAGCAGTGGAACAACAGCAAGAGAATCAAGGCGATTAAAAAAAGGACATTTCATTGGTTCATTTCTCCATAAAACTAAACGCACCAACGTTGCCTCAATTCACTCTATAGAGCAAGGGTGGAGACTCCAATATCCGAAGGTTCTCAATCTAACACCACTTGCCACTTTTTACCCCGATTTTCAATAAATAGGCAAAAATAGCCCTTTCTTAAATCGGCAAAATTGCGGAGTGCTCAAGTAACACTAAAATCAATTTGCGGCGGGGCGGGCGATTTCTTACAGTGCGAACCTATGAAAAAGACACCGCTACATAAAAAACATTTGGAACTAGGTGCCCGTATGGGTGAATTCGGCGGCTGGGATATGCCGATTCAATATGCAGGGATCCTTCAGGAGCATGAACATACGCGCTCGAAGGTTTCCGTGTTCGATATCTGCCACATGGGCGAATTTGAACTGATCGGACCGTCCGCCTGCGAAGATCTGGAAAAGCTGCTGACCTGTACTATTTCCTCGTTGAAAATGGGTCAGGTGCGTTATGGGTTTATGCTTAACGAAGAGGGCGGAACTATTGACGATCTGACCTGCTATCGCTTGGAAGAGGAGCGATATATGCTGGTGGTAAATGCCGGAACGATGGAGAAGGATGCGGTGTGGATTCAGGCGCAACTTTCTGAAGCCACGCTTTTTTCGGACCTGTCCGATTCGCTCGCAAAATTGGATGTGCAGGGTCCTAAGGCAGCTGATGCGCTTAATGACGTGCTGAATGGACGCCTTCCTGAGCTGGGCTATTTCCGTTTCGCGGAGGTGGAGACCGAGGAGTTTTCCTGTCTGATCAGCCGGACGGGTTACACGGGCGAGCTGGGGTATGAAGTGTATCTTCCAGTTCCCGCCGTTGAGTCGTTCTGGGATCAGCTGTTGGCGCATCCCATGGTGGAACCGGCGGGGTTGGGGGCACGCGATACGCTTCGTCTAGAGATGGGCTATTCACTCTATGGACATGAGCTGTCGGAGGCAGATACGCCCGTTTCGACATCGCGCGGGATGTTTATTAACAGCGAAAAGGAATTTATCGGGAAGGCTCCCGTTCTTACGGCGCTGGAAAAACCGGAGCGTTATCTGGTTGGGTTAAAATTTAATTCAAAGCGGGCCGCACGTGCACATGATAAAGTTTTTTATGCGGGCGAAGAGGTCGGCGAAATCTCCAGCGGTTCCTTGGCTCCGAGTTTGGACGTGGCGGTGGCGATGGCGTTTGTGAAACCCACCTTGGCCGAAGTCGGACAGATGCTTGAGGTCGAAATCCGTGGGAAACTTTTCCCCGCAGAGGTGGTTGATCTTCCGTTTTATAAAGCGGGCTCTGCCCGAAAATAGTTTTCACCACGGAAGCACGGAGACACGGAGCTTCTAGATCTCTATATCTTCGAGTCTCCAGTGAGTCTGGGTGCAAATAAATATGCATAATGCGGAGAAGTGAAATGAGCTTGGTTGAGGAGGAGCTGACAGAGCAGATTATTGTTTAATGTTCCGGTTTTGAAGCAGGGAATAAAAAGATTGGTACTCTGATTCTCCGTGATTCAGTGCCTCCGTGGTAAAAAGGAAGTTGTGATAATGAAAAAGACACCGTTTTGTGCGATGAGCGACCAGGATCAGCAGGTCATGTTCGATTCGCTGGGTATTCGTGATTTTGATGATCTGTTTGCCGCGATTCCTTCCTCGCTGCGGGCGAAGGAGTTGAATATTCCCGAGGGGATCTCCGAAATGGAGATGATGCAGCAGATCCGTAAATTGGCGCGCAAAAACTCGACCCATCTGATTAATTTCTGCGGGGCAGGGTTTTATGATCATTATATTCCTGCGGCGGTCGATGCGCTATCGAGCCGCGGCGAGTTTTACACGGCCTACACGCCATATCAACCGGAGGCCTCGCAAGGTACACTGCAGGCGGCGTTTGAGTTTCAGACGGCGATTTGCCGGTTGACGGGTATGGAGGTGGCCAACGCGTCGCTTTTCGATGGTGGAACGGCGCTGTTTGAAGGAATTATGATGGCGCTGCGCGATACGAAGCGAAATAAGGTATTGGTGGATGAAGGGGTGAATCCCATCTATCGCACGATGCTCCGCTGCTATACCCAGAATCTTTCGGTCGATTATCGGGAAATTGCACTTTCTAAAAACGGCGTGGCCGATCGCGCGGCATACAGTGAGGCGCTCGATGAAGAGGTTGGTGCGGTGGTGCTGCAGAATCCCAACTTTTTTGGCTGTCTGGATAATTTATCGGAGTTGATCGAGAAGACTCATGCCGTTGGGGCCTTGGCCATTATGTCGGTTTATCCGATGTCGCTTTCGCATGTGGAAACACCCGGCGCAATGGGCGCAGACATTGTCACGGGCGAGGGGCAGAGTCTGGGGCTTCCGCTCAACTTCGGCGGGCCATATCTAGGCTTCATGGCGACCACGAAGAAGCTGGTGCGTAAGATGCCGGGCCGTATCGTGGGCGAGACGAGCGATGCGCAGGGGCGGCGCGGTTATGTGCTGACGCTGCAGGCACGCGAACAGCATATCCGCCGCGAAAAGGCGACCTCCAATATTTGCTCCAACGTCCAGCTCTGTGCGCTACGCGCCATCATATATCTGTCGCTCGTCGGACGAGAAGGCTTTCAGGAGGTTGGTCGCGACTGTATGGACCGCGCGAGCTACGCCTGGCACAAGCTCACCCAAATTCCGGGAGTAAGGCCCGCGTTCAACCGTCGCTTCTTTAACGAATTTGCGGTGCGTCTGCCGAAGGATGCCTCCGACGTCGTGAGCGCGCTGGTCGACCAAGGCATTGCCGCCGGTTTCCCGGTCGGTCGATATTACAAAGGAATGGAAAATGTTCTCCTCCTCTCCTTTACGGAAAAGCGAACGAAAGAGGAGATCGATATTCTGGTGGCCAAACTCGAGAGTGTGTTGGCGTGATACGTGATACGTAATGCGTACTACGTATTGCGTAATTTTGCGGGTGAGGTGAGGGGTTTGACAACGGCCGGGCATTTATTCCGGTCTTGATGGTCTCGACGCTGAGCTGTGTCAGTAATTGATGAGGTGTGGAATGAAGAGACTTTTTTTGATGATGGTTTGGTTTTTGGCGGCCTCTTTGGTGTCATACGCGGAGACGCCAGAGGATATTGCAGCGCTTAAAGCAAAGGCAGAGAGCGGTGATGCCTCCGCCCAGTTCGGTCTCGGTTTGATGTATGACAACGGGTATGAAGTTTCCAAAGACGATCAGGAAGCGGTGAAGTGGTACCGCATGGCAGCGGAGCAGGGCCATGCTCTCGCTCAGTTTAATCTCGGCTTTATGTACGGAGTTGCTGAGGATTATCAGGATGCGGTGAAATGGTTTTTGAAAGCAGCGGAGCAGGGAGACGCCTCCGCCCAGCTCAATCTCGGTTTGATGTATGAGTTCGGGAAAGGAGTTGCCGAAGACGATCAGGAAGCGGTGAAATGGTACCGGAAGGCGGCGGAGCAGGGCGATGCCCGCGCCCAGTGTAATCTCGGTTTGATGTACGCCAACGGGGAAGGAGTTGCCGAAGACGATCAGGAAGCGGTAAAATGGTACCGGAAGTCGGCGGAGCAGGGCAATGCCCGCGCTCAGTGTAATCTCGGTTCGATGTACGCCAACGGGGAAGGAGTTGCCGAAGACGATCAGGAGGCGGCGAAATGGTGGCGGAAAGCAGCGGAGCAGGGAGAGGCCTACGCTCAGTGTAATCTCGGTTTGATGTACCGCAATGGGGAAGGAGTAGTTGAGGATTATGTGGAGGCCTACGCCTGGTTTGTTTTGTCGGCTATGAATGGAAATTCCTTGGCGAGGGGAAAAAAGGAAATTTTGGGCAACCAACTGAGTACCTCTCAAATTGCCGCCGGGCAGCAACGCGCAAAGGAGCTTCAGTCGCAAATCGAACGCAAAAAGGTAGTTTCGGATTCGGAACAGCCGCTTCCCGCCGACATTGCTCCCTCCGGATTCGGAAGTGGTCTGCTGATCAAAGGCGGATATGTTTTGACCTGCTGGCATGTAGTGGAGGGTGCGGAGCGGATTTCGGTTTCTTTGAATGGGAAGGATTATGTTGCCAAGGTTCTGCAAAAGGATGCCGCTAACGATGTTGCTGTGTTGAGAGCCAGTGAGGCAGAAGGCGGAGTTTCGCTGACGATTGCGGATGACACCAAATTGGGCGAACAGGTGTTTACGCTCGGTTATCCGCTCCCTGATCTTCAGGGCTCGGATGTGAAATTTACGATGGGTTCGATCAGCGGACTGACCGGCCCTGAAAATACACCGCGTTATTTTCAGATCAGCGCTCCGTTGCAGTCGGGTAATTCTGGCGGTCCGCTCTTTGACGAAAAGGGCAATCTTGCGGGAATCGTCGCCGCCAAACTGGATTCACTTTCGACGCTGGTTCTAACCGGCGATTTGCCTCAGAACGTCAATTATGCGATCAAAATTGATTATATTCTCCCTCTGCTGAAGACCATTGATGGTTTGGATCTGGGCAAGGAAAAAGCTTCGGATGTGAATTTGCTGGAACTGATTGATGAGATGAAGAAGTCGGCTGTGATGATCAAGGTGTACTGATGCAGATGGAGCATTCTTCTTCGTTGTTGGGAAATTGCTTAGAGGGCACAACGCGGATGGAAGCTCGCGTCTACGATGAGTAAAATGAATGGGGGAAGACCAATCTGTTATGTGATTGCCGGGCCGAATGGAGCCGGAAAGACGACGTTTGCGTTGCGGTATCTGAAGGAGCTGACGGGGTGTCGGAATTTTATTAATGCAGATTTGATTGCAGATGGTTTATCACCACTTGATCCGTCGAAGGCGCAGCTGGAGGCGGGAAAGATTTTGTTGCGGGAAATCCGGTCGTGTGTGCAGCAGAGAGATGATTTTGCATTTGAAACAACGCTTTCAGGAAAGAGCTATGTGCGGTTGCTGAGGGAACTGCGTAGTGAGGGATGGAAGATTGTATTGTTTTATCTATGGATCCCGAGTGCGCGATTTTCGGCGGCGCGGGTGCGACAGCGAGTGGAGTCAGGCGGGCACGATATTCCGCTGGATGCGATTCTGCGGAGGTATTGCAGAACGGTTTCCAATTTTCTGAATGTGTTTGTGCCGTTGTGTGATGAGGTGATGTGTTATAACAACGCAAGGGCAGAACCTATTCCTGTTTTTGCTGTAAAGGATGGAGAAGTAACAATTCTTCAACAAGAGTTGTTTAGGGTGATAAAGGAGAGTGCTCATGAGTGAAAAAAGCATTCTGGAAAAGGTGGATGAGGCTCGAAGATGTATGAAGCAGGCCGTTCGCGATGAGTTGGTGAAGAAGGCGAAGCTAGGGCAAAATGTGATCATTGAGCGCGATGGCGAGCCGTACAAGATTTCGGCGGCAGAGGCGTTGCGGATTCAGGAAGCGGAGTCGGAGAAGTACGGGAAAAAATGATTTTTATATGGGTTAGGGAGACACTGGCTCCGACGGAGCGTCGCCCTCTAAATTACGCAATACGCATTACGGAGTAAGCAATATGAAACTAATTTATGAAAAGTCATCGCCGGGGCGTTCCGGGGTGCAGATGTCGTCGATTAAAATATCGGAGAATCAGGAGATTCCGGCCGAGTATCTGCGGAGTCAACCGGCGGAGCTTCCAGAGGTTTCCGAAGTGGAAGTGGTGCGCCATTTTACAGCGCTTTCCCGGCTTAATTTTTCGGTGGACACCCATTTTTATCCGCTGGGATCCTGCACGATGAAGTATAATCCGAAGGCGTGCGAGGCGGCGGCCAATCTGCCGGAACTGACGGGTGTGCATCCGCTGTGGCCGCAGTTGAGAGGCGGGGGTTTGCTCACGCAGGGCTCGCTGGCGGTACTCTATCATACGGAGCGGCTGCTTTCGGAGGCGACCGGGCTGGACGAGTTTACACTACAGCCGATGTCGGGCGCACACGGAGAGCTGACGGGCGTGATGATAATAGCGGCCTATCACAAGGATCGCGGGAATGAGAAGGATCATATCATTATTCCGGATTCGGCGCACGGAACCAACCCGGCCAGCGCGCACTTGGCGGGGTATAAGGTGGTGACGATTCCTTCCGACAGTAAAGGAGTGATGGACTTTGAGCTGTTTAAGGCGGCGCTGAATGAAAAAACAGCCGGCGTCATGCTGACCGCCCCGAATACGCTCGGGGTGTTTAATACGCGCATCAAGGAAATCTGTGATGCGGTTCACGAAGTGGATGGGTTGATGTATTATGACGGTGCCAACTTTAATGCAATCATGGGCCGGTATCGTCCCGGCGATATGGGTTTTGATATCTGCCATCTTAATCTGCATAAGTCGTTTGGGACTCCGCACGGCGGCGGCGGTCCTGGTGCCGGACCGGTGGGCGTGGTGAATAAACTGCGGCCTTATCTGCCGATTTCGCGCGTGGTGAAAACCAACGACGGCACCTATTCGCTCAATTATGATGCGCCGAAGAGCATCGGTTATATTGCTCCATTTTACGGTAATTTCGGGATCATTACCCGTGCGTACGCCTATTTGCTCTGCCTTGGCCGCGACGGTATGCTTGGAACCAGTAACCGTGCGGTGCTTAATGCGAACTATCTTCAGGAAAAGCTGCGCCCGCTCTTCGACGAGAAATACAAAGGGCGTTGTATGCACGAGTTTGTCTTTTCCGGTAAGTGTCTTGCCCAATACGGCGTTCATACGCTGGATCTGGCGAAGGGAATGATTGATCGGGGAATTCATCCGCCGACGATTTATTTCCCGCTCAATGTACCCGAAGCTTTTATGGTGGAACCGACCGAAACGGAAGACCGCGATACGCTCGACTATTTTGTGAGCGTGGTTGAGGAGTTGTTTGACCTGGCGAAAACCGATCCCGACAAATTGCACGAAGCGCCGGTTTCGACTCCGGTTGGCCGTTTGGATGAAGTCAAGGCCGCGCGCGAGATGCGTTTGGTTGCTGAGCGTTAATCGCTCAGCAATTCTTCAAGAAAGAGCTGCGGATAAACCGGCGTAAAGTTGTAGAGCTGGGCCAGTGCACGAAATTCCGATTTCTTCTCCGGATTGCTCCAACTGAATGTCGTGAGCAGCAGCGCCTTGTCCGGGGCATCAATGTCGAGTTTCTGTACGGAATCGGGCGTTACTGACTGCGCCTTGCTGAGCAGATCGGCGATCTGTGTCAGCGCTTCCTCGGAGAGATCTTCGATGGCCTGTTTCATATTCTGCTCTGCCAACGCTACGTTTTCTTGCCGCATGGCTGCGCAGTAAAGAAGAAGATGGTCCTGCCACGGTGCGGAATCGAGAGCGGTCAATGCGTCATTCGCCAATTGAATTTCCCCATTATATAAAAATTCTTCAAAGTCGACATGGGCATCTTTTGCAGTACGCAGGTTCTGTAGATAGCCCTTAATGTTGCGGCGGGTGGCATAAAGCCGAAGCGCATTGAGCTGCGCATACTGTGCGCTACCTTCTTCGGCGTACTTAGTAATGGCCTCTATCGCTTTCTGATGGGAACCTGCACAGGTCAGATAAAGCACCGTTTTTTGGATAATTTCATCGGATGGTTTGGGGTTGGTCTGAAGAGATTCCTCCGCCAATTCTGCCAGTTTTTTATAGTTTCGCTGTCCAAGCAGAATATTTTCATATAAATCGCGGAACCGTTTTTCGGACGGATCATGCAGCAGTGCTTTTTGAATATAGGGCTGTGCTTCCGCAAAGCTTCCGAGAATATAGAGATCGTGGGAAATGGTATAATATCCCATGCCTTTCATTCCGTAATTCTCGTCCGAAGCCTCGTAATATCCGTGGGCAATCTCGCGGTTTTTCGCAACGCGGGCGAGCAGATAGCGACCTTCCGGTTCGGAAGGATTCTGTTTACAGCGTTCGAAGTACTCGGCTTCCAGGTCTGTTTCCGGATGATGGATTTTCATGTAATCCTGATAGTAGAGATGCCAATCCAGTAAAGATTGGACACGGTCAACTTGTTTTTTCAGAAATGCCAGAGTTTCCTCATCATTCATTGATTTGACGGCCAACGGGAGAAGCAGCTTGGCTTCCTCTGTAAAGGGATCCATTTCCAGTGCGCTGCGCGCATACTTCTCTGCGGCCTCCGGCTGATTGATTTGTTGGAGCTGTTTTATTATCCCCTCATGATTTTGAGGCCGAAACAGAGCAATAGAATCGGTTTTTTCCAATGGAGATAAGAGCGGTTGTTTAAATCCTTTCTTCGAAAACGGGACATTTTCAAGTACCCGTATTTGTCCGTCATGCGAATAAATGGTTTCTCCTGGCTGGTTATTTTCCTTCATTTTCTTCACTGCAAGCAGGGCCATATCATCGGGATTGATGACCAGTAATGTTTTTTTAAGAAGCTGCTTTATCAGCGGATCATTATTCGTGAAGGAAAATGCCGGTTGGTCTCCCATTTTAAGGGTATGCTCTCCGAGTCCAATTTTGATTTTTTCGACGCCTCTAGGGGACAATGTGTAGGTTTTATTGTCGATGGTAAATGTGTAGGACTGCAGGGTTCCGTTTACAATCCAAGCGTTGGAATAGTTTAATGAGGATTTGCTCAGATATGCACCGAGAGCAATGAACAGAGCGATAACCAGCGTGAGGGGTAAGTAGGCCAAGGTTGCAGATTTTGGTTTGAGCTGATTTCTTGTGCTGTTGCCTGCGGCGGTCTGTAGTGTTTCACAATAGCGCAGGAATTCTTCCGCCTCTTTACCCGCTCCCAAGACAATCGCTTTTCGACAGTAGATCGTTGCTTCATCCTGGTGGCCAAAGCGGCTGAGTCCCTGTGCGATAAGGAGCTGAATCTGCGGATTAGTTTCATAATCGAAAGGAAGTGATTTTCTGGCTTTATTGAATTCCGGCTCCATGTTGTAGATCATGAGCGTATACAGTGCTTGAGCAAACTGGTTAACGTTTTTCTTCTCGGAAATGTCTTTTCGCAAGCGTGCGAGGTCCCTCTTCCGTTCCTTTGCGTATTTTTTTGCAGAGGTTATCCCCTTCTTCCCACACCGCGAACATTCATCGATGATTTGTATTTTTTCCCGCGGAAATAGGGGGATCCGTAAAAGTTTTGTAAAAGTATGGGTGGTGTAGGAGTTAAGATAGGTCAGGCGTTTGCAGAAATCGCACTGGCAAAAGTGCGAGGTCACCTTGGATCTCCCTATGTATTCTGTTTCAAATAATCGTGGCATGTAGGCTTATCTTTTTGGTTAACGCGCTAGTCCAATAGCATAAGGATGATTAGTACGCAAAACGAAGTGTTGAAAAATTACGAGAATTCAGGGTATTCCAATACAGTACACGTTTCCCTTCGAGTGCCCCCGAATTAAGGTCATGGAGCAGAGCGGCTGCCGTTTTCCCTGTGTACGTGTTTTCCAGTTCAACGTGCTCGAATTGTTTAAACTGTTCAACGGCTCTTTTCCCTTCTGTGGTGGGAATGCCGTAATCGGGGCCGAGAAACTCGTTGCGGATGTGAATCTCCGATTCGTCGATTTGCGGTGGCACATCAAGTTTTGTGCAGAGCTCGCTGCATAGTTTCAGGATGTGGCTTTTATTGCGGAAGGAGGGATCGACCACCCGTATAGCTTCGATGCGCGTTTCCAGTCCGGCCAGTTTTAGTCCAACCAAAAGGCCGGCCAGGGTTCCGCCCGTCCCCATGGGCAGATAAATGATATCGGGTCGGGCCTGCTCTTTAAGTTCGAACGCAGCGTTCACGAATCCGACTGCGCCAACGGCGTTACTGCCTCCGGCGGGAATGATGTAAGGGTCAACGCCATCACGGTTTCTACATTCCTCAACACTATGTTGGGTCACTTTCGGAAAGTCAGCAAAACTGTCGCAAAGGTGCAGTTGAGCACCAACGGCACGGCCCATCAGAATGTTTTTACGCACATGGGCGCTGGTTTCCTGCGGAGCCAGAATGGAGATGGCGCGCAGACCGACTTCTCTACAATAAACAGCCGTTGCCAGGGCATGGTTTGAGCCTGCTGCACCGTAGGTGATGACCGATTTTCGTCCTTCGTCCAGCGCTTCGCCCAGCAGAAATTCAAGCTTACGGATTTTGTTCCCTCCGTAAACCCGTCCGCTTAGGTCATCCCGCTTCATCAAGAGCTCGTTACAGCGATCTGCGCCCTCCAAATGACGCAGTGGCGTGATAGGGGTTGGCAATTCGGCGAACCGAGTTCTTGGAAAATGGTCGAATATGTGATTCATAATGTGACCAATAACACAGTATTCGGTTCGTTTCCACCCCTTTATGGGAGATCGGTTCATGGTGAAAGGATTATCAGCCATTCTGTTTGCAGTCGCATTTTCTGCAACGTTGACTTCGTTTGCGCTGCCGTCGAGTGAAAACGTTCGGGCGGCGACAGAAGGATATATCCGGGAAAAGCATCAGGAAGAGGGAATAAAAACCTTCACGAATGCGCTGGCGAATGAATTAAAATCGAGTGTGAAAATCGCTGAGGATCGTCTGGCGGTTTATGGCGAATTAGCCGATTGCGTGCGCCTGATGCAGCTCTCTACCGCAGTCCCAATTCCGGAGAATGTGCTGAAGTGGATTTTAGCTTCCAGCGAACGACTTCACCTTTTGGTGGAGACCCTCTCCTCGAAGGACAAACTGCCTGAATGCATGGTGATTCTCGATCAACTGGCTGCCCATGACCCGGAGGGAAGAGATAAATATTTTAAGCTGATTCTGGCGATGTCGGTGGTGTGGGACGAGCCTCGCCGCCCGCGTCTGCATGGGCAGATGGGGAGAGAAGTTCTTCCGTATGAGCCCGAGCTGGAAAGGCGCTACGACTATTACAAAAACCTTTATGAGACCAAAAAGGCCAAGATTGCTTACGGCGATCTCGGGATTGGCGATCTGGTTTTTGTGGTGGACACACCGGTTCCAATAGAGGAGTTGGAGTGGGCACGGGATAATGAGGGCGGGTCGGTAGACTCGTGGGGCAAGAAGTATGCGATGATCAAATATGATAACAATCGGCTGCAGAAGGAGACGTATGACTGGCCAAACGGAGAATATCGGCTTTCCTCCATCAAAGAACACGGCGGCATTTGTGTGGATCAGGCCTACTACTGCGTGATTACTGCACGCGCATACGGAATCCCCTCAATCTTTTTTGATGCTATAGGCAGCAGTGGGGGGCATGCCTGGTTTTCCTACATGCGGTCACCGAGGGAATGGGAGCTGGATATTGGACGGTACGAAAATCAGAACTTTACCACAGGCAACGCGTTTTATCCGCAGACCGGCGATTTGATGACGGATCATGATATTGAGTTTGCCATCGACAGCGCACGGCGAACGTCCGCCGCGATTAAGGCAGAATGGTATATCACCATCGCCAAGATTGTTCGCAGACCGTCGCCGAGTATTGCGCGGCGTTGTGCGCAAGAAGCCCGGAAGGCCTTTTCAAAAAATCTGGATGCATGGAATCTGGAACTCGGCCTGCTGATTGAAGATCACGATTACTCGGGCATGCTCTCCCTGTTTAAGGAGTTTAAGGACGTTTTCCGGAAGTATCCCGATGTGCTGGCTGAGGCCGCCTCCAAAATTAATACGGCGCTTGTTGAGTCCGGACGGGATAAGGAGGCCGATGAATTATTTAAAATGCTTTCCGGGGTGATCGGCAGCGATCGTGATGATATCCAGCGTGAGATGGAGATGACCCGCATTACTCAGATTATGAAGTCGGGTGACTCCAAAACTGCTCTGCGGGAGTTTGAGCAGTTGCTGGAGGATCAGATGGAGGCGGGGAGCAAGGTGCTACCTTTATTAAACAGCTATTATGAGTTCATGGTTTCTTCCGACCAGATCAAGGAGGGAGTCGATTTCCTTGGGGACTATATAGAGGACATGGTCGAGAAATCCGATATGCTGCCGGTGTATGAGCGTCAGTTCTTTTTGATCCTGCGCGATGCTTATCGGGAAACTGGCGATCGGAAGGCACTCGACAAAGTCGAGACGCGGTTGCAGGAATACGATTGATCGTCGTAAATCAATCGCCTTTCTATGGTTAAAATGAGGACCTGTTTATCGGTGCTTTTGGGGTCGGATCTGTTTTTTTGTTTTTTCCCTTTTAATCCGTTGGTTGCAATATATGGTGGACCAGTTTTCGGAGGGGTACTACATGTTGTGTGTGCAAATTATGTAGTCACTTTTTTACTGTTTGCAATAGACGTGCGCTGAATGCACGAATCAGAGGGGTTTGCGCGATGAAGATTAAGGTTAAAAAACGGGATGCGGTATCCGTCGAATACGACGCATCAAAAATTAAGAATGCCATCGAAAAAGCGGTGAAGAGCGCGACCAAGTGCGCGGAGCAACTTCCGCCGCACCTCCGGACGATTGTGAGCGATATTACCGCCAAGCTCGACAATATCATCGCGGGCTATGAGCACCAAGGTCTTGAAGAGGTGGAGGTGGAGCAGATTCAGGACCTCGTCGAGCAGCAGTTGATGGGGGCCGGGCTCTACGATGTGGCCCGCGCCTACATTCTTTATCGCGAAGAACATAAGAAGGCGCGTAATCAGCGGTTGCGCCCCGATGCATCGGCGATTCAGGATTATATGCTCGTCAGCCGTTACGCGCGTTATCTGCCGGAACTAAACCGTCGCGAAACCTTTGCAGAGGCGGTGGGGCGGGTGCGCGATATGCACCTGCGCAATTTCCCGACCGCTGAAGAAGAGATTCATTGGGCTTTTGATCGGGTGCTTGAAAAACGCTGCCTGCCATCAATGCGCTCCCTGCAGTTCGGCGGTGCGGCCATCGAAAAACAGCACGCCCGCATGTATAATTGCACCTTCGGGATTTGCGACCGTCTGGAATTTTTTCGGGAGGGTTTGTTTCTCCTGCTTTGCGGCACCGGCGTTGGGTTCAGTGTGGAGTTTGAGCATGTCGAAAAACTGCCGCCGCTGGCCTGTTCGATCGACGAAGGTCAGGTAACGCATTTTACGATTCCTGACTCTATCGAGGGCTGGGCGGATTCCATGCATGAGCTGATGAAGAGCTATGTTGAGGGCTATCTGGTCGAGTTTAACTATTCCAGCATTCGTCCACGCGGCAGCTTGTTATCAACTTCCGGCGGGCGCGCTCCAGGACACGTTCCGCTGCGCCGTGCGTTGGAGCGCTGCCGTAACATTCTCGACGGTGCGCTCGGGCGTAAACTCAAGCCGATTGAATGTTACGACCTGATGATGCATGCGGCCGATGCGGTAATCGCCGGCGGCGTCCGTCGCAGTGCAACGATCTGCCTCTTTTCTCCGGACGACGGCGAAATGATGAATGCCAAGCGCGGCAACTGGTTTGCGGAAAATCCGCAGCGCGGACGATCAAACAACTCGGTGAAGCTCATCCGAAACGAAACCTCGAAAGCGCAGTTTCTGCGTATCTTTCAGAAGCAGAAGGAATGGGGGGAACCCGGTTTTTATTTCTCCAACGATTTGTCGCACGGATGCAACCCCTGCTGTGAAATCGGGTTAAATCCGCATCTGCAGGTAAAAGATGACGCAGGGAATGTGACGATTGAGTCGGGTTGGCAGTTCTGTAACCTGACCGAGATCAACGGCGCGAAGCTGCATACCGA
>CAYOBH010000059.1:0-12903 GCA_964402125.1 uncultured Verrucomicrobiota bacterium
CGCGGATGGGCTGAACGGATTCGAGCGTACGCACAGAGGTGGAGCCGACGGCGACGATTCGGCCACCTGCTTGCCGGGCCTTGTTGATGGTTTCCGCAGCGGCGGACGAGACGACGTAGCGCTCGTGGTGCATTTCGTGGTCGGTAATGATTTCGGCGGAGACAGGTCGGAAGGTGCCGAGGCCGACGTGGAGTGTCAACTCGGCTTGGCTGATTCCGTTATGGGACAGTTGTTTGAGGAGTTCCGGGGTAAAGTGCAGCCCGGCCGTGGGCGCTGCGACGGCACCGGGGGCGGAGGCATAGACGGTTTGATAGCGCTGTTTATCGGTTTCAATCTGTTCGCGAGTCTGTTCTTTACGGGCAATGTATGGGGGAAGCGGAGGAACGCCTTCTTCGTCGAGCACTTCCATGAGCGGGCGCTCGGATTCAATATGCAGGAGCGCTTCGCCTTGTTCGCCGTCGGCCAGCATAATGGCGGTTACTTTTCCGGAGCAGAGAATCAGTTGCTCGCCGATCTTGGGTCGTCGTGAGGTCTTCATCAGGACGTCCCAATGGCCGGGGGAGGTTTCTTCGAGAAGGAGCAGTTCCACTTTTCCGCCGGAGGCGGCTTTATGTCCAAAGACGCGGGCGGGAATCACCTTGGTATTGTTGAGGACCAGCACGTCGGGCGCGCGGAGATAGTTCACGATGTCGGTGATTGATCGGTGTTCGATGGTGCCCGTTTCGCGATGGAGTACCATCATCCGGGCCAGTTCGCGCCGTACGGGCGGGTGCTGGGCAATCAACTCCTGCGGGAGATCATAGTTGAATAGGTCGGTTTTCATTTGATACTTTTCCGGACCGCAACAAACAAATGGGTCACTGCGGCGAATAGGTGTGGGAATGTGCCGTGTGGGCCGGGGGTTTATCAAGGAGCAAGTGAATGAAGATTTTGGTGGTAGGGAACGGTGGCCGTGAGCATACGCTGGCGTGGAAACTGGCAAACGATAGCGCGAAACCGGAAATTTTCTGTACGCCCGGCAATGCGGGAACGGCGGAGCTGGGAACCAATCTTTCGTTCGGCGCGACCGATCTGGAAGGCATTAAGAGCTGGTGTGTCGAAAACAAACCCGACTTGGTGGTGATCGGACCTGAAGCCCCGCTGTGCGCAGGATTGACGGATTTGCTGGAGGCGGAAGGCATTCGTGTATTCGGTCCGTGTAAGGCGGCCGCCCAGCTGGAAGGAAGTAAACAGTTTGCAAAGGAAATCATGAAAGCGGGCGGCGTGCCGACTTCCGCCTATGAAACATTCACCAATTCGGATGAAGCCTGTGCCTATGTGCGCGAACGCGGTGCGCCGATTGTGATTAAAGCCGACGGCTTGGCTGCAGGGAAGGGCGTAACGGTTGCCGAAACCGTCGAGCAGGCCGAGGCCGCGATCCGCGATGCGCTCGAAGGGAACGCCTTCGGCGATGCCGGAAGTCGCGTGGTGATTGAAGATTTTCTGGTGGGCGAAGAGGCGTCGATTCTTGCATTGATTGATGGAGAGCATGTAGTGATGCTCGCTTCGTCGCAGGACCATAAGCGTATTTTTGAAAAGGATCAGGGGCCGAACACGGGCGGTATGGGCGCCTATTCTCCGGCGTCGATCGTGAATGATACGGTTTGGCAGAAGGTGAAGGATGAGGTTTACGGGCGCACTCTGGCCGAACTTAAAAAGCGCGGTATCACCTATAAAGGCGTGCTCTACGCCGGGCTGATGATTCATGATGATCAGCCGAGCGTGGTGGAGTTTAACTGTCGCTTCGGCGATCCGGAAACGCAGGCGGTGCTGTCGCGATGGGACGGCGATATGCTCCCCGCGATCAACGGCGTGATAGACGGAAACCTTTCTGACGAGATGGTGGCGTGGAAGGATGAGCATAGCGTTTGTGTAGTGATGGTGGCGGGCGGTTATCCCGGTTCCTACGCCAAGGGCGATGTGATTGAAAATCTGGATGCCGCCAACGCCGTGAGCGATACCGTGGTCTTTCACGCCGGAACGGCGCTGAAGGACGATCAGGTGGTCACGGACGGCGGTCGCGTGCTGGGCATTACTTCGCTGGGCAAGGATTTGCCGGATGCGCTGTCAAAAGCGTATATTGCCGTAGAGTCGATCAGCTTTAAGGATGCATTTTACCGTAACGACATTGCTCACCGCGAAATGAAGCGGCTGGGTTTGGACTTTAATCAGGAATAGGAAGGATCATCAAATGAGTAAACAACCGACCGTCGCCATTGTGATGGGCAGTAAATCCGATTGGCCCGTTTTGGAATACACCTACAACACGCTGAAAGAATTCGGCGTCGAAGCCACCGTAAAAATTCTATCGGCGCACCGTACACCACATGAAGCTGCAGCATTTGCAGAAAACGCGGCGGCAAATGGATATAAGGTCGTTATCGGCGCGGCCGGCGGAGCCGCACATCTTTCCGGCGTACTGGCTGGTCATACCACGCTGCCGGTGATCGGTATTCCGGTAAAGGGATGGGCGCTCGACGGGATGGACTCGCTGCTCTCTACGGTGCAGATGCCCAAGGGCGTTCCGGTGGCTACGGTTGCAATCGGCAAAGCCGGGGCGATTAATGCGGCCGTGCTGGCGGTTCAGATTTTGGCGCTTTCCGACGCGGAACTCGCCGAGAAAATGGTCCAGTACAAAAAGGATATGGCCGCCGAGGTACTCAAAGCCGACGCCGAACTACAGGCTGAGCTTGGATCATAATACTCCGTTTGTTTTGATGCTTTATCACATGATTACACGATAAAATAAGCGAGTTGTGTCGGCCTTCTAACCCCGATCATTGGGTCTGCAACTAAATAATAGGACTGACCCCGTGACTTTAGGTGGTCACGGACGGCGGTCGCGTGCTGGGCATTACGTCGCTGGGTAAGGATTTGCCGGATGCGCTGTCAAAGGCCTACATTGCCGTGGAGTCGATCAGCTTTAAGGATGCATTTTACCGTAACGACATTGCTCACCGCGAAATGAAGCGGCTGGGTTTGGACTTTAATCAGGAATAGGAAGGATCATCAAATGAGTAAACAACCGACCGTCGCCATTGTGATGGGCAGTAAATCCGATTGGCCCGTTTTGGAATACACCTACAACACGCTGAAAGAATTCGGCGTCGAAGCCACCGTAAAAATTCTATCGGCGCACCGTACACCACATGAAGCTGCAGCATTTGCAGAAAACGCGGCGGCAAATGGATATAAGGTCGTTATCGGCGCGGCCGGCGGAGCCGCACATCTTTCCGGCGTACTGGCTGGTCATACCACGCTGCCGGTGATCGGTATTCCGGTAAAGGGATGGGCGCTCGACGGGATGGACTCGCTGCTCTCTACGGTGCAGATGCCCAAGGGCGTTCCGGTGGCTACGGTTGCAATCGGCAAAGCCGGGGCGATTAATGCGGCCGTGCTGGCGGTTCAGATTTTGGCGCTTTCCGACGCGGAACTCGCCGAGAAAATGGTCCAGTACAAAAAGGATATGGCCGCCGAGGTACTCAAAGCCGACGCCGAACTACAGGCTGAGCTTGGATCATAATACTCCGTTTGTTTTGATGCTTTATCACATGATTACACGATAAAATAAGCGAGTTGTGTCGGCCTTCTAACCCCGATCATTGGGTCTGCAACTAAATAATAGGACTGACCCCGTGACTTTAAAATATGCATATTAAATAATAAATATCGTAATATAATGGAAAATAATGAATGTATATGATAAAAAGAAATATACTGGTTTGACTCACTTTGATCGATTTGAGTTTGATGGTGATGGTGTATATTTAAGTTGCGAGTTCACTAGTAACGATTTTGGCAATTCAGACATTAAAGGAATCTTTTTAGAATGTAAGTTCATACATACAGATTTATATGGATGTTTTGGACATAAGGCAACATTTTATAATTGCAAATTCATAAAATGTGATCTAAGAGCAAGTCTTTATGACGTTCTGTTTTTTGAGTGCGAATTTAAAGATTGCGATACAGGAAAAAATAATATGGGTCGCACTTTAAGATGGCCGGGTTCAGTCGCAGTCAACTGTGATATGATCAGAACAATCTTTCCAATAACTGCTGAATACGGAAACAAGTCGGAGGACAAAATTAGTACAGAAGATGGCCAATAAGGCGGGGCTTGAAGAGAGAATTCTGGGCTGAGATGCGGTTTTCTACAACGAGTTAACTTATAAGGGTGTCACCCATTATAGGTTCCGGTCAAACATCAAAGGGTCCGGGGTCGGTCCTATGAAATGATGTTTTTCAGTAGCTTTGTTTCCTATTGGTCAAAGCCTCCTTCTCTCGATCTCTCAACTTATAACTGAATGTGCAGGGCCCGCAGGATGCGTGCGGTACAGTCTGCTGGAAGCAGGTGCTACGGTTGTCGCCGCCCCGGTGTCAGTCCTATTATTTCGCCCGGTGTCCGTCCTATTATTTAGTAGTTTTCATCTTTTATGGTGTTTGACATATCTGTCGGTCAAAGCGTCCTTACCTCGAGTCCTCATCTTATAACTGAATGTGCAGGGCCCGCAGGGTGCGTGCGGTACAGTCTGCTGGAAGCAGGTGCTACGGTGCAGGTGTTGGTCCCGTAGCTGGGGAGGGCAATTTTACGCGTTGCGTATGACGTTCACTTTTCCACGCCGAGTTTGGCGAGAATCTTTTCCATCAGGCACCATTTTGTGATGTCCGACTGGAGCAGATTGGCTCCGACAAAGACGGTGAGCCAGATCCAGTTTATTTGGAAAAAAATGCCGGCGCCAGGGAGATGAGGAGGAGCGAGCCGGCGATGACTCGAATCATATATTCTATTTTTATGCCCTGCCTCTTTCGTTTTTGCTGGAGTCAGCATAAAAGAGCGATGCGCTGATGGAAAACTATTTTGGGATCTCTCCCCAAAAATTGAGCGGCTCTTGGCCGATGCGCCAGAAGGCGATGCCCTGCGTCGGTTGGGATTCATACAGCTCCATTTTTGCTTTCAGCGACGGCAGGTTTTCAAAATAGACGTCGATGTTGACTCTCGTGCTGTACGTATAGTGTCCACCGGTTGAGGAAGAGGAGGTGGCTTCGATCTGGCGGGTGCTGAGGTCGGCCCAGACCTCCTGATTTCGAAAAGCACGGGTGGTGGTTTCTTCCTGCCAACTCCGACCGTAAAGCGGAATGCCCATGATCAGCTTATCGGAATCAACGTTTTGAACGGCGTAGGCATAAATTTTTTGGCACCACGGCAGCGACGCAATCGGGCCTGCGGCTCCGCCGCGCGCGTGTTCGTCGTAGGCCATGACCACGACGCGGTCGGCAATCATATTGATGGATGCATAGTCAAACGCATCGGTCGGGTTGGCGTCGCGGTATTCCTTCCATCGAGCCATGACGGCGACGCTGAAGAGTTTGTCTTTTGGGAGTGCGCGCTTAACTGCGGCCAGAAAGCGCAGATAGTTGGTGGCATCGGCTGCGGCAATGCTTTCAAAGTCGATCTGAACGCCGTCGAAGCCTTTGGACCGCTCAACGATGTCTGCAATAATGCGGTCACGCAGCGGTAGTTCCGGATTTAAGTAAATGTGTGCCAGCGTCGTGTTCCACGGGATGGTAACGACCAAGTGATAGCGCAGGTTTTGTGCGGGCAGAGAGGGGGGAGTCACGTGGCCGCCTGTCAGCCGTCCGTCGCCGTCCACTGAGGCGCTGAAGCAGGCGACGTCTGTGATGGGCGAGGTGGCTGGGAAATATTTTTCTTCGCCTTTATACAGGTAGGCCCATATTTCGTTCGCGCACTGCGCTGACAGAGGAATCAGTGTTGAACATGTGAGAGTGAGCAGGAAGATAATACGTTTCATGTTTTCCACGGTATGGAGTACGCTCGCTGGTGTCAAGCGTGCGGGATATTCATCGGCGCAGGCTTGTTCTGGTGCATACAATTCAGTTTAGTGTTCGTCATGCATTTGAGCATCGACGATTTAAAAAACAGGTATTACGCCTTTCGCCATGGCGAGAGTATGGCAAACGTTGAGGGCATCATTGTCAGTAATCCTGATGTCGGGATACATCGGTATGGACTTTCGGAAAAAGGGCGGGTTCAGGTACAGGCCAGCGCTGAAAAACTGGCGGAGCTTATTCAGGATGCGGTTATCGTCTCTTCCGATTTTTTGCGCGCTGTTGAGACGGCAGAACTGGTGCGTGCGGCGCTGGGGACGGATTCGATTCGCCTCGATGTGCGTTTGCGCGAACGCTTTTTTGGAAAGTGGGACGGAATGCACTACCTGAATTATTCCGAGGCGTGGGAACAAGATGAGATCAATGCCGAGCTGGAAATGAACGGAGCGGAAAGTGCGAACGCGGTTCGGCGGCGTATGGAGGATGTGATTGCTTCGCTGGAAACAGATTTTTTTGATCGCAATCTGGTGTTGGTATCGCACGGCGACCCGCTGCGCCTGATACAAGCCTCACTTTGCGGGCTGGAGATGGAGCAGAACCGAACGATTCCCTATTTTCAAACGGCGGAGTTTCGAGCGCTAAATCCGTAAACGGCGAACTATCTGCTCAATTTGCGCACATCATTCTGCAGATATTCCAGAACCGGTTTAAATTTGATCAAGTTGTCGGGGTTAATTTCCACCAGCGTCGTATGCGCTTCGAGGGTGGTTTTTGCCGCTTCGAGTTTGTTGGTTTGCTCCACCTCCACTGACCGAGCGGAAGCGCTTAATCGTTTTATAAGTCCAGTCTGTTCCTCTGTGGCGGACATGGAATAGTTGACAACGCGATCAACACCGAGTGTTCCCAGTAGTTTTTTATTGCGCTCGGACATATTGATCAGTTCAAACGTAACCTCGGGTTTGTTTTTCAGATAACAAGCGATGCCCGCGATCAATCCCATAAAGGTGCTGTCCATGCCAGTACACTGCGACATCTCAACAAGAATCTTTTTCGCGGACTTTTCGTCAATTACCTTGTGAATGAACTGCTTCATCGGCGGGCTGATCTTAAAAGATCCTCGACCTTCAACTCGAATAATGGCGGTTCCCTCCGCACAAGCAGCAGTAAGGTTGTCATTGTTGTTTCCTGAATCCATGCGTACAAACCTCTCAAAAAATAACTCTTCTGAACGTGAAGATAGTAACACTATCGATTATGAGATCAACGTGTTTGTTTGGAAAAGGTGTTCGCGCAAGTCGAGAATTCCTTGTGATAGCCGTCTGATAGCCCCATTGGAGGGAATCCCAACAGGGCTTTCAATCCCCTTTGGATGCGCCTGTCCGAAATGGCAGAAGGCGTTTTAATTCGTTTCTCGTTTCTCTACAATTTGCTGTAATCGATGTTTGGAAACCGGTAAGTACGTAGCATGGAATATTCTATTAGGGAAAGTGCAGCATCTTCTGAGTTGCCGACGGACGGCGGGTCGGGGGAGTCCATATTTGTCACGACGCGCTGGAGTGTTGTGCTCGCAGCGGGTCAATCCACCCCGCAGTCAGAGCGGGCGATGGAGGAGATTTGTTCGATCTATTGGTTTCCGATTTATGCCTATATTCGGCGGCGTAATCATTCGCCGGAGGATGCCGAGGATCTAACGCAGGAGTTTTTCCGCTGTCTGTGTGAGAAGCATTGGATTGCCGACGCAGATCGCGAGAAGGGAAAACTGCGGGCGTTTCTGGTTACAGCGCTGAAGCGGTTTCTCGCAAAGGAGTGGCGCAAGGTGTCTGCGCAAAAACGAGGCGGCGGACAACACCATATATCAATCGATACGGATATTGCAGAGCGTCGATATGAGGCCGCCGGAACGCCGAACCTTGAGGCCGAGGCGCTATTTGATCGTCAATGGGCGCTTTCGCTTTTGGACCTGACCATGAAACGACTGGAGCAGGAATATGCTGCTGCCGGGAAAACGACGTTGTTTACTCAGTTGAAAAACGGACTGATCATGGAGCATCAGTCGATTGATTATACCGCTATGGCTTCCGCTCTGGATATGAATGAAGGAGCGGTCCGCGTGGCGGTTCATCGTCTACGTAAACGTTTTCGAGAACTCTACCGTGCGGAGGTTGCGCAGACGCTGCCGCTCGGCGTGAGTCTGGATGATGAACTCAGAGATCTCGCCGCAAGTCTCGCGCGTCACTGATTTTTTGGAGAAAACTGTAACAACTCGGATTACAGGGGTAAGAGATGGGTATGAATGCAAACGAAAACAACTGCCCTCAATGTGGCTCCGCTCTTCCGCACGACGCGCCGGGCGGCCTGTGCCCCTCCTGCCTGATGCAGATGAACCTCGCTGATCCGACGATAATGAGCGCGGAATCCGCCCAAGGAAAAATGAAGCCGAAGGCGCCCTCCGTTGAAGAGATTGCTCCGCTGTTTCCGCAGCTTGAGATTCTGGAGCTGATCGGGCAGGGCGGTATGGGTGCGGTTTACAAAGCGCGGCAGAAGGAACTTGACCGCATCGTCGCGCTCAAAATTCTTCCTCGTGAAATCGGCGAAACACCCGGCTTTGCCGAACGCTTCACCCGCGAGGCCCGCGCGCTGGCCAAACTCAACCATCCCGGCATCGTCACGCTCTATGAATTCGGAAAATGTAGCGCAAGCGTCCCGCTTGCATCTGACCCGAAGCAAAGTAGGGCAAGCGTCCCGCTTGCATCAGCCCAGGAAAACGCAAGCGAGACGCATGCGCTACTCTATTATTTCCTGATGGAATATGTCGACGGTCTCAACCTGCGGCACCTGCTTCGCAACGGACGCATCGAACCGCGCGAGGCGCTCGCCATCGTCCCGCAAATCTGCGACGCGCTCCAATATGCCCACGACCACGGCATCGTCCACCGCGACATCAAGCCCGAAAACATTCTCCTCGACCGCCTCGGCAAAGTGAAAGTCGCCGACTTTGGGTTGGCTAAAATCATGGACAGCTCGGAGGCCATCCCGTCAGGCTCGAATGAGGCGCCAATCGGTGATTGTCACTCCTCAATCGTCACTCCTCAATCGTCAATCGGCAATGCTATTCTTGGTACCCCCAAATACATGTCGCCCGAGCAGATCGAAGCGCCCGGCACGGTGGATCACCGCGCCGACATCTATGCGCTCGGCGTCGTCTTTTATCAAATGCTCACCGGCGAAATGCCGGACAAGGAACTGACGCCGCCGTCGCAAAAGGTCCGGATCGACGTCCGCCTCGACGAAGTCGTCCTCCGCGCCCTCGAACAAAAACCCGACCTCCGCTACCAGCAGGCCAGCGTCCTCAAGACCGAGGTGGAGACCATCGTCGCGACAGGGATCGGAGAACAGAAGACCGAGGACGGCGGACAAAAGCCGGAAAATGAAAGTCGGAATACTGCCAGCAAACGGACGATCTTCTTTGCCGCATTCCTGGCAGTATCGCTCATTAATTTGATTGCTGCGTTGATCATTGCAGCATCGAATACCCGCCATCCTTTACAGATCATCATGCACCTTATTGCAGCTGCGGGATTTGGGATTGCCGCCATGAAAAGATATCCAATGACTACACGGTCGTCGTCTTCGACATCAAATTGCCCGTCACGTTTTTCACGCACGGCCATCTGTGGAGCTATCTGGGCTCCCTTTATCCTGATTATTGCTTTGATCGCAAATCCGATTCGCGTTGAGAGCGATTCCCCTACGATGGGCCTAAGATTAATCGCTATTTTGTTAACCCTGATAGGAGTCGCCGCTCCTTTTGGAACAACCATCCTCGGGTGGGTCGCGGTTTCGCAAATACGCCGATCAGAGGGAAAACTTCACGGCCTTGGATTGGCGGTGTTCGATGGGTTGCTGTTTCCGCTGCTGGCTTTGGACGCTCTGATTGTTGGTGCAGTCATGCTGGGTATTCGCGCTTATCTTGGGGAACCGGCCGATTATTTCTGGTTGATCATGGCCGCAGTCTTTGTGTGCGGAATACTCGATTTCTTGATCGCCTTCCGGCTTGTTAACAGCCTGCGCCCAAAGGGAGAAGCCGGTCCGGATGTTACGAGCAGATCACCGGTTGCTGCTTCAACAAGCAAATGGGCATTGGGGTTTGCTATTGCAGCATTGTTCGGCACGCCGATTCTCCTGGCTCTTTCACTGAATGCCAAGTGGGTACTTGTGTGTTGCTGTTTGTGTGCATTGTCATCGCTCGGCTGCGCGGCGGCTTCGATACGTTCGCGGCTCAGTCGGGCCATTCTTGGGACATGGGGCGCGGTGCTGGTCATCGGATGCATCGTTTTTGCGGTCATGCACCAAGTGCAAATGCAGCAGCAGCGCAACAAGTTGGCGGCAACGGAAGATAGAATGCGACAGGAACAGCAGAAAGAATCCGGTCGTGAAACGCCGCTATTGGGGCAGCACTTCGAATTCAACCGCGACGGCGACACGATGCAAAACATGGTGGCGCGGATACGGCAGGAATATGGCATCCGGCTCTGCTTGGAGGATCTGGATTTTGACATGGAAAGGGATGGAATCACACTGTCCGAAATGCGGGAGCAGCTCGCAGAAAAAGAACGGATAGGAACGCTGACCGACAAGGAGCGTCTTGCCATGATACGGACTCTTGAGAATGAAGACCTTTCTCCAAGCACGCTTGTCGATGTCGGCGAACGGTTTACCGGAATCGTCAGCGCAGATTCCATGGACGAACTGCTGACCAAGCTTACGCAGGACACGTCCTATGCATGGAGCAATGTTTCCGACTCGTACGTGATTCACCCGCGTGGGAACTCCGTGCTTGCCTTCCCGGTCACTCTCGACACAACCGGCATGACCTTGGAGCAAGCCCTCCTCAACATTCTCGATCAATGCAACGACCAGATCGGAATGATGCAGACTATTGCGATGCCGACGCAACCGGGCATCGATCCAACTCCATGGCTGAGTTCCAAGCTGCCGCCCATGGACCTTGAGAATATGACCGCGACGGAAGCCCTTTGCCGCGTGACGGAACAATCCGACCCCTCCGTCGTCTGGGAACTCGGCGGATATGCCGGAGGAAGAAACCTAGGTGTTGTTCAGGCTCCGAAAAAACCCGTTGCCACAGTATTAGGTGTTGTTCACGAACGGACGATTTTCAAGGAACACTCGAATAGTGAGGGCTATCTTGGTGTTGATTTCGAAACGGATTGTCTTCACACGCCCCCCGGTCCTCTATCAGCCGAACAAATATGGAAGTCACGCGAGGCTGCGGAAGAGATTCCAAGGCTGATGAACTGGGTTGATGAGTATGGCATCGATGTTCTCTTTCACCTGAAAGATAATCTGTGGAGTATGATGCCGCTGCGACAAAAAACAATGACTGGACGAAATCCTGTTATAAATAAGAATATCGAAAACATCAGGATGGACGAGTTGACGTTTGATGAGGCCGTATCGAATGCGGTTCCGGATTCTTATCCCGTTGCAGCTAAGAATATGCCCTATACCTTTGATTCCTCTACCGATCCCTTTTGTATGGGATTTGTCACATCCGATGGAACAAAAGGTGTATATCAGCTTATTTCCCTGGGAAACTCAGAAGGTCTACTACTCCGTTATCGGCTGGTGAACAATCGAACAGACGGCGTTGAAACGTTGCTGGGAAGAACGGAAAACATCGGCAAGATGGCGTTGGAACCATTGCTCGAAAAGATGGCGACCGATGTCCTGGAAGAATATGACACCGCCAATGCAGAACCTTCCCCGAACGAGTCGGATCGTGATGACATGCTGACCTTCGCCAAGGCCCTTGAGTCCGGCGACCTGAATGCGCTGGAGCGGTTCTGGGAGTACCAGGATGCTCTTGAGAAGGAGTTCGGGCGCAACCTGGCCGCCATGTGCGCCAACGCCAAGGACATGCGCGTTGAATTGGTGTCCAAGGAAAAAGTGGATGACGACCGGCTGCTGGCGTGCTTCCTGATCCATGACGGGCCGGAGATGCTTGGCGGCGGCTCTTCATGGCCTCTGATGACCTGGTTCAGCCGCAAGGACGGACAGTGGCGTGCTCCACCCATGGACGACCTACGCACCATGGTTAATGTGCGTCGCATGGGAGCCGAGGAAATGGGTCGACGATCCATGGTGCAGGCCGTCATCAACCTGCGCTTTGGCGAGAGCAATCTGAATCGCCAGATCGAGAGCATCGAAGCCAACGCCAATGCTTTTGCACGTTTGACCGAACCACCGTACAATCTTTCAGAATATGCACCCATTGCGGAACAGATGAAGCAGGCGGCCGAGGAGCAAAAAGCCCTTCTGGGAACCAATCCGGCCGAAGAAATCCTGTGGCGCACCATGTTCGGGAAGATTGATTTGGAACTCATTCCGTAGCCCGGCGATTTTACCCTGTGCTTCTATCTGGAAGCCGATGAAAACGACCCGGATGCCCGCGAAATACCTTTTGCCGACCAGACGGAAATATTCCGGGCAGAGTGCCTTCCCTGCCTGATCGACGATGTGGTTGAAAAGGCCGCGCTCGCGGACAATCCGAGCCAGACCGTCCCGCAGATTGAAGTCACGCTGACCAAGGCCGGTGCGAAGCTCTTTGAAAAAATTACCCGGCAATTCATTGGAAAACGAATCGCCATTGTGGTTGAGGGGCAGGTAGTCGCTGCTCCACGCATTCAGACATCGATCTCCGGAGGTAAAGTGGAGATCACCGGAAGCTTTTCACAGCAGGAAGCCGAGGAAATCGTATATGAGCTCAATGCCTTCCAGCGAGCCGCCCGGGAATCTCTCGATAGTTTCGGAGAGGATGTTGAAGCACAGAACCATGACGTTGGAATGGCCACAACCGATGAGCTGGCCGCTTTGTCGAACGATGTCAGCCACGACTTCGAAGTATTCGACAGCGGCCTCGGTATCAGAATCACCGGCTATACGGGTTCCGGCGGAAATGTGGTGATCCCGGACACCATTGACGGCAAACCGGTC
>CAYOBH010000059.1:13003-14547 GCA_964402125.1 uncultured Verrucomicrobiota bacterium
CGACTCTGTGTTCGCTTATTGCACCAGCCTGACGGAGGTGGTGATCCCCGACAGCGTTAATTCAATTTTCAACTCAGCGTTCCTTCAATGCACCAGCCTGACCAATGTGGTGATTGGAAGCGGCGTCACAAGCATTGACAACGAGGCGTTTGCCGGATGCACCAGCCTGAAAGAGCTGGTGATTCCCTACAGCGTTACCCACATTGGCGACAGTGCGTTTTCCTTCTGCTCCAGCCTGACAAATATGGTGATTCCCAGCAGCGTCACCAGCATTGGCAAGGAGGCGTTCTACAAATGCATTGGCCTGACGGAGGTGATGATCCCCAAAAGTGTCACCACCATTCCCGCCTCTGCGTTCAGCGGATGCACCAGCCTGAAAAAGGTCGTGATCCCTGACAGCGTCACCAGCATTGGCAACAATGCGTTCCGCGAATGCACCGGCCTGACGGAGATAGTGATTCCCGACAGCGTCACCAGCATTGGCCACGGTATGTTCTATGAATGCACCGGCCTGAAGGAGGTGGTGATTCCCGACAGCGTCACCACCATTGGCGACTCGGCGTTCTACTTTTGTACCAACCTGACAAATCTGGTGATTGGCAACGGCGTCGCCACCATAGAGAACAGTGCGTTTCAAGAATGTACCGGCCTGACGGAGGTGGTGATCCCCGGAAGCATCACCAACTTTGGCGTCGCTGTGTTCGATCATTGCGAAGGCCTGACGCATGTGGTGATTGGTAGCGGCGTCGCCACCATTGGTAAGTCTGCGTTTTACTGTTGCCCCAGCCTGGCGGCGGTGGTGATCCCCGACAGCGTTACCAACATTGGCGACAAGGCGTTCTTCGATTGTAACAGCCTGACGAAGATCGTGATCCCCGATAGCGTTACCACCATTGGAGAGGATGCGTTTTTCGATTGTGACGGCCTGACGGAGGTCTATTTCCAAGGGAATGCGCCTACCGCTCCGGACGATGTGTTTGTTGATTGCGGCACGGTCTACAATTTGAATGCGCCTACCACTCTGGACGATTTGTTTGTTGATTGCCCAACCAACGGCACGGTCTATTATTTGGCTGGAACTACTGGCTGGGGCGACACCTTTGGCGGCTGGCCTACCGCTCTTTACGATCCTGCTGTTGGAGGTGTTGGAATCCGCATTCCCGAGCAGGAAACGGCCAACGTGATGGAGAGCTTTCTGGACGCGGTGCAGAAGTATTCGATGGCCGCGGGCGTTTATCCGGCAGCGGCGAGTGATCTGCTCACAAATCGCTGGGATGGCCCGTACATCAAGAGTGAGGATGGCGCTTTTCTGGATGAGTGGGGGAATATATTGCGATATCAGTTGATCGGCACTCCGCCGGTGCCTCACATTCGTTCGGCCGGTGCAGATCAAACCTTTGACACCGTTGATGACGTCGTTCTCAGTTATGGGGGGGACGATACGTCCAAGTATCCGGTTTCTCTTTTTCTTTCGGCTGAAGGATCGCTCATGGTGAATGGAAAACCCTGCCTGCCGAACCAGTGGGAGCGCATGCTCAAGCAGC
>CAYOBH010000060.1:0-12755 GCA_964402125.1 uncultured Verrucomicrobiota bacterium
GCAGGTTCCACTTAAGAATGGACGGTCCGTGGTTTAAAAATGGGGGTAAGCCCATCGTTCAGAATAGGCCGTACCCATACGGGATGAGCATCCTCCATGCAGAGGTGATTCAAATCTTCATCGGCTGACAAGCCAAGCATGCGCCGCCCGGCCGCATTCATGTAGAAAACCTCTCCGTTCTGATAGGCGGTGGCTACCAGGTCGCTGGTGCTTTCTAGAATGGACTGCAAGTGCCGGAACTGGACCGTGTTCTTTTCAATCTCCGTTGTGTGGTGGGTGTCCACCTTTTCGGAATGGATCGGATTGACGAGGGCTTCCTGTTGCGAGCATTGGTGTTCTTGGGTAGCAGTCACAATCGTGGCAAAAGAGAGGGGTTCATCCTTTTTGCTACGGAGCAGGAAGATGGTTTCAGTCACGAGGGTGTCATGACCGTGCTTATCGACCATGGTTAACTCTCCGGTCCATCGACCTTCCTGCCACACCTGCGGGATGATCCTGTCCCTGAGTTGTTCGCGTGATTCCAGACTGTGGTAGGCATTAAGCTCCTTCTGCTCAAGATCCGAGGGCGAATCCTCGCCTAGGAGTCGGCACATGGGAGAATTGACGAGCAAAATACGGCACTCCAGATCGGTCAAGGCGGTAGCCTGCCCGGACATTTCAATGAAACGCACGAGAAGCTCCTGCTCCTTGGATGACAACCTATGGGAGGGTTGGTGCATGTACGGGATGCTAAATGGCCAATGATCAATGTCAAATTGAATGATTTCAAATTTGATAACGGATGCGTCTTTCAAGGGAATCAAGATGCCCAACCCTTATGCCGAGCTGGGAATCCACGTTAGGAAAGACCACGTTCTGGTGCGAGGAGGGCGGCCTTGCAGCTCAGGAATACTCATCCTTAAACCAGAGGTAGAGCAACAAGTGCTGTTCAAGCGTGCAGCGCGGTCCCGGCCTATCCGAGTCCCGACGCAACTTCGCCAACGTATTTCGCCTCAAGAAAGAACGGTAGAGCCGTATTGCTGGAAGATCATTCGCATTGGGACCTTCAAGCAGTTGGCTTGGGCGCAACTTGAGCAGCAGATGTGCTTCTTCCCGACTTACCGCAGAGATCCCTTCCGCTTCCATGATCGCTCGCAAATTCTTCAATTGTTCATAGCTCAGCGAGAAAAGGAATTCATCCAAAGCATACACAACCTCTTTGTCCTTACCCCGCTCTTGGAGAAAATCCTGCCACGTTGGAGGCAGGCTAAAGGAAAGTTGGAATAATTCGGACGTCCCAAGCAACGTTCCCAGCACGGGCACTAAGGTATTCCTGATTTCCCACAAGTGCTGCATTCGGGGGGCAAAGGAATCGGCCTCGGCATTGCTGCGCTTTTCCCACATCATAATCAAATCCCGCGTTGCACGACGGGTCCAATTCTCATGGCCAAGGCTATCCGAAATAATAGAAATAAACAGGTCTTCGGCCATCAGAGAGAACAGAATGGCATAGTAGCAGGAGAGAATCTGCTTCTCCTGAAAGGCCAAATATTCCTTCTCCATTGAGAGCTTTAAAAGGAATCCAAAGAGGTGCAATTTGGAAATAGCATACGACCTTCCCAAGGATGCTTTTGCCGGAAGGTTTACCACCTCCTCAATGCCTTGATTGATCAGCTTGGCAGCGAGGGTTTCCACACTTCGTGGATTGCTGGAAAGGCCTAGGTCTGCAGTGATCGAAGCGGATCGGCCAACGATTCCTGCAAGCATCTCCAAGTCCTCTACTTTGGAATCCAGAAGGGAGGCTGCTGGATTGGGGTCGTGCACATGGAGCAGCTCGCGGCATTGTGCAATCAGGTCAAGTTCCTGTTTCGTGAAGGGTATGATGTCGCTCACAATATATCCTCAATTAAATGTTCGGACCATAGAATGAACAGAAACAAGATAAAAGGAATATCTGAGGCAGGACAGTGCTTCCAGCCTCTCCTCTACGGGTCGGCTATGCAAATACAGACAAGCTGGAAGCATGTCCTACGTTACATGGAACGCACCTGTTTCTTGGGCGAGATCTTAACCAAAACCACCCCGTGTCGGCCGACTTTGGCTTCAAATTTATTCTCAAAGTTACCCAGATCTTCCTGACGCCAAAGGTCGCGCACGACCTGTTCGCCTTCGATGCCTAGATCTGACCATTTGACCGTTACGGTCGCTTCGCGGTTTGCCCGGTTGAAGAGACCGACCGCCTTTGAGCCGTCTTCCATCTCCTTGGCCCAGACTTCAAGCTGTCCATCCAGTGCAACGCGGGATGCTTGGCGGCCCAGCGGATCCTGATTGACTTCGATCACTTCGTCGTTGGTCAGGAGGCTCAGCGTAAAGTCGTCCAACTGCGTCATGTCGCAACCGATCAGCAGCGGCGATGCGAGCAGGCTCCAGAGGCTGATGTGGGTATACTGTTCATTCGGTGTCAAACGCGAATCGCGCAGTTGCGGCCCCCAACCCACTTTCCCGATGACCAGCATATCCGGATCGTTAAAGTGTCCCGGTCCTGCATACGCTTCGAGGCCGTCCTGACGGAAGCCGATACCTGACATGCTGCCCCAGCTATCGTTAATATCCTGCGTGGTGCGCCAGGAATTTCCACCGACATCCGGCCCCCACTTCCAGACATCTGCGGTGCCGTATTGGCAAAGGCTGTAGATAATGTCGCGCGGCTGCTTGGCCAGAGCCTTCTGCATAATGACATACGGGCGCTGATGATCTTCCAGCGTGTAGCTGTTGTTTGCGTAGGTGATGTTACCTCCCGAATTGGGATCCCAGGACAAGTCATCGCGATGTTCTTCCAATCCTTTGTTGTAGGAACACCAGTCATATTTAAGATAGTCAAATCCCCACTCAGCATACTGTGTTGCATCCTGCTCTTCATATCTGAAGCTGGTTACGCACCCGCCGCAGCTCCACGGTCCGGGAGAAGAATAGAGACCGATCCGCAGGCCGAGATCGTGGACGTAGTCGGTCAGCCCCGGCATATCGGGGAAACGCGGATTCGGCAAAATTTTTCCGTCCTGATCACGATGCGGCCCCTGAAGCGAAGGATCGTCGGAGTTGCGGTGAACCATCCAATAGTCGTCGATGTTGATGTACATCCAGCCGTGATCGATCAGGCCGCTTTTCACCATGGCATCCGCCGCTGCCTTAATGTCTTCGGCGGTAACGGCGCTGGCGAAACAGTTCCAGCTGTTCCATCCCATGGCCGGGGTCAAACCGATATTCGGACCGCAGACAATCTTAAATTCGCGTTGAGCTTCGCCCAGTGCATTGCGGGCATGGAGCGTCACTTTATATTCGCCCTCTTTGGTGAATTTACCGCTAATCTGACCCGTCTTAGCGTCCAGCGTTAGGCCCTCCGGAAGTCCATCCGCAGAGAAAGTCATCGGACGATCTCCGGTCGCTGCAATTCGGAAGAAGAACGGAGAACCGGGACGAACGCCAAACACCTTGGTTCCGTTGATACGCGGAGTCGGCTTCGGTTTGGGGGTCAGAATATACGGTTCTTCAATCTCCGGCATATCCATCGTAGGCTTTGCTCCGCTGAGCATTGTAATTTTCAGATCCGCCCAATCGGCATGGTCATAATCATACCCATCCCCGGCATCCGCAACCACCAGATCCAGCGTCTTGACCCCCTTGATATCCAGAGAAAATTCTTTGGCCGGCGTCTGCGGTTTCATGGTTCCGCTGTTCCAAATCTCTTTTCCATCAGCTTTAACACTGAAAATAATCGAACCACGCCCGTTGGTTTCATCGTCCAAGCCGACGCAGCCGGAAATCTTAACGGCCTTTCCATCAACCTTCAGTGGAATGATCGAATTGGCGTGGGTTCCAATGCCCTGCTCAAACGATTTACCTGCTATCGTCATTCTCCGGTTATCCACCGTACGGTTGCTCCGGCCCTGCCCCCACCCCTGTTCGATGCGGGAAACATCCAAGGTCGAAAGCCATATATCCTCCGTCGTGTTGGAAGCGGTCTGCGCTCCGCACCAGCAGGCCACGCCCAGCGCCGCACAGGCTATCATTGATCTTACAGTTCTCTTATTCATTTTTTCTTCTCCCTTTCATTCGATAACTCTCACAAATCCGTTCAAATCAAAACCACAAGAGTCGATCAGATTCGACCCGATAGAATCCTCATTGTATAAGCGACACTTGATTCGCTGTACTGCCGATTTTCTCAAACTTTTTTCGACCCGTTTTTGAAAAGAAAAGGGCTGCCTGCCTATCGGCAGCCAGCCCCTGAAATACCTATAAAAGCGGCTCCCCGCGAATCGCAGGGAGCTGTTTTTAATCAATCGCCGAAATCATTTATTTCGTGATTTTTGCCGGAAGTACCGCACGGATATCGTCCGATGCCGCTGCAACTAAGAATTCATAGTCGCAGGCTTCGACGATATACTTATCGTTCTCGGTATCCCAGTAACGCAAGCGCTCGGTGGGAATTTCCAGTTTAACCGTTTCCGACTTTCCGCTTTCAATGGCAACCCGAGCAAATCCGCACAGCACCATCTTGGGCTGTTCAGCACGGGAATTAACATGGCGATAATAGACCTGAACCACATCGGTTCCATCCATCTTCCCAGTGTTTTCAACGGTCACAGAAAGCTTCACAGTACCGTCCGACGGGATGGTATTGGATTCCAGTTTTGCATTTTTGTAATGGAATTCGCTGTAGCTCAAACCATGACCAAAGGCGTAGAGCGGCTCGCCTTCAAAGAAACGATAGGTGCGATTCTTGAAGGAATAGTCCGTAAATTCCGGCAGATCCGACGTCGCGCGGTAGAAGGTCATCGGCAGATGGCCCGAGGGATTCAAGTCGCCGAACAACACTTCGGCAACGGCCTGTCCACCATTCTGGCCCGGATACCACGCCTGCAGGATCGCATGCAGGTTTTCATCCTGCCAGGTCAGCGCCATGGCCGAGCCGCTGCAGTTAACCATGAGCATCGGCTTGCCGGTGGCATACAGCGCCTTCATGAGATCCTCCTGAACGGCAGGCAGCTCGATCTCGGTGCGGTCGAACCCTTCCCCTTCCTGCAGCGCGGTAATCCCTCCGACATAGATGATCAGGTCCGCCTTTTCGGCAACCGCAACCGCTTCATCCTTCAGCTCGGGAATCGGACGGTCCGTGCTGTTGTCCTGGTTGCTCCATCCGGCACCGCCGCGACGGGTCGTGATCGGACTGCCGATAGCGGTGATGATTTCGATATCCGGTCCGGCCAGCTGTTTGATACCGTCCAGAATAGAGATCGGCTTCGAGGCAGAACCGTGGTAGTTGCCTTCCAACATCGTTTTCGACGCGGCGTTCGGCCCGATGACCGCAATCGTTTTATACTTCGAACGTTGCAGCGGCAGAATGCCGTCGTTCTTCAGGAGCACCATGGATTGGCGGGCCACTTCGAGCGCGACCTTGCTATGCTCGGGCGTGTCGTTGTCTGCGATGGTGTATTTATTAAAGGGAACCATGTCCACCGGATCAAACATGCCCATGCGGAAGCGGGTCCAAAGGGTGTAGTAGAGCGCTTCGTCGACTTCCGCGACGCTGATGAGCCCTTTTTGGGCGGCCTTCGTCAGCGCATTGTAGTCGCCGCCGCAGCACAGGTTGCAGCCGGCCTTGACCGCGATCGCCGCCGCTTCTTCGGCGGTTGCGACATAGCCGTGCGCACGGGCACTCCAGATATCGCTGATTGCGCTGCAGTCGGAAACCACATAGCCTTCGAATCCCCAGTCGTCGCGCAGCAGTTCGGTCAACAGGAATTTGCTCGCACTGACCGGAACGCCATCGACCGCGTTGTACGCACTCATGACGCCCGCCACCTTGGCATCGCGCACGGCGGCTTCGAACTGAGGCAGGTACATATCATACAGATCCCGTTCGGAAGGAGTCGCGTTGAAGCGATGACGATCCGGCTCGGGACCGCTGTGGACCGCGTAATGCTTCGCGCAGGCCATCGCCAGCATATACTTGGGATCGTCGCCCTGCATGCCCTTGATGAATTCAACGCTCATTTGGGCGGTCAGGAAGGGATCTTCGCCGTAGGTTTCCTGTCCACGGCCCCAACGCGGGTCGCGGAAGATATTGATGTTCGGGGTCCAGAACGTCAGCCCGGTCCACCACTTGGAATTGCCGTTGTTCTGGTTGGCATAGTCGTTATGCTTCGCGCGGCCTTCAATGCCGATAATGCGTCCTTCGGCGAGCATCAGTTCAGGATTCCAGGTGGAAGCCATGCCGACCGGTTCCGGGAAGACGGTCGCAATGTCGTTGTTGGCAACGCCATGGAGCGCTTCGTTCCAGTAGCGATAGGCCGGAAGTCCAAGACGCGCAATGGCGGGCGCGTCGTCCTGCAACTGCGCCACCTTTTCAGCAAACGACATTCTGCGGATCAAATCTTTGATGCGCGCTTCCATCGGATGATCGGGATTACGCCAGATCGCCGGTTCGTTAATTTCCGGAACCTTCGTAGCATCGGCGGAGAATGGATCGGCGATGCCCGTCGCACCGAAAAAGACGACCCGAGCGCCGGTATCGTTTATCACTTCGAAGGTGTTGAACTTTGCTTTTCCCTTGACTGCTTTAAATTCCACCTTAAGCGGTCCACGCAATGCATCGTCCGAGTGATCCACCGTGGCAATGATGTGAGCAACTTTCTGCGATCCGACATCAGCGAAAATATCATAATTTTCGGCCAGCGTTTTTCCGCTGGAGGTTACGGTAAACACACGCTCTCCCGCCGCACGAGCCTGCGTTTCAGCCATACCGATCACGACGGAATACTGCCCTTCCGGGAGTCCCAAAACGGTTATTGCAAAAGAATCACCGACGATCGCTTCGCTGAAGAGCTGCGCGTTTTCGCCCATCCCTTCAATACGATCAACGCCGCGTTCTCTTTCATGCGAAAATTCGCCCGCTACGCTAACCTGATAACTGCAGGAACCACAGATTTCTTCCACAGCGTAACTAGCTGAAGACTGCAGCCAAATTCCGGCCGCCGCCATCAATGCAACCGGGATCTTTGAAAAGATATCCCGGTAACTCTTTCCTTTTTTGCCTAAGCTATTTTCCCTCATAGGAACTCCTCGTTTATAGTTTACTAACCTAAATTCTCCGATTTACTTCACCGGCGGAACCGTCACGCCTTCCCGTGACTGCTGAACCGGCTTCATCAAACCATCACTATCGTAATAGAGATAATCCACACAGACACTTCGACGCCCAGTGATACCCTTCAACCCGTTCAGTGTCAACGTTGCATTGTGATAAAACAGATACCACTGATCCTTAAACTCAACAATTCCCGGGTGAATCGTGAAACTGTTATTCGCATTTCCGCTCAACTCACCCCGATTGGTCCACGGACCGTCAATTTTTTCCGCCGTGGCGTAGCGGATATTTTCCGAGCCGCGCTTAAATCCGGCATAGGTCAGATAATAAAGGTCGCCGCGTTTGTGCAGCCAAGGACCCTCAACAAAACCCTCAAGGCCCCTGACCTGTTTGATCTCTCCATCGATCTCAATCATGTTGGGTTTGAGCTTGGCATAAAAACAGGAACCGTTGCCCCAATACATCCAAGCCGTTCCGTCATCATCAATCCACACCGTTGGATCAATATCATTCCACCCGCGCCCCGGAGTGTCTGAATCAATGACCAGCGCCTTACCAATGGCATCCACAAACGGCCCGGTCGGATGGTCTGAAACGGCGACACCGATCGCCTTGCCTACGTGGGGCTGACCGTGTTGGGCGGTCGTGTAATAGTAATATTTCCCATCTTTCTCAACGACCTGCGAGGCCCACGCTTCGCCTGTGGCCCATTTAAAATCGGTCGGTTTCAATACAGAACCGTGCGAAGTCCACGTTTTCATGTCCTTGGTCGAATAGCAAAGCCACTCGGTAATGTTGTAATAGTCGCCGCCGTCTTTCGCCTCATCGTGACCGACATACACATACAGCTCATCCCCAACCACCAAGGGAGCCGGATCGGCTGTAAAGGCGTCGGTAAAGATTGGGTTGCCTTTGGAAACGAAGCTTTTGGGCGTCGATGAAGCTTTGTCCTTTACAGATTCAGGACCGAAATAGGTGCGCGGCAGCGGCTCCTGATGGACAATCAAACGTTGAAGCACAACGGCGGGATCGACCATCGTGACCCTAATCGTATGCTTTCCGGCGGTTTTTACCTCGTGCGACGAAGTCAGCCTGCGGGAATTGTCCTGCACGGTTGCGTCCCATGCACGGTCATTCGTCATAACCACGTTCAGCACCTGAGGCGCTTGATCATCAAATGAAACCGCAACACGAACGCCCCGCCCCGGAACAAATGCCAACACCGGACCAAAGATCAGATCAACATCCACCTTGCCGGGCTCAGCAATATATACCGGATACTCGATGTACGGCGCATCGTTCGGCGGGAGAATACTTTCAGCCGTTGTCGGGAAAATGGTCATAGCGGATTCCGCCCGCAGGTAATCGGGAATGGCTTCCCAACGCACGCCATTGACCGACTGTTTTTTTGAATAGTCCCCGGCGTCAATAGCAATCGGTCCAACCAAACCACCAAAGGCGCCATCGGCTTCCTTCTGTTGAGCGGCCGTGGCCTTATGCGCGGTAACCTTCACAGCAACCGTTTGATCCGCATTGCCGATAACCACTTCGCCTTCGGCTTTTCCGACGGGGGCCTTGCTCCAGTCAATTTCCACCCAAAGGCGGTCATCCACTCCATTAAAGGCCTTGTCTTTCCGCAGAATGATCCACGGCTCACTCGCATCGAACGTATAGGTAATTGCTTTGCTTCCGCGCTGGAAAACATCGATAAAGGAGCGCTGGTTATTGATTGAATCAAAGGCGGGCAGCATTGCAACTCCGGCACCGCCGGGCCAGGCCGAACGGGAACCATCAATCGCCACGCCGAATGCATCCGTATCCGGCACCACCACATCCTGAACGCGCGGCATCACCTGTCGGCGCGGTTCTGCCCAGCCGGTATAACCGATGCGGTTCTGGCTCATCATGTGGTTCCATTTCCCATCGGAAATTTTGGTGTGGAAATAGTCGCTGAGCGCCTGATCCTGCGCAAACAGCGTACGCGTTTTTTCGGCTTCCAGATTGGCCGATGCACGCCCCTGCTCCACATACAGCCGATTATACGCCGCCGCAATATACATATCCACGACCGTCGCAAACGCCTTCACGGGGTAAAGCCCGAGCTGATAGAACGCATCCCGCTGCTCTTCGGAAAGCTCGGCATTCACCTTTTCCGCCCGTTTGACCAGATCGTTCCATTCTTCGGAAACCCGTTCTGCCTCGCGATAATCGACCACACTGAAGGTGTTCGGATCAATCAATTCCGGTTTACGCCAGCCGGCATACTTCAGATATTTTGAAACAATGTCCGCAATCTCTTCCGCATGCTCGGCACCAAAATCGCGCGCCGCCCATTTTTCAGTAAACTCTGCAATCTTTTCCTTCGGCAGCGCTTCCGGATCCCAGGCCATCCGCAGGAAAAATTCAATCGGCAGCTCCATCGGCTTCAGATCGCCTACATTTACGATCCAGATCTTGTTGGCATCATATTCATACGCCAGATTCATCTGCTCCCAAATCTTCGGCAGCGGATTGGTATTGATCCAGCGGTAACTGCGCGGCCCGCCGACATAGTCGAAGTGATAATAAATGCCCGCTCCGCCGCTCCGCTTGCGCTCCTCCGGCGTCGGCAGACGCCGAATGTTGCCCCAGTTGTCGTCGCACCACAGCAGCGTTACATCGTCGGGCACCCTCATGCCGTGCTCGTAGTAATTCATCACCTCTTTATAGAGCGCCCAGAGCTGAGGAATCTGAGTAACGTCAGGATTCATGTATTCCTTCAGAATTTCGCGCTGGTCGGCCACGATCTTTTCGAGCAGGGCGACATTGTCGTCCATATTGCCGCCACGGATCATCTCCTCATCGCCGTCACCGCGCATCCCGATGGTTACGATGCTCTCATAGTCCTTGTTCCGCTTAATGCCATCCGTCCAGAAATTGCGCAGCCCCTCTTCGTTGGTGGCATAGTTCCACTGACCGTTTCCAATATTGGCTTTGCGCTTGGTCCACTCTTCCTGAGCGCGGATCATCGGCTCATGGTGCGAAGTGCCCATCACAATCCCGTATTCATCGGCCAAGACAGGATTCATTGGATCATCTTCATTAAAGGCCTTGCCCCACATCGCCGGCCAGAGATAGTTGCCGCGCAGGCGAAGAATGAGCTCAAACATGTGCACGTACATCTTGGAATTGACGCCGCCGAATTTTTCCTTTGCCCACGGACCGAATGCAGGCTCCTCATCGTTAATAAAGATGCCGCGGTATTTCACCTTCGGTTCGCCGGAAGCGTACCGCCCGGGAAGCACATAGGCTGCGGCCCGTTTCTTCGGCGGCACATCCGCCCACCAGTACCACGGCGAAACGCCGAGCTGTTCGGACAGCTCATAAATCCCGTAAATGGTTCCGCGCTTATCGCTGCCCGCAATCACCAGTGCTCGATCTACGCCGCTCGTCGGTTGGTTCACTACCGCAATGACAAAACTTTCCCATTTTCCCTTTAAATCGGAATCATCGAGCTTGCCGCTGGAAACCAACGAATCAATGAGCGCGCTCTTGCCCAGTGTACCGATAATGATCGGCATTTTGCTCAATGTACCTTTAGTAAAAACCTGCGGTTTTCGACCGGTAACGCGTTCCACGTCCGCCTGAAGATCGCCGATTGCACGGATTACGCCCTTGTGGTCGCCCTCATCGTGCCACAGTTCAGCCGCCTGACCACCGGCCACCACCGGAAACGCGCCCCGCTGAGCCGACTCTGTCACAATATCCTGTGGAAGCCCCAGACCCGCGTAAGCGGCAGCGACAGAGCAAAAGAGCAACACTGACGCTGAAATAAATGGTTTAAACAATGATCGCCCCGCGACGACCGGACGGATTTCCCGGGTTCGTTCTTTTGATGTCATATTCTATTCCCAAACAATTCTTTTTTATTCAAATCGCGCTGAGTCAGCACAATTCGGCGAAAATGAATGACGTGACGCTCTCAAAAATCGGAGAACATTCCGCACCGACCATCAAAACAAAACCCATTCCCGACTTAAGAAAACCGGGCGCTGATTGTTTTATTCTTCCCCAGACAGCCTGTGCGGAGATCACCTCAAACACCGAACGCTCCTATCCTAAAATATCAGCAGATGTCCTAGAACAGCAGAGACATTCGCCAAGTCTAACGAATAAACCCGCGAAGCTAGTTTACCGAAACAACGGGAAAAAGGGCTCCTCACCGAACCTGCGTGATTGACGTGAGGTCGAACCAACCTGAACCCCTAAAAAAAACAAAAGCGGTTTGCTTATCTACAGGCTTGCTCCGGACAAATGTTCCTTAGATACTTCGGCCCACAATGCTCAGAACGCTCAAAATTAAAAATCTGGCGCTTGTGGACGATGTTCAGGTGGGGTTTAACGACGGACTGAATGTAATCACCGGCGAAACCGGTGCCGGCAAATCGCTCCTAATGGGCGCACTGCGTCTTTTGCTGGGTGATCGGGCCGACAAATCGATCATCCGGACCGGAGAAACCTCCTGCTCTGTATATGCTGAGTTTGGACTGTCTGACACAACGCAGGTGGACGCCGTGCTGGCGGAGGTCGGGCTGGATCCATGCGATGGCGGACTGCTGATCATCCGCCGGGTAATTACAGAGACATCGAATAAAACCCTTGTGAATGATGAATCGGTTACGCTGAATGTGCTCCGTCGCTTGGGCGAAGTACTGGTTGATATGCACGGGCCGTACGACCACCAATCACTGCTGGACCAAAGCGTGCAGCTTGAAATCCTCGATGCATTCGGCCAACTGGATGATGAGTTGACTGCGTACCGGAGTGAATATGCAAAATACCGTGCCCTCCAAAAAGAGATCGATGCACTGAATTCCGACAACGAGGAGGATTTGGAGCGCCAGATTGAATTTCTCGACTACCGGGTGAACGAAATCGAAACGGCCAATCTATCGATCGAAGAAGAGACCCAAGTAATCGATGAGCACAGCATGATTGCCCATTCGCAGGAGGTCATCGAGCTGGCCAACGGCGCGGTCAATGCCCTGACAGAAGCCGAAGGGTGCGCATTCGATGGGCTGGTCGCCGCGCAGCAGTGTCTCAACCGTTTGGTTAAACTTGTAGCCGAGGCACAGGAGTGGCACGACGAACTGGAACAGGCGGTCACTTCGGTGCAGGAGGTTGTGCGCTCTATCCAAAACGCCGTCTCCGATATCGATGCCGGCCCGGAACGCATGCAGTGGCTCGACGACCGGCTGACCACCTATCAAACGCTCAAACGAAAATATGGAGCAACGGTGGAAGAGGTGCTGGAAAACAGCCAAACATGGAAAGAACAGCTGAACGAATTGCGCGGCCGCGATAAGAAGCGCGCTGCGCTGCAACGTGAGCAGGCCGAAGTATATAAATCCGTAGAAGCAGCCGGGCGAATCGTACGAAGCAAACGGGAAAATACGGCCGATTATCTCTCTGAATGCATCACCCGCGAACTGGTCGACATTGGTTTTGAACACGGATTTTTTGACGTACAGCTCTCCCCCTGCGAACCGGGGCCGAGCGGAATGGATGAAATTGAATTCGGTTTTGCGCCGAATGCCGGCGAAGATATGCGCCCGCTGCGTATGATTGCCTCCAGCGGCGAAATTTC
>CAYOBH010000060.1:12855-14496 GCA_964402125.1 uncultured Verrucomicrobiota bacterium
CCGTACCATCCGATCACGGCTCCACCAATGGCGGAATTGATGTGGTCATACCCCGCAGCGCAGTCAGTAACCAGCGGACCCAACGTGTAGAACGGCGCTTCGAAGCAATCCTCGAGCTGCTTGTCCATATTGATCTTAATCTTATCGAGCGGTACATGGCCGGGCCCTTCGATCATCACCTGGCAACCGTATTCCCACGCAATCCGGGTCAGCTCACCGAGCGTCTTGAGTTCGCTCAGCTGAGCCTCGTCGTTGGCATCGGCGATACAGCCGGGGCGCATGCCGTCGCCCAGCGAAAAGGTAATGTCGTAGGCACGCATGATTTCACAGATTTCACGAAAGTGGGTGTAGAGAAAGTTTTCGGCATGATGATCGATCATCCACTTGGCCATGATTGATCCGCCGCGACTGACAATCCCCAGCTTACGCGCTTTGGCGTGCGGAATATCTTTACGCAGTACGCCGGCGTGAATGGTAAAATAATCAATCCCCTGCTCCGCCTGTTCAATGAGCGTGTCGCGGTAAAGCTCCCAGCTCAGTCCATCGGCATCGTCATCAATCTTTTTCAGCGCTTGGTAAAGGGGCACAGTCCCGATGGGCGTCGGTGCATTACGGACAATCCATTCGCGCGTATCATGAATGTCCGCGCCGGTGGAAAGGTCCATCACGGTATCCGCACCCCAGAGCGTGGCCCAGCGCATTTTCTCGACCTCTTCCTCAATGGACGATCCGAGCGCCGAGTTGCCTATATTCGCGTTAATTTTGGTGCGGAACTTCCGACCAATAATCATCGGCTCCGCCTCCGGATGGTTAATGTTGAGCGGAATCACCGCGCGGCCGGCGGCTACTTCTGTCCGCACAAATTCCGGTTCCACTTGCTCACGGATCGCCACATATTCCATTTCGGGCGTAACGATGCCCGCCCGGGCATAGCTCAACTGAGTGACAGACCGCCCCGTCTTCGCGCGCAGCGGCTTGCGTTGCAGCCCATGAAATGCCTTTCCCTCATTCGAAAGAATTTCCACGCCGGAGCTGTGCTCCTCCATATCGCCGCGCTCGCTGATCCATGCGGAACGGATCGCCGGAAGCCCGCGTTTGAGGTCCGGTTCGTACGAGGCGTCGGTATACGGCCCGCTCACATCGTAGAGGCGGAGATTTTCATTGTTTCCGTGCAGCTTGATTTCGCGAAACGGAACGCGCAGGTCGGGACGCGAACCCTGTTTATAGATTTTTTCCGACCGAGGAAAATATTTGCCGTAACCACTCATAAATCTGTTATCCATTATCAGTTAATCATTATCCGTCCGCAAACCTGAAAAAGGAAACCCATGGTCAACCGATAACCGGCAACTGCTTTCCGATGGAAAGCACCGCTTCCCTTCGCGGCATAACCCGCGCAGGTTCCAAGGGTTTTACTCTCAGCCGAGCTGCCTTCAGCAAGCACGGCTCCCCTAGCGAACGAAAGGCAAGCTACCCGAATGGACAAAGGTTGCAACCAAAAACGCAAAAATGCAGGGAATTGGGTCATTGAGATCCTTCCGCTCCTTGCGGTTAATCTCAATATGGAGTCGTAGAAGCGTACGGCCTCGTCGCTTAAATATCGTTTTCAGTTCCGACTTTAGGCGGTTTTTTGCCCCTATC
>CAYOBH010000061.1:0-14333 GCA_964402125.1 uncultured Verrucomicrobiota bacterium
TGCGACTGGGATCTATTGATTGTCGATGAGGCGCATCACCTGCACTGGTCGCCGGAGCAGACCAGCCCGGAATATAATGTGGTCGAACGGCTTTCCGCTAACATTTCCTGCCTGCTGCTGCTTACCGCCAGCCCGGAGCAGATGGGCTTGGAGAGCCACTTTGCACGACTGCGCCTGCTCGACCCTCAACGCTATCCCGACTTTGAAACATATCGGCTGGAGCATGATCACTATGCCGAAGTTGCAGCCGATCTCAGCGAGCGAATGGAGTCGATGAGCGACAGTGAGCTGACCGAGGCACTGGACCGTCATGGCCCCGGCCGCGTTATTTTCCGCAATACACGCAAGTATGTGAGCGGGTTTCCTCGGCGGCTGTTTGATCCGATTCCACTGCAATTTCCGGAAGAAGCCGAATTGCTTGGCGCTGACGATCCGCGAATTCGCTGGCTGATCGACTTTCTGCGGAATCATCCTACGAAAAAGGTACTGGTGATTGGAAAGACGCGCGACGAGGTTGCTGCGATCACCGCTTCTGTTAAGAGTGGATCGAATGTGGATGTAGCGCATTTCCACGAGCAGATGTCGTTGGTGCAGTGCGATCGCCAGGCGGCGTGGTTTGCCGAGCCGGACGGCGCACGCGTAATGGTGGTTTCTGAGATGGGCGGTGAAGGCCGTAATTTCCAAACGGCATCGCATCTGGTGCTGATTGATTTGCCGAGCGACCCGGAACTATTGGAGCAGCGGATTGGCCGACTCGACCGCATCGGCCAGCGCGGAGAGGTTCATATTCACGTGCCTTACCTCAAAGGGACCGCTGAGGAGCAGGTGGTACGCTGGCTGCAGGAAGGCCTCAACGCATTTACTGAGCCGGTGGTCGGCGGCTTCGAACTGCTTGAGCGTTTCGGCGCTCGGCTGAACGCGGTTGACGATGAACTGATTTCCGAAACCCGCACTTTTTACGAAAAGCTCCGCGCGCAGATTGCTGCCGGACGCGACCGTCTGCTGGAGCTCTCCTCGTTCCGCCCCGAGATCGGCGGTGAGATTGCCCGACAGATTCATGCGTGCGAGCAGTCGCCCGAGCTGCAGAATTATCTACTGAGAATGTTTGATCAATACGGCATACATGCTGAGGCGTTGGACGCAAACTCCTATCATATTCGCCCTGATCAAATGTTTGATGAATGGTTTCCGCTGAGTGCCGAAGGCCTCCGTATCACCTTTGACCGCAACGAAGCGCTGATGCGTCCTGACACCATTCTGATGAGCTGGGACCATCCGATGGTGACCGGTGCCGGCGAGCTGATTCTCGGCTCCGAGCGCGGCAGTTGTTCGATCGCGGCGGATCCGGATCAGGATGGTCCGCTTAAACTACAAGCGGTGTATGTGCTTGAAACCGTGGCGCCGCCCCGGTTGAACGCGGATCGCTTTTTGCCGCCGACACCGGTTTGCATCACGGTCGATCATGCGGGCAACGTGGTGGACGGCGAGATTGCCCGGCACTTGAAAGATGCGGATCCCTGGCGACTGCTCGAGCATGAATCCATTCGAACGCAGTTAATTCCATCAATGATTGAGGCAACCCGCGCGCTGGCGGAAGCGGCGTCTGAGACCATTATTTCCGATGCCCGGAAATCTATGAGGGAGACCCTTGGCGCAGAGTATCAGCGGCTTGAATATCTTAAACAGGTGAATGACAACATACGCGAAGAAGAGCTGGTTCATGCCCGCAAGGTGATCACAAAACTGGACAAAACACTGATGAACGCCCGACTCCGACTCGACGCCGTTCGCGTCATCAGCGCGGGTTGAGAAAAAACCAGCAACACTGAAAATCGTATTTTTGTCCACAGATTGCTCTGATTATCACAGATTTTGTCAGAAAGAATAACGCCGAGGGATATGAATCAGAAAACAGATTTGCCTCAGCAATCAGTGAAAATCTGAGTAATCTGTGGATCGATAGCATGAATAACCGGATTGCAGTCTGGATAAATATTGAGCTTTTGTCGGGCGGTTTTGTGATTTAAAAAGGACACGATTTTTGTGTGTGATGATTTTTGATTGGAGAGCGTGATGGTAAAAACAATTGCAATTGATGGGCCTTCGGCTTCAGGAAAATCGTCGGTTTCGAAAGGGGTTGCCCAGGAGCTGGGATATCTCTATTCGGATTCCGGCTCACTCTACCGCGGTGTAACGTGGCAGGCGTTACGCAAGGGCGTGGATGTGCAGGATGCCGCCGCCGTAGTGGAGTGCATGTATGATGCCGAATGGGATTTCTTTGTGCAGGACGGCTCAACCGTCTTTTCGATCGACGGCGATGTGCCCGTGCAGGAGCTGCGCGAGAAGGATGTACGCGAGTCGGTCGCTTTCGTGGCGGCGATTCCGGAGGTGCGTAAATTTGTGGTGGAGAGCTTGAAGTCATTGGCCGGATTTGGATCGCTGGTCATGGAGGGCCGCGATATTGGAACGGTGGTTTTCCCCGATTCGCCGTATAAATTTTATCTCGATGCCGATCCGAAGGAGCGCGCGATGCGCCGCTATCGCGAATTGATCGCTGCGGGTGAAGATGAGAAGGCGGACGAAGTGATGAAGAGCCTACAGCAGCGCGATAAAATTGATTCGACCCGAAAGACGGACCCGCTGGTGGTGGCCTCCGGCGCTCAGGTGATCGATAGTACATCAATGACCTTAGAAGAGGTCGTCCGCACGGTGGTTAACGCGGTGAAGGAGAAATAGATATGATTGATTCGGTTAAACACGAAGTTATGGCCGATATGCGGATTTATCAGCTTTCAACCCGCATACTTAAACTTTATCTGCTGCTGTGGCATCGGCTGAAGGTTCGCGGCGCGGAAAATGTGCCGGATCACGGCGGGATAATGATTGCTTCAAACCATGCGAGTTACTTGGATCCAATGGCCATCGGGGTGGGATATCGCGGACGCCCGGTGCACTTTATGGCACGCGATACGCTCTGGAAATCCAAGCTGGTCTCTTGGTGGATGAACTCGGTCGGTACCATTCCTGTGGCGCGAGGAACGGGCGATATACGCGCAATGAAGCTGATGATTAAGGCGCTGAAAGAAGGCAAAGTGGTTTCCATGTTTCCAGAGGGCACACGCACGGAAGATGGCGAGATGCAAGAGGCCAAGGCCGGCGTTGGATTTATTATCGAAAAATCCGGATGCACGGTGGTTCCGGCGTATATCGACGGCAGCTTCCGCGCATTCCCCAAAGGCGCTAAACTCGACAAACCCGTAGGCCTGACTATAACCTACGGAAAGCCGATTACGCAGGAAGAATTCCAGGCGTTGGGCAGCGGGCGCGATGCTTACGAAAAACATTCGGCGCTCATTATGCAGCGGATCGCTGAACTCCGCGACCAATAGAAAAATGCTCTCATCCGCAGAATTGGTGGGCTTTTGCTGAAAGTGACCGCGCGGAAACGATGAAACCGTTGTGTCGAGAAAACGATGGTGCGACGCTAAAGGTGCTTCCGTTTATGTTTGAGGACGGCGACCTACAACAATGGAGCGCAATGGCGTTCGCCGTATATTCATGCCGACCTATGGCGTACCGGGAATCGACCAGCGCGCTGCTCAGATCTTTGCGGAGCAAAATATTGAAGTGATCCCTGTGCGCGTCGGCAAACTCTTTAAACACACAGGCTCATTACGATGCCTTGTCGGCGTGATCAGAAGGCGTCCTGCGCCATAAAAGCACGGACCAAGCGGGCCTCTTCATAGCTGATCCGCCCCTCTGAAGCTTCGACGACAATACTGAGCACATCCGTTGTATGACGAGCGAACAGCGCTTCAATCTCGTGGCGTTTTTTCGGATCAATGAACTGATCGACATCAAACCGCTCACCCTGTTCCATCAGCTTTTCGATATGCGCGACGATGGTTCCGGGAACGAGGCTGCGCTCGGCGGCCATCTCCTCAATAGACAGCCCTCGCCGAGCAAGTTCGAGGGTTTCCAGATACGTCGCGCCCTTGGGTTTCTTTTTCTTCGGCCCCTCAACAGGTACCTGAAGGACAGACATTTCCTCGGCCTCCTCCGGATGGGCCTCCCGATAGGCACCGATCACGGCAAGAAAGGCCGCGCCGAATTGGGCCGCCTTGGCCTCGCCAACCCCTGAAATCATCCGCAGTGTAGATTCTTCGGCCGGAAAATAGCGGGCCATTTCGCGCAGAGTGCGGTCAGAAAAAATTACAAAAGGCGGTACGCCTTGTTCGCGGGCGAGGCGCAAGCGCTCAGCACGCAGTTCATTAAAGAGTCTGACGCTGTAGTCCCCGACATCGACGGTGACCGTTCGGACGCTTTCTTTCTGAAGCAGCATCTTGAAGGGCTTTCGCCCCTTAAGCACTTCCATCCCTTTCTCCGCGAGCTGGAGAACGGGATATTGGTCATCGGACTGCACGATACAGCCCTGCATTAGGAGGTCGTCGATCATGCCTCGCCAGTACCGCTTATCGCGATCGCGTCCGGCTCCATAGGTCTTGAGCTCGTCATGATGGAACTGTCGAATGCGCTGGGTATCGGCTCCGACAACAATGTCAGCGATGTGAACTGCGCCGAACTTACCGCCGGTGCGATAAATGGCAGACATAATTTTCTGCGCATCCTCGGTGGCGTCAATGCGTTCAACCTCGCCGCAGCAGACATCGCACGCCCCGCAATCCGGAAGGGAATACTGTTCCCCGAAATAGGCGAGAATGCTTTTGCGCCGACAGACGTTGGACTGCGCCAGCCGGACCATATGATTGAGTTGTTCAAGGGCAATCTTCTGCTCATGCGGTTCCTCAATCTGATCAATGAAATAGCGAATTTTTACAGCATCGCCCTGGGAAAAATAGAGTCCGCAATGCGCTGGTTCGCCATCGCGGCCTGCACGTCCGGTCTCCTGATAATAGCCCTCAACATTCTTGGGCAGATCACCGTGAAGCACGAAGCGAACATTGGACTTATCGATCCCCATACCGAAAGCAATGGTGGCGACCACGACGTTAACCTCATCGCGATTAAACTGCTCCTGATGAAGCTTGCGCTCGGCATCGGAAAGACCGGCGTGATATGGAAGCGCCCGAATTCCCTGCTCTTGGAGAAATTCGGCGGTGGCCTCAACACTCTTGCGCGTGGTGCGGTAAATAATGCCGGAGTCGTTTGGATGATCGCGCAGAAAACGCAGCAGTTGGCGGTTGAGGTTTTCCTTGAGCACAACCTGATAGAATAGATTCGGACGATCGAACGAGGCACGCACCATGTGGGGACTGCGCAAACCCAATTTTTCGACAATATCGCGCTGCACCCGCTCGGTAGCCGTCGCTGTAAAGGCGGCAATAGCGACTTTTGGAAAGTGGGCGGAAATCTGCGAGAGCGCGAGATAATCGGGTCGAAAGTCGTGCCCCCATTCGGAGATGCAGTGCGCCTCGTCGATCGCCACAAAGGCCATCTTCAACGACTTGAGCAGGGCAATAAAACCCGGCATGGCAAAGCGCTCGGGCGAAACGTAGAGCAGATCAATCTGACGATTTTCAAGCAGCCCCTGAACGCGCTGCCGCTCGACAGCACCCTGCGAACTATTGAGAAATTCGGCGGAAAGTCCGGTGGCCTTGGCCGCATCAACCTGATCCTTCATCAACGAAATGAGCGGGCTGACCACCACACAAAGACCATCGAGCATATGGGCGGGAAGCTGATAACATAGCGACTTGCCGCCACCGGTAGGCATCACCGCAAAAACATCGCGTCCGCCCAGCAGCGCCTCGACAATGCCCCGCTGATTCGGACGAAAATCATCAAACCCGAAAACCCGTTTAAGCGCATCGTAAACACTCATAGCAACAACCTCATTATGCTCATCTCCAATTAACGAAGTCCACGGTATACTTATTCGACGAGAAATAAAAGAACAAACTCACTGTTTGTTCAACAAATCCCATTCAACATAGAACAGGGGGTTTGAACGGAAATGTATATAAACAAAAAGCGCCCCGGAATGAGGCGCTTTTCTTAACTCAGATGGAGCGGGCGTTAGCCGGCGATCACCTTAACGAGGTCGAGGACCTTGCAGGAGTAGCCCCATTCGTTGTCGTACCAAGAGACCACCTTGACGAAGGTGCCGTCCAGCTGGATGCCCGCCTTGGCATCGAAGATGGAGGTGCATGTTTCGTCGCGGAAGTCGGTGGAAACGACTTGTTCTTCGGTGTAGCCGAGGATGCCCTTGAGCTCGCCTTCGGAGGCTTCCTTCATGGCGGCGCAGATGGCTTCGTAGGTGGTTGCGGTCTTCAGGCAGACCGTCAGGTCCACCACGGAAACATCGGACGTCGGAACGCGGAAGGCCATGCCAGTGAGCTTGCCGTTGAGTTCCGGAATCACTTTACCAACCGCCTTTGCAGCACCGGTGGAAGACGGGATGATGTTTTCCAGGATACCGCGACCGCCGCGCCAATCTTTCATGGAAGGACCGTCAACGGTCTTCTGGGTGGCGGTTGCGGCGTGAACGGTGGTCATCAGACCCTTTTCGATACCGAACTTGTCGTTCAGCACCTTGGCAATCGGAGCCAGACAGTTGGTGGTGCAGGAAGCGTTGGAAACGATGTCCTGTCCAGCGTAAGAGTCGGTGTTAACACCGCATACAAACATCGGAGTAGCATCCTTCGAAGGAGCGGAAAGAACGACCTTCTTGGCACCGGCAGCAATGTGCTTGCGGGCCGTTTCGTCGGTCAGGAAGAATCCGGTGGATTCGACAACAACTTCGGCGCCGACTTCATTCCACTTCAGGTTGGCCGGATCGCGCTCGGCGGTGATGCGGATGCTCTTGCCGTTGACGACCAGTGCGCCATTCTTGACTTCCACGGACCCATTGAAACGGCCATGGACGGAATCGAACTTGAGCATGTATGCCAGATAATCGACGTCCAACAGGTCGTTGATGCCCACTACTTCGATGTCGTCGCGTCCAACAGAAGCGCGGAATACCATACGTCCAATACGGCCGAAACCGTTAATACCAACTTTGATTGCCATGATTTGCACCTTTCTTTTTAGGTTTAGAAACAGCTGTTTCTGTTTAAAATGAGTGCGAACACTACCCAACCCCCTATGGACCGTCAATCACCATACGCTATCTTTTTATCGACTTTTTCAGCGCAACCTGAAGGGTTTCCGCCGTACATTAAAGCAGCTGCAAAAACAGGCGAGAGGAGGAATGTCCGTGACATTCGGTGCGAATCTGTGGCTACATGTTCAGCCGTATGAACAATGAAATTATCACACCGGATAAGGAATTTGAGCAAAAGCTGCGTCCCTCTCGCTTTGAGGATTTTACGGGACAGGAGAAGATTTGCGAACGGCTGGAGCTTTTTGTTACGGCGGCGCGCCAACGCGGCGATGTGCTGGACCATGTACTGCTCTCCGGCCCGCCCGGCCTCGGAAAAACTACGCTTTCCTACATTCTGGCCGATGCAATGGACGTCAACATACGGTGCACCTCCGGCCCGGTAATTGATAAACCCGCCGACCTCGCCGGACTGTTGACCAGCTTGGAGCGCGGCGATGTGTTGTTTATCGACGAAATTCACCGGATGCAGCGTTCTGTGGAGGAATATCTCTACTCCGCCATGGAAGATTTTGTGATTGATATTATGATCGACCAAGGCCCCAACGCCCGCTCCGTGCGGTTGAACATACAACCCTTCACGCTCATTGGAGCCACCACCCGCAGCGGAATGCTCTCAGCTCCGATGCGCTCGCGCTTTGGGCTCGTCAACCGCCTCGACTATTATGATGCGCCGACACTCTCCAAAATCGTAAAGCGCTCCGCCCACATTCTTAATGTTGAGATTGATGATGCGGGCGCATTTGAAATTGCATCGCGCTCTCGAGGAACTCCGCGTATTGCCAACAATCTGCTCCGGCGGGCGCGCGATTATGCTCAGGTGATGGCCGACAACCGAATTACCCAAAAACTCGCCGACAAAGCGCTCAGCCTGCTCGATATCGACAGCGACGGTCTGGAGGAAATGGATAAACGTATCCTCACAGGAATTATTGAAAAGTTCAGTGGCGGCCCCGTCGGCATCAATTCGCTCGCCGTCTCTGTCGGCGAAGAAGCAGACACCATTGAGGAAGTATACGAGCCTTATCTGATTCAGGAAGGCTATCTACAGCGCACCTCCCAGGGCCGCATCGCGACCCCGCGCGCCTACGAAAAATTTGGTTTAGTACCGCCTGAACGATAATAATCAAGACATCCACTTGTTCTCGACCTTCCGAGCAATGAATCCTTGACCAAGTTATCACATATGATAATTTTAGGCATTATTCACCATTAGGAGCTACACGATGAGCCGGAACCCCAAAATCGATTGGAAATTTGAAACAAAAAACTATCTCAAGAGCGAGTTAGCCAAACTCAACATTTCCAGAGAGCAACTTGCAGACCAGCTTCAATCTCTCGGCATAAACGAAACCAAAGCTGCAATTGACAACAAATTAAGCCGGGGAAGCTTTAGCGCGACCTTTTTTGTGCAGTGCTTAAGCGTCATAAAACTTCACGAGCAAGGCATGTTCCCAATCAATGAAAGCGACCTAAGCATCAATGAAGCGTTATTGGCAATACAACAAACATTATTTGATGAAACTGCCGAGCCAGACATCTATACCTCTGCTACAGGCATTCGCTATATTGACGTACGAGATACCTCACCAGAAAAATTCTCAAACAATAAGGTTATCAGCCTATTCAGCGGGGCGGGCGGTTTGGATATAGGACTAGAACAGGCAGGATTCGAAACAACTGCCTGTGTTGAAATAGACAATGACTGCAGAGAAACCATCAGGTTCAATCGACCAACTTGGCATCTGTTCGAAGATGGAACAAATCGGCTTCCCGGCGACATCCGCAAAATAGAAGTTGACGAGCTGTTAAAACTCTCCAAATTAAAAAAAGGCGAAGCCGCACTGGTTACAGGGGGAGCGCCGTGCCAACCCTTCAGCAACATCGGGAAAAAACAAGGACAACATGACCCCAGAAATGGTGATCTCTTCCTTGAATTTGTCAGAATAGTAAAAGGAACCCTCCCTCGAGCCTTCATATTTGAGAATGTTACCGGAATTACGCAAAGCAAGCACTCCGATGTTATCAATTATATGTATATGAATTTTGAAGGGCTGGGATATGAACTGTCTCACCTTGTATTAAATGCTGCTGATTATGGCTTACCCCAAACCAGATCCCGCTTTATTTTGATTGGAATTCAAGGGAAGGAGTCGCCAGCTTTTCCACTCCCAACCCACTCAAAAGGATTAAGGGAATGGAAGAAATTCATTTATTCATTGGATCATATTCCTCGTTTTTTCCCGGAGGAGTGGAAATCAATCGGCCAAGCCTTTGACGAGCTGCCTGAAAATTATACAGAAAGACCCGATTATGCCGTCATGAAAAACAGCGAAGTGGTAATCAATCGAATGGAACACATCGGCCCTGGCGAAAACTTCAAAGTCCTTCCTATGCACATGAGACCCAACTGCTGGAACAACGGAAAACACCAAGGCCAAGACACCTTCGGAAGACCAAGACTGGATGAGCCATCGGCAACAATCAGGACAGCCGCATACAACCCTTCCAAAGGAAAATATATTCACCCGACCCAAAACAGAGGTCTTGACCTAATCGAAATGGCAACACTTCAAGGATTCCCCCTTGACTGGATTTTCAGATGCAAAAACACCGAAAAAGTGACTCTCGTTAGCGGAGGAAAACAAATCGGAAACGCAGTTCCCCCTCCATTGGGACGAGTTCTTGGACTCGCCATAAAGCAACAACTCCCCGCCATCAAAGAATCTGGCCAAAAAACGCCGAAGCCTCAGCTAAGCTATTCACTTTAAAGACCCCATCCACAGCAGCCTCCGGGGCAGAATGGACAGACGTAATAGAATGTGTTGCAACCGTCTTAAGGGCCTTCTCATCCGCAGGGCCCACCTCAGTGGAAACAGCATAGTATTTCAACCCCGGAGGATTGAAAATCCACTGACGCGTCTGCATATGGACATACAAAGCCTTCATCAAACTGCCCTCATGCGCCAATTGCAAACGACGATCTGGACGCAACGAGGTTTTGACAGAGATATAACCACCAATAGCCCCGAAATCACACTTCCCAATAAGATCTCGATACGCGCTATTAAGCACACCAAGCGACTCTGGCGTTATCTCGAAAAGCTGCCCACAATGTACTGACGGCAGACCAATTTCTGCCGTATCAATCAACACAAAATCTGGATTTGATGTGGTAAAATTAACCGAAGAAGCCAATTCTACTTTCCTCCTCAAATCATCAATAAACTCCTTCAAGTCACTCACATACAGCGCTGACACATCAAACTGAGAAACATTAGGCAACAATAACGGGACGAACCTTGTTTGATTTTCCAAATGATAATTCCACCCCGCTAAAGCCAACAGCCATTCATACCAATCACCATGAGCATTGCTTAAAGCTCCAGTCGTGACCGTCGGGTTTTCACAGCGAAGGAGGTCATCAAGTTCAGAGATAAACTCCGTAAACAACATATCTCCAGACAATGACCGCCCCGAAAGGGCACCACAAAATGCTGCACCCTTATCCAGCTGATAATGCCCACTATTTTCCACAAAGTAAGAACTCATAATTGAGTAGATATTTCGCACAAAACGAAATCCACATCAATCCCATTCTTAAATAAGCCAACAACAAACTCTCAGTGCGACCACTCCAAAAAATTCAAATATTGGCACGAAAAAAGCTTAATAGGGTGGCAGAGGTTACGAAAATGATGCCACCGATTACAGGATTAGAAAACAGAACTCAGGCCGAGGCCTTTCGCCGGATAAAGGGGAATGTCCTCGACAAGATCGATCTGTATGCCGCTGATTTTCGGCAAATCATAGAAGATTTTAAGTGCGTCTATCACGGACTTCCCTCTGCGGATGATCTCATATGGATTACCAGCGAACGCTACGGACGAGACATTACGCAACAAGGATAAACAATCTCCCTACCAAACCCCAAAAACGAAAGGCGGCCACCCCCTGGCCGCCTTTCACCTTTTGAATCTGGAGGCAAACCACCTAAGCCAAATTATCGACAATTTTATCGGCCATGCCGATGTAGGAGGCGGGTGACATTTCGAGCAGACGCTGTTTGTCGTCGTCCGGCAGGTCGAGTCCTTCAACAAACTGCCGAATGGTTTCTTTGGTGATTCGATCCTGACCGCGAGTGAGCTCCTTGAGTTTTTCGTAGGGTTTCTCGATTCCGGCTTTACGCATAACGGTCTGAATCGGCTCAGCCAGTACTTCCCACGCGTTGTCCAGATCGCTCGCAAGCACCTCTTCGCGGAGTCTGAGCTTGCCGAACCCCTTGAGCGTGGAGAGATAAGCAATCATGCTGTAACCAAAACCAACACCCATATTGCGCAGCACCGTCGAATCGGTAAGGTCGCGCTGAAGCCGGGAAATCGGCAATTTTTCAGAAAGATGCCCAAAAACGGCATTCGCCAATCCCAGATTGCCCTCGGAATTCTCAAAATCGATAGGATTCACTTTGTGCGGCATCGTGGAGGAGCCGACTTCGCCTTTAATCGTCTTCTGTCCAAAGTACGCCATGGAAATGTAAGTCCAGATGTCGCGATCCATATCGATCAGGATCGTATTAAAACGGCTGATGGCATCGAACAGTTCGGCCATGTAATCGTGAGGCTCTATTTGCGTGGTGAAAAGATTCTGCTTCAGGCCCAGTTTACCTTCAATAACTCCCTTGGCCAGCGCCGGCCAGTCGACGGACGGATAGGCCGAGAGGTGCGCATTAAAGTTACCGACAGCACCGTTGAGCTTTCCGAGAATCTCAACCGCTTTTTCCTTCTGCATCTGAAATGCAAGACGATCGGCGAATACCGCCAGTTCCTTACCAATGGTGGTGGGCGATGCCGTCTGACCGTGCGTACGCGCCAGCATAGGGACGGCCTTCCACTTTTGCGCGAAGGCTTTCAGCTGATCGACGATTTCCTGTTGATGCGGCAACAGCGCAGCGAGACCATCTTTGAGCATCAGCGCATGGGAGAGATTATTGATATCTTCTGAGGTGCAGGCAAAGTGCAGAAACTCGGAGAGCTCTTCCAGTGAGGAGCCGACAATCTTCTTCTTCAGATAATATTCCACCGCCTTAACATCGTGGTTGGTCGTCCGCTCAATCTCTTTGACTGTTTCGGCTTCCTCCGGCGTAAAGTCGTCAATAATTCCAGTGAGCAGGTTATGCTCTTCCGCGCTCAGCGCACGGCATTCAGGAATACCCGGTTCCGCACAGAGCGCTTCAAGCCAAAGCACCTCCACACGCACGCGATTACGCACAAGGGCATATTCGGAAAAACATTCGGTCAATTCGGCAACCTTAGAGGCGTAACGTCCGTCGATCGGGCTGATGGCAGTAATCATTCTTGCTCTCCTCAATAAAATCTGTGCAGGCCTAAGCACTGCGTTTTTTGCGTAATGGGGACGAATATAGACCGAAGACCCCGGCTTGAAAACCGCAGAGTGCGAGAGTTTGCAGTCCCCCTAATCTTACCATGCATCTCACGCGGAGATTTGAAACCACGGATGGACGCCGATCAACACGGATTTTTGTTTTAGGTCTCCCGCCAAGCCGCCAAGCATGCAGAGAACATTATCTACAAAATATTAGTGTTCATTTTCGGTTCTTTCTTATTCGTGTTCCTTACGTTCTTTGTGGTTAATTTCAATATCTTATCACGCGGAGGCGCGGAGGAAATAGTACCTTCAAGGATATTCGTGCCCATCGGCGTTCATCTGCGGTTCTCACCCGAAAAAATGAAATAATGTCCATTCGCTGCTTTTCATTCATTCGTTGAAATAGAGACCCCTGCGCCCTCCCATGCCCGAAACTTTTCTAAAAAAATCACTTGCACTGAGCTTGGTACTCTGACCCCGCTTCCGCGAAGGTAATTCCTTTGAATCTTTGGTTCCACCCAACCTTATCGTTTCCCCCCCGCGCCTCGATTTTTGAAAGAACCTTTTCGCGGTCAAAAAAAAGAGAGGCTTGTTACGGCCTCCCTCTTCTTCGTTCGGAATGCATATCCAACGCGATCGGTTATGCCTGACCGGCCGAACCGAGTACGTTCGTGTTCTTGTCGATGATCATCTTCGCCAGTTCATCGCGCGCGGGACCGACATACTTGCGCGGATCAAACTCGGCCGGCTTCTCGGCGAGGACCTTGCGGATCATCGCGGTGAAGACCAAGCGTCCGTCGGAATCGATATTGATCTTGCAGACCGCCGATTTCGCGGCGCGGCGCAGCTGTTCTGCGGGGATGCCCACCGCAGCGTCGAGCTTCCCGCCGTATTGCTGGATGATTTTGACGTACTCGGGCAACACCGAGCTTGCGCCGTGCAACACGATGGGGAAACCGGGGATCTCTCTTTCGATCGCTTCGAGGATGTCGAAACGAAGCTCCGGCGGAACCAACACGCCGTCGGCATTCTTCGTGCATTGCTCGGGCTTGAACTTGAACGCGCCGTGCGACGTGCCGATCGAAATGGCGAGCGAATCAACGCCCGTCTTCTTCACGAATTCGACCACTTCGGCAGGTTGCGTGTAGTGCGAGTGCTCAGAAGAGACTTCGTCTTCCACGCCCGACAAAACGCCGAGCTCGCCTTCCACCGTGACGTCACGCGCATGCGCATATTCCACGACTTTCTTCGTGAGCGCGATGTTTTCTTCGAACGGAAAATGGGAGCCGTCGATCATGACCGACGAAAAACCGCTGTCGATGCACGCCTTGCACGTCTCAAACGAATCGCCATGGTCGAGATGCAGTGCGACGGGTATGTTGTATCCCTTCGATTTTCCCATCTCGACCGCTCCCTGGCCCATGTAGCGCAAAAGCACTTCGTTGGCATACTGGCGCGCGCCTTTGGAGACCTGAAGGATCACGGGCGACTTCGACTGACCACAGCCGTCGATGATCGCCTGCAACTGTTCCATGTTGTTAAAATTATACGCAGGCACGGCATACTTACCCCCCATCGCCTTCTTGAACATTTCTTTGGTGTTCACAAACCCAAGTGACTTGTAACTGACAGACATCGTTCCTCCCTGATTAATAGTGACCGTGTAAAAGGCTTGTGGTTATAACAACCGCTAAAACCCCAATCAAGAAAGAACTTCCATCAGGTAAGCGCAGGGGCGCAAGTCAGTTCCGTAGGGCAAGGGACGCCGGGAAGAGTTTGTTCCATCGACCATTGCGGTGAAGGGTGCTCAGGGCAAGGAAGGCTT
>CAYOBH010000062.1:0-13596 GCA_964402125.1 uncultured Verrucomicrobiota bacterium
GACGATGTACCACCCAAAGAGCCAGTTCCGGACAACCAGCCCGATATTGACGGAACGGGCGGCCTGCGCCTGCATCGCCTCATGCGTTTGCCCGCAGAGCGAAACTAACGAATCGAAATTCAATGATGCACTCATTTCTTTTCCCTTTCAAATACCGGCCAATTCTCGGATTCCATCTTTGGCATTTAGCGGGGAGACGACTTTCTTCCCGGTTATGGATTGAATCAGGCGGAAAAGCTGTTCGGTCGTCGCGCAATCCGTTTTGCGCATCTTGCCGTCAGCCGCCTTCATTTTGAAACCGTTACAATTTGTAACGGTTTGGTTTCCCTCTTCTTTCAGCCGTTTTTTCAGCACACGCCAATAGACCTGCGGGTTGGGGCTGTCGGTTAAGGCCGCGACGACATCCACAATGGAGAAATACCACGTTTCCGCCTCATCATCCCAGAGCGAGCGGATCGTGCGCTGTTCAAAAAACTGAATGGCTTCTTTTTTTGTCATCGGCGTTCTCCCATTAATCCGGCCAACTCGTTTATGGTCATCGGCGGATAGGTCTTGGATGGGGTGAAGATCTCGTGCTTCCCTAAACTCGCGAAAAGCGAATCCTCTGCACTGAAGGTCGAAGAAAGGGTCAATGTGTCGAGACGAAAATCGCGCCGCTGGAACTTGCCTTTGCCCAAATAACCCCACTCGGCAAAAGTGATCGCCTTGTCGTCGTGGGTGCGCATTTTGAGTGCATCTCCATGAACAAGATTCTGTGACAGCACGTAAAATGCCGCCTGATAAAGCTCGTCCGCCTCATCCAGCTTCAGATAGTCGGCGAGAATCTCCAACATATTGGCCCGACACTCGGCGATATTGTCGGGCAGGAGCTCGATTCCGTACGTGCACATCAGCGCCAGAAGGGCAAAGTGCCGCCGTTCAAAATCGGATTCCCCATACTTGAGTTCCACGGCGGCCAGCTTGCGCTGCACTATTTTTACGAGAAAGTTGCCGCTCCCGCAGGCCGGTTCCAGGAAGCGGGAATCAATCCGCTCCGTCTCGTCCTTTACCAGGTCGAGCATCGCCTCAACCATCCACGTCGGAGTAAATACCTCTCCGTGATTGGCAACTCTCTCCTTGGATTTGATCTGATTCACACTCATGGATATCCGGAAATTAACTCTGCTCCAGCAGTTTGCGAACATAGACGCGTTTCAACGGAAGCATCAAAAAGACAGTTTGAGACGATACGAGCCGAATGGGCATTCAGCAAGCCAAACCCTTGGAAGATATTTCCAAAAACGGACGGGTTAACGCCGGCTGAGGAGCAGCCAGATGAAGAAGGGGCCGCCGAGCAGGGCGGTGATAATGCCGACGGGGATTTCCGCTCCGGAGGGCAGGCTGTGGGCGAAGGTGTCGCAGACCGCTAAAAATGCGCCGCCGAAGAGGAGCGCGGCCGGCGTAAGCCAGCGATGATCCGCGCCGATCAGCAGGCGGCAGATATGCGGCGACATCATTCCGACAAATCCGATGGGGCCAAAGTTGGCCACCACGCCGGCCACCATGAGCGAGGTGGAGAAAAAGAGCAGTTTTTTGATGCGCCCGGTGGGAACGCCGCGCGTGAGCGCAAGATCCTCGCCGACCATCAGCAGATTCATTTCCCGATGAAGCAGAAGCATCACTGTTCCGCCAACGGCGAGGAACGGGAGCAGGTTGAGGAGGCGGGGATAGTCCGCACTTGCGAGCGAGCCCATCATCCATTTCACCATCCGGAACGATTCGGCGGGGTCGCTGAAGTCCTGAATCAGCAGAACGAGGCTGGAAAAGAAAAAGTTAACCGCAATGCCGGCGAGCAGCAGCGTGGTGATGGAAAAGCAGCCCTTGAAGTGTGTAAGTCCGTAAACGAGTCCAACGGCGAGCAACGCGCCGCAGAAAGCGGCGATGGACAGACCAGAGAAACCCGGCAGCGAAAACACGAGACCAAGGCGGATAAAGAGGGCGATCCCAAGCGTGGCCCCGCTGGAGACGCCCAGCGTGAACGGCGTGGCCAGCGCATTCCGAAAGAGCGTCTGGAATGCGAGCCCGCTGAGCGAGAGCATGGCTCCGGCAATAAACGCGCAGAGGACGCGCGGGAGGCGGAAAAGAAGGAGAATATCGAGCTCTTTTCCCTCACTCCACAGCGGAATAAACTTCATCCCGGCCATCGGAAGAAGGAGGAGCGAAGCGACGGCGAGGAGGAGCAGAATGAGAAGGACGCAGAGCGGTTTTTTCATAGCGCACCTCCGGCTGTAATGAGGGGGAGGGGGCGTTCGGGGGAGGGAGAACGAACGAAGGCGGTTTCATAAATGGTTTCCAGCGTTTGACCCTGAACAATCTCTTCCGGCGTTCCGATAAAGGCAGTCGCTCCGTTTTTGAGCGCGAGAAGTCGGTGGCTGGCGGAGAGCGCGGTATTAATGTCGTGATGAACCGCAACGACCGTTTTACCCTGTTCGCGGCAGGCGCGGTTAAGGAGCGCAGCGACATTCGCTTGGTGTCGGTAGTCAAGAAAGGTGGAGGGTTCGTCGAGCAGCAAAATTTGCGTTTCCTGCGCCAGCGCGGCGGCAAGGAAGGCCATTTGTCGTTCGCCGCCGCTGAGCGTATCCATGTTGCGCGCCCGCAGGGGTGTAAGTCCGGCCTGCTCCAGCGCAGCATCGATAGCGCGGTGGTCGGCGGCAGAGAGCGGTGAAAAGGCGGATTGATAGGGATAGCGCCCCATGGCGACAAATTCTTCAACGCTCAGCGGGAACGTATGACCCTCCGCCTGCGGCACATAGCTTTGAAGGGTGGCCAGCTCGCGCGATTTATAGTCGTTCGCCGGCTTTCCGTTGATCCGAACAGCGCCGTTCCATTTTTGGTGAATACCCGCAATACACTTGATCAGCGTGGTTTTTCCCGCGCCGTTGGGGCCGATGACGGAGCAGTATTCGCCGGCGTTTACAGCGAATGAAACCGCGCTGAGAATATCGTTCCCGGCCAGCGAGAGGCTCAGGTTTTCAATTTGGATGATGGCTTGGTTCATGGGATTAGGCAGAATGATTTTAGGGCAGAATAATTTTGTTCAGGGTATAGATTTCAATCTGGATGATGGCTTGGTTCATGGGATTAGGCAGAATGATTTTAGGGCAGAATAATTTTGTTCAGGGTATAGATTTCAATCTGATTCTGGTCAAAGTTGATCCAGTCCAGATATTGAGCGCTGGAAGCATTTAGATATTTTTGCAAGTTCTTGCAACAGGATGGTTTGTTCCGGGTGAGCCCAGAAACGTGAATAAGGGATTCTGGGGAGATTGCAACGAAACGTTTTAGAGGGTCATCCGGAGAAATTCCCAAGAAAAACAGAAGGGCCCCTTTGTAGTCGATTTCGTCCCAAAGGGTTCCCATCTCGTTATGGATGCTGAAGGCACGCGACATAACGCGGTAATCCAGCTGCTTAAAAGCAGTATCGGATAAAGCCCTAACAGGATATTTAATTTCTATGCCCATAAATTATTCTGCCACAAAATCATTCTGCCTAATAATATCTGAAAAGTCGTTGAGGGTCTGCATGAGGCAGCCGGGCGAGGGGATGCAGGTGTAGGTGCCGTCGAGCACGTGAATGTTCTGGTTGCGAACGGCGTTGATGAGAGGGAGATCGCTCCAGTTATTGCCGGGGCCGCCGCCCGTCAGCTCAATAATCAGGTCGGGATTGAGGCGGATGAGCGCTTCGCGGGAGAGGGTTATGGAGGGGCGCGGGTCGGTGACGACGTTTTCGCCGCCCGCAATTTCGAGCAGCTCGGCGTGGATGCAGTTGGCGCCGAAGGCATACACCTGCTCGACGTCGCCGCCGGAGCTGAAGTCGCTGAAGGTAATGAGGGTGCGCGGTCGGCGGGCGGGCGCTCCGTTGCGCGCGGCATCGATCTGCTGCTGAAAGGTGTGCGCGAGCGCCGTGGCGGTTTCTTCAGCGCCGCAGCCTTGGCCGATTGTATGGATCGATTCCATGACATCGTTGAGCGTAAGGCTGGCGACTTCAACGGTTGAAATATGGAGCTGATGGAGGCGGGTTCGCTGATCGTCGGAGCCGTTTTCGAGGATGACCAAATCGGGAGCGAGTGTGTAGAGCGCCTCATAATTGAGGTTGATAAAATCGCCGACGATGGGGAGATTGAGCTCGCGGTTGACATCGCTGAATTTTGAAATACCGACAAGGCGGTCGCCCAGTTCCAGATCAAAAAGGGTTTCGGTGGCGGCGGGAGACAGCGTCACAATTCGCCGCACGGCCTGATTCGGTTCGGCAGAGCGATCCGCCCGCCCGCAGCCGAAGAGCAACGTGCTGAGGAGTATGAGATGGAGAATGGGAAAGCGGTTATTCATTATTGAGCCTAAAGATATAGCTGAGGTTTACGGTGGATTCAATAGGGCGGTCGTTTTCATCGCGGGCGGGCGCGTAAGGGCATTTTTTTGCGGCGTTCTGCGCGGCTTTATCCAAGCGGCTGCTTCCACTAGAGGAGAGAATTTCAACAGTTCCGACCGAGCCGTCGGCCAGAATCTGAAGCAGGAGGGCAACGCGGCCCTCTTCGTTTTTTCGTTTAGAGAAGGAGGGATATTCCGGCTTAAATTCTCCCAACAGTCGGGCTGCGGTTATGTTTCCCGTTTTTTTCGGCGCAGCGATGGCGTTTTCGGCGGATGCTTCAATTTCCGGCGGAAGAGCAGGAGTCGGTTCCTCCGGGGGAAGGGATGGGACGATGGGGGAAAGGGGGAGCGGAGTAGATTCGGGCGGTTTGGCGGCGGGCTCCAACTCTGCAATTTCCCGCTCCGGTTGTTGGGTCTCGGGTTCGGGAAGCGGTATCTCGGGTTCCGGCTCGGGAGGTGGATTTATGACCGGCGGAGCGGGTTCAGGTCGAGGTTCCGGCGGTGGTTCGGGCTGCTGCAGCGAGAGCTGTACAACGGTGCGGCTTTTTTTGATGAGCGGCTGCGCGGCTTCGGGATTGTCCTTTCGATGCAGCACCACGGCGTGGACGCCGACAGAGAGCAGCAGACTGAGCAGTATGGGCTGAAAAACTATGGATTTAAGGTTTCGCATGAGAAGGAGATTTCCTTGATTCCAGCGGAGCGGAGGAGATCCAGTAGTTCCAGCGCACGGCCAAGATCGGCGGAGCGGTCGCCGTCGATGAAGACGGGTTTGGTTTGCTCCGCAGAGAGCGCGAGCACCTTTTCGGTCAGTTCATCGAAGGCCGTGAGGTCGCCGTTGAGGAAGAAGCGGTTTTCGGAGTCGATGGTGATGGTGATGTGATCGTCGGTGTTAACGACGGCGCTGCCGGCGGCCGGGAGGTCGACCTTGAGCCCGTGGTGCGTGACCATGGAGAGCATGGCATAGATAAAAAAGACGAGCAGAAGGAACACCACATCGATGAGAGGAAGCATTTCCACCCGCGCCTTCTTGGTTTCGTATCCGCAGTTCAGTTTCATGTTATTAATGCGTATTGCGTATTGCGTAATGCGTATTGCGTAATGACTTTGATTTTCCCGTTTCAAATTTCAGGTTTCAAGTTTCCAGTTTCAGGTTTCAAGTTTCTGCGCTCAACGCCTTTTTGGACGGTGACCTCGTAGCAGGTCATGAGTTGTTCGAGGTAGCGCGTCACTTTTTCGACCTTTCGGGTGAGGGTGTTGTAAGGGAGCAAAGCGACGATGGCGATGGTGAGGCCGGCGGCGGTGGTGATTAGGGCCTGAGCAATGCCGCCCGTCACGGCGTTGGGATTTTCAATACCCGCCGAACCGAGAAGGTCGAAGGAGCCGATAATGCCGGTGACGGTGCCGAGAATGCCGAGCAGCGGAGCGAGGGTGATGATGGTGTCGAGGACGGAGAGGTAGCGCTTCATCTTTTCGATTTCCTGCATGGCGGCGGCTTCGAGCGACTGGACGAGGCCATAGTTGCGATGCGCCAGTCCGGCGGTGAGGATGCGGCAGACGAGACAACGGGAGCCTTCGCCCTCGCGGATGGCTGCATCAAAATCGCCCGCTTCGGTGAGAGTAAAGATTTGGTTAATGCGGGGCTGGTCCTTGCGGACGGAGAGGGTGATCCAGAAGATCAGCCGCTCAAGAATAACCGCCAGCGCCGTGATAGAGCAGGCCAGCAGGGGCCACATGATCGGGCCGCCTTTGTTCATCAGTTCGTGCATCGCTATCTCCCCGTTATGAAATACCGAAATTTGGGTTTTATAGACCGCTAAGGCGCTAAGAAGCAAAGAGATATGCTTTGTGTCTTAGCGGTCATTCGTTCGCTTAAAAGTTAATTTCCATGCCGATCGAGGCGATTCGGCCAATGGAGCCGAAGCCGGCGGCGGTTTCGTAATATTTGTCGGTCAGGTTTTTGACGTTCAGCAGCAGGTGGGCAGAATCGCTGAGGCTGATGCGTGCCCCGACGTTGATGGTTCCGAAGTCGTTGAGCTTCTGCGTGTTGGCGGCGTCCTCAAAGCGGTTGCCGGTGTAGAGATAATCGGCGTAGAGGCTGGCGGATCGGGTGCATTGCCAAGAGATGCCCGCGCTGCCGCTGTTTTTTGCACGGCGCGCCAATGCGTTGCCAGTGGCGGCATCTTCGGCATCGGTGTAGGTGTAGCTCAGCCGTGCGGAGAGGGAGTCGGTCGGCTGAAAGGTGAGCGTGGTTTCAACGCCGCTGATGTCGGCTTTATCGAGGTTGGTCGGCGTCCAGAATCCGACGCCGTTGGCGGCCCAGACAATCATCTCCTCAATGTCGCTTTGGAAGTAAGTGAGATCCAGCACGAGGCGCTCTTCGAACAGGGACTCTTCAATCCCGAGGTCGAAGGACTTGCTGGTTTCGGGGTCGAGGTTGGGGTTGCCGCCGGCCCAAGGGGTGGCGGGCCAGTAGAGGTCGTTCATGTTCGGCGCTTTAAAACCGGATCCGACGCTGCTGTGGAGGCGGGTGCCGGGGGCGGCAAACCAAGAGACGGAGCCATGCCAGGTGGCGCGTCCATCCAGATTCTGGATATCGTCGTAGCGGGCACCTACGGTGGTGAAGAGCAGGTCGTTAAGGTTCCACTGGTTGTTCAGGAATACCGCGTTTTGATTACGGGAACGCACGGCATAGTTTCCGTCGTTTTCGGCTTCGGCGCGCTGAAATTCGTATCCGGCGGAGAGGGTGTCGGAGTCGGTCAGCTTAATGTCGCTTTGGGAGGTGAAGCCAACGTTCCGGGTTTTGTAGAGATATTCGCGGGCGCCGTCGTTTTCTCCTTCATTTTCGCCGTGGTTTACGTTGAACGACAGCTTTTGGGTATAGCGGTCGGTGATGGGCTTGGAGAGGTCAAGCGAAGCGATCCACTGCTCGGAACGCGCAATACGGGCACGATCGTCGACCTGCCACCAGCCCGGCCACGCGGCATAGTTGTCGACCGAGTTGCGGTTGCGGTTGTAGAGCACCAGCAGGTCGGCCCGTCCGTCGGAAAGAAAGTTGGCACCCAGCGCGGAGTAGAAGGAGAGGCCGGAGTAGGGATCGTCCTCGGTGCCGCCATAGTTTTCCGCCATGTCGTAGTCGCTCAGGCCGTGGGTGGAAAGGCCGACGTTCAGGTCGCCCAGCTCATTCCCGCTGAAGAGGTTGAGGCTGCCGGTGTAGAAGCCCTTTTCGCCGAACTCGACCGAGGTCTGTCCGCCGAAGGCTTTAGGGGCCCCCTTTTTGGTGATTATGTTGACCACGCCGCCAATGGCGTCGGAGCCGTAGAGGGCGCTTTGCGGACCGCGCAGAATTTCAATTCGATCGATGGCCGAGGAAGGAAACGCGGAGAGATTGAACGCGCCGTCGGTGTTGCTGTTTACGCGCTTTCCGTCGATGAGCACCAGCGTGTGAACGGCGTTGGCGCCGCGGAGAAAGAGGCTGGCGGCGGTTCCGGGTGAGCCCGACTGCGTGCTCTGGACGCTGGGGGCAAACTGCATGGCCTCCTGCGTAGTTTGAAGGTTGCGCTGCCGGAGTTCTTCCGTTCCGACAACGCTGATGGCGCTTCCGGTCTGCTCCAGCGGGGTTTCAATACGCGTTGCGGTAACGACAATTTCGTTGGTGGTGCCGGCTGCTGCAACCGTTGCAGCAACGGCGGCAGTCGCCCATACGGCGGCGATTCGTTGTTTCATCAATCTTCCACATTTCTGCCCTGACGCGGGGCGCTTAATTACACATAACCTGCGCAGCAGAGAGGAAGAATACCTTGATTATTCGGCAGTCGTCCCCCCAAGCCGCGAAGGGGATCACTCAAGCAATCAGCGGCTCGTTTTCTGGCTTACGGCGTTGGGCCGATTACAGTTGCGCGACAGCGCCCGATTTGCACGGGACTTGCCGATCCGTCCGATTGAACGCGCGCATCCTTTCCCGTTGGACGGAGGATGTCAAGGGGGGATTGAGGTTTGAAGTTTGCGGTTTGAGGTTTGAAGTTTGAAGTTTGAAGTTTGAGGTTTGAAGTTTGCGGATTGACAATCCGCAACATTTGGCTATTTTGCCAAGCATCAATGGAGGTGGCGTTGACCGAGAAGGAACAGGTTAGGTTTGCGGAGAAGGCGAACGTGCTGAAAGCGCTGGCGCACCCGACGCGGCTGTGGATGGCGGAGCAGCTGGCGGGCGGCGAAAAGTGCGTGTGCGAATTCGTGGACAAGATCGATGCCGATTTTTCGACCATATCGAAGCATTTGTCCGTGCTGAAGCAGGCAGGCATCGTGGCGGATGAAAAGCGCGGCAAGCAGGTTTTCTATACGTTGAAGGTTCCATGCGTACTCAACTTCATGCATTGCGTGGAAGAGGTGCTGAAAAGCAATTCGAAGGCTGGAACGAAGAAATAATTTTTTCACCAACGCTTGGCGGATTGGCCAAATGACAACCCGGAGAATGAATGGATGAATTGGAAGAACGAGTGGAAGAAGCTGGCGGTGATCGTGGCGGTGTTTCTCGGATGCTTCTATCTGCCGGTCGGCCATGCGCGGTTCGACAACGCGGTACTGGAGGCCTTCCATCTGGTGAAATGGTATGCCCGCGAGCACGTATTGCTTTGCCTGATCCCGGCCTTTTTCATCGCCGGGGCGATTTCCGTTTTCGTGAGCCAGGGTTCGGTGATGAAATATCTCGGGGCGAAGGCAAAGAAGGGGATGGCTTATAGCGTCGCGGCGGTTTCCGGTACAATCCTCGCGGTCTGCTCCTGCACGGTGCTGCCGCTCTTCGCGGGCATCTATCGCATGGGCGCGGGGCTCGGCCCGGCAACGGCGTTCCTCTATTCCGGCCCGGCGATCAACGTGCTGGCCATTGCGCTGACCGCCCGCGTGCTCGGCGTGCAGCTCGGACTGGCCCGCGCCATCGGCGCCATTGCGTTCAGCGTGATCATCGGCCTGCTGATGCATCTGATCTTCCGCAAGGAGGAGCAGGAAAAGGCCGCCGCGCAGATGGCCATGCCGGACGAGGAGGTCAAGCGCCCGCTCTGGCAGAACGGTCTCTATTTTTTCTCGATGGTCGCCATCCTGGTCTTTGCCAACTGGGGCAAACCGGATGTAGACACCGGACTCTGGGCATCCATCTACTCCGCCAAATGGATCGTCACTTCCATCTTTGCCGCCGCGCTGGGCGCAATGCTGGTGCTGTGGTTTGAAATCAAATGGTGGAAGGTGGCGCTGCCCGCGCTGCCCACCATCGTTCTCGCCCTCGTTTTCCCGGAACAGCCGATGGTTGCGTTTGCGACGGCGGTGATCGGGCTCTCGTGGTTCACCAGCACGGACAAGGGCGAGGCGGGCGACTGGTTTTCTTCGGCCTGGGGCTTTGCCAAGCAGATCATGCCGCTGCTGCTGATCGGCGTACTGGTTGCCGGGGCGCTGCTCGGGCGCGTCGGACAGGAAGGGTTGATTCCGTCGGAATGGGTCGAAACCGCCGTCGGCGGCAACTCGCTGCGCGCCAACTTTATTTCCTCCTTCGCCGGTGCGTTCATGTATTTCGCGACGCTCACCGAGGTGCCGATTGTGCAGGGATTGATCGGCAACGGGATGGGCCAGGGTCCCGCGCTCGCGCTGCTGCTGGCCGGCCCGGCGCTGAGCCTGCCGAACATGCTCGTCATCCGTAGCGTGCTGGGAACAAAGAAGACCGTCGTCTTTGTTTCGCTCGTGATCGCAATGGCCACTCTTTCGGGAATGATTTTCGGAGTGTTTGTAAAATGAAACGCCAAACCAAGGGAGATAATCATGAAGACATTCGATAGCATTGGATTCATCGGCGGGGGTCGGGTAGCGCGGTTCCTCCTCGAAGGCTGGATGGCCGCCGGGCAATGGCCCAAAAACATAGATGTGACGGATTGCAATCCACAGGTGCTCGATGCGCTGGCAGCCGATTTTCCGGAGATCGTCCGCGCGACCACCGTGCAGGCGGCCGGGTGCGGAGTCGTGGTCCTGGCGGTGCATCCGCCGGCGATGAAGGAAGCGATGGAAGCCATCAAGCCCCACCTCGCCCCGAGGGCTGTGGTGCTGTCGCTCGCTCCAAAATTCACGGTGGCGGCCATCGCTGCGGCGCTGGGCATGGAGCGCATCGTGCGCATGATTCCCAACGCGCCCTCCGCAATCGGCAAGGGCTTCAACCCCGTCGCCTTCGGCCCCGGCGTGGATGCGGAGGCCAAGGACGGTTTTCAGGCCCTTTTCGCGCCGTGGGGTGCCGCGCCCGAAGTGCCCGAGGCGGATCTCGAAGCCTACGCCATCCTCTCCGCGATGGGTCCGACCTACCTGTGGTTCCAGTGGCAGACGCTGCGCGAACTCGCCGCCGATTTTGGGCTTGGCGCGACCGAGGCCGACCGGGCCATCCTGCAGATGATCCAAGGCGCCGCCGAATGCCTGCTGGCCACCGGGCGCGAGCCCGGCAAGGTGATGGACATGGTGCCGGTCAAGCCGCTCAAGGACGACGAGGCGATGATTGTGGACGCCTACCGCGCCAAGCTCTCCGGACTCTACGCAAAGATCAAACTCTGAAACACGGACAAGGAAAACATGAAGATACAGATCCTGGGCACAGGGTGCCCGAAGTGCAAGAAGCTGGCCGAAGCCGTAGAGGCCGCAGCCAAAGAACTTCGGTTGGATTACGAGCTGGAGAAGGTGACCGATATCAACCGGATCATGGCAATGGGTGTAATGATGACCCCCGCCTTGGCTGTGGATGGCACGGTGAAAGTGATGGGCAAGGTTCCGTCCACCGACGAAATCAAAAGGGTATTAATGAAATAAAGGATAAAAAAGGCCCTGGTGCGATTGGAGAGTGCGGATTGGGGACTGCGGTTTGGAGAGTGCGGATTGGGGAGTGGGGAGTGAGGTTTGAAGTTTGGAGTTTGCGGATTGCCGTTTGGGATTTTTCAGCGGCGGATGTCATCAGGGCTGTCGGCTGAGGGAGCATTACTTGCTAAAAGAGAGAGGATTCAATGGGGTCTCCCTCGATATTTTCGCCGAAGTGTGTGCGTTCGAAAGAGGGTCTGCTGAGTTCTGCCTCGGCGTTTGCGCCGAAGTGTTCTGTGCGTTCGTAAGCGATGGTGGGTTCACCGTTCGGGAACAGACCGGAGATTGGAATGAGTTGCTCACGATCTTTGGTTCGGAGGAAAAATGAGCCCTCAACACGGAAGTTGTCCCCTTCGGGGGTTGCTGAGATGAGCAGTCTGATTCCGTACCCTTCGGCGACGAATTCTTGGTAGCCATCGCCCGCCCGCAGCTTGATGGTTGATGCGTATTTTTCGGTTTCGCTTCCTGTTACGCCCAGTACGGCCGGTTCTCCGATCATCGTTGTTACGCTGGGAGAACTCACAATTATCGGTTCCTGTTCGGGATCGAGGCTTTGTTCGGACAGAACAGCCTCAAGTTTATACGACTCGACCTGATCCGGGTACTCATCGGGCGGCTGTTTGATGGTAATCGTCAGGGTCTGCTTTACGGAGCGGCTTTCGACCGAGGCCGGAGGCTGTTCTGTGGCGGAGGAAGAAGGTGATGATGATGTGGTGGTGCAGGAGGTTAGTCCGGCGACCAGTACGATGCAGAAGGCGAGCAATGTACTTTTCATGATCTTCCTTTATTGTGACTTTTACTCCCGCGCTGGGCCGATCAGATCTTTCACGGCATCAAGCAAGTTCTGGAGCGGAACGGGTTTTTCGAAAACATAGCGTGCGCCCAGATCTTTGGCATGGCGGAGAAAATTCATGGGCAGCGCGCGCATGCCGCCGGAGATGGCAATAACCGGAATCGGGAGCCCCAGCTTTTGAATGGCCATGAGAATCTCGAGGCCGTCCATTTCGGGCATCATGATGTCGGTAATGACGAGATCGGGGGGGGCGGCTTCAATCATTTCAAGCCCCATTTTCCCGTTGTCCGCCAGATCAACGTGATAGCCAAAAGAGGTCAGATAGCGGGAGAAGGCTTTCTGGATAATCGGGTCGTCGTCTATTAACAGAATATTCGGCATGGCGTATTCCTTTATTGATGATGTTCTTTGAGGAGTTGGGAGGTCATTTTAAGCAGCGAAGTAATGGTAAACGGTTTTTTTAGAAGATGTATCCCATATTCTTCCATATTTTTCCAGTGCGGGGAGGAATTTTTGAATCCGGTGAACAATAGAACGGGAAGCTTTGGACGATTTGTGCGCAGGGTCTCTGCAAAATGTTTTTCGTCCAAGTCCGGAAGGTCCATGTCGGAGATAAACAGGTCAACGGAATTTTCCGGTTGAGCGAGCCAGTCGAGGGCTTGGTTTGTCGTGGGTAGTATAGTGATAGAGTGTGAGTGTTTGTCGAAAAGGTCGATGATCAGTTGACATATTTCGGGGTCGTCTCCGGCGAAGAGGATGTGGTGTTTCGTGACGTACATGGACTCGTCGGTTTCGGAAGTGGAGTCCTTAGGGCTCGAAAGGGGTAGAAAGATTTCGATGCAGGTGCCGTTACCCAGTTCGCTGTGCAAATTGATCCACCCTTTGTTTTGTTTAACAATTCCATAGACGACGGAGAGGCCGAGGCCGGTTCCGTGTCCCAGCGGTTTGGTGGTGAAAAAGGGCTCAAATATGCGATCGATCGTTGCTTGATCCATGCCGCAACCCGTGTCCTGCACGGAGAGGCAGACAAATTCTCCGGGGGAAGCATCGGGGATACCATCGGCTTCATTTTCGCTGACGTGGGTTTGTTTTGTGGAAATGGTCAGCTTTCCGGTTCCGGACATGGCATCCCGAGCGTTTACGGCCAGATTCATGATGATTTGTGAAAGTTGACCGTAGTCCGCAATGATTTCGGGGAGATTATGCTGCAGGTTCAGTTCCACTTTAATGTTTTCTCCCATCAGGACATTAAGGAGTGCCGCTGAATCATGAACTACATTATTCAGGTCTATCAAGAGATGCTCAGTCGGCTGTTTTCGGCTGAATGCAAGAAGCTGTTGCGTGAGTCGAGCGGCGGTGCGGGCAGATAGTCGGATTTCCTGGGCGTAATCGTATTCTTCCGAATTTTCATCCACTCCCAGCAGCAGCAGTTCGCTGAAGCTGAGGATGCCTTGGAGAATATTATTGAAGTCGTGCGCAATTCCGCCGGCGAGTTGTCCGACCGCCTCCATTTTCTGGGCATG
>CAYOBH010000063.1:0-3535 GCA_964402125.1 uncultured Verrucomicrobiota bacterium
GTTAAAGGGGCGAAAAAAGGCGTTTTCAAATGACCATTTGAGAAACTCGGGTTAACTTTTCGTCCAGTCATGTTCAGGGAAAGGTATCAGTCCAAAAATCTAGTAATTTCAGGCAAATGCTCCCGTTTTCTACCCGCTCGCCCGGGTGGCCGATCCGGTGAGCGCCCCGATTTGCATGCCCTGTTTACGTCTCATATTTCCGCGACTCCTGTCTTGCGTTTCTAATTTCGCAATATATTCACCCGCCTTTGGTCTTGCAATTTTGAATCCGCAAGATTATTTATGGATTCATTCAGAGGAAAGGAGCGGGTTGCCATGGCTGGATCAACATCGGATTTCAATGCATTTGTCGGCAGGCAGATTGCCGCCGCGCGCAAGGCGGCCAAGATTACGCAGGATGCGCTTTCGGAACGGCTGGGTTTCAAGGATCGACAGATTTTTTCCAACATCGAAAAGGGAATCCGAAAGGTGAAGCCGGAAGAGCTGGGCATTCTCATGGAAGTGCTTAACAAGCCGGTTGACTATTTTACAGATCCCTACCAATTGCCGGAAGGACAGCATTTTTCGTGGCGTGCCGAATCCGAGGAAGCCATCAGGGAGTGCGAGCCGAAAGCCAAGGGCGTTGTCACTTCCTATCGCCGGTTTGCCGACCTTACCGGAAAAGGTCTGGTACCGATCATACCTCGGCTGGCATTGACCCCCGGATCCTCCTATGAGGATGCCATGGCCATCGCCGAAAAACTGGCCGGCTTTCTTGATCTAAACCAGACTTCCGGATACGCCCGCGCAGAAAAGGCATGCGAAAAGCTGCAAATAGAAATCTTCTATCTGGATGCTCCAAACGAAGTATCGGGATCGTCCGTTTTTCTCGATGATTTCTGCGCGTTGTTCATCAACCGCAACCACCCGGAAACACGTCGGAACTTCAGTCTGGCGCACGAGCTGTTCCACGTTCTGACATGGAACATGTTCCTCCCCGAACATTTTTCGCCCGAGGATCAGGGCATAACAGGAAAACGTTCCGAACAGCTGGCCAATAAGTTTGCTTTGGCCCTGATCATCCCCATCGACGACATAGCGGACCGCTGGAATCGGTTCAATGGAACAGACTTGAAAGGTTGGATCGAAAACACGGCAGAAGAACTGCATGTTTCCGCCCCCGCCCTCTTTTGGCGACTGGTCAACCTGGGCAAGCTTAGGGCAGACGAGTATCCGGAAGATCTTCATGCACCACATGGCGACAACAGACCTAAACCGCCGCCCTATTCCAGGAAATTCGCCGAAATGATGTGCGAGGTTTTCGAGCGCGGCGATGTCAGCGTACGCAAGACGGCCAAAACGCTTGGATGCACATTTGAGTACCTTCAAGAGGTCTTCTCTGCCCACCACATCGAGGCTCCGTTCGAGCTATAGGAAAAGAAGGAATGAACAAGAACGACCGGGTACTCATGGATTCGAATGCGATCATCGAGGCGCACCGTTTGCGTTGCTGGTCGAACTTGTTTGCCTTCTTCTCGATTGAAACCGTAGACATGTGCGCGAGGGAATGCGCTTCGGGAAGCCGGCAACTCCATCGCGAATATGTTCCCGTCGACACCTGTGCGCTCCGGGAAAAAATCGTCGTGCATGAAGTCGCTGATGCCATGCGCTGCGAACTGGTTTGCCGCAAACCGTCCGCCATCGATCTCGACGATGGCGAAAAGGATTTGCTGGCATTCGCCACAACCCTGCCCTCCCATGTCTTTCTCATTTGCTCGCCAGACAAAGCCTGCATGAAGGTTGCGGCCAAGCTGGGATTGCTAAACCGCTTGATTTCCCTACAAGCACTCGCGGACCGAGTCGGCCAAGGGAATCTGGCATTCAAGCGCAACTACACCGAAAGATGGCACCGCCAGCAATGCACGAACCTATTCTCCGAGCTGATGTGATCGGAAACAAGGCAGGCGCTTCCCGATAATGTTCCATAAGCTCCAATCTCACCCATTGCCCCTTCCGCTCCTCAGATTCCTAACGGTTCTCAAAGCGCTTGGGAAAAGGGCACAGGCCCCGCAATTCGCCATTATTTGTATTGCTCTATCCTGTTTGGGCGGGATGGCGAATGTTAAACGGAGGGGCTTCCCAAGAGGGTGCGGTTGAGGGTGTCGAGGCGGTCGGAGACCCATTTTTTGAGCGAATCGACCTCGCTTTGATAGGTCGAGCTTTCGGTGCTCGCCGGTTGAGCTCCCGGAAACATGCCGCCCATGCCCATCATTCCGCCCATACCCATCATGCCGCCGCCCATGCCCATCATGCCGCCCATGCCCATCATCCCATTCGATGAGCCCCAGGCTTGGCGGTTATAATCAGCGGAAGTTTTGAGCGTTTCGGCGGTGGCGTCGATGTAGGCGAGAATGTCCTTTTTGGCGGCGTAGATGACGCTGAATCGTTTTTTGGCGAGCGCAACGAATTCGGGGTCCTTGAGCATCTGTACATACCAAGGAGCATCTCCAAAAAACAGATCGCTTTGGCTGGGTGCCATCATGGCGTTATTCATAAATTCATTTCCAAAGCCCAGATCGTAGTCCCACAGCGGACCCATCACAAAGGTTCCCTCTTCGGTGAGGCTGAAATAGACGCTGGTGAAGAATTTAGAGTCATAGTTTTTTGCGATTTCGTTGATCACGTACCAATCGGCAAAGCTTTCCAGGTCGACGTATTTTTTGTAGCCATTTTCCGGGTCGAGAAAATCTGCGCCGTAAAGAACCGCTTCAAATTCATCGACGCGCTGCTGAACGTATTTGCGCTCGGGGGCTGTTGCATCGAGGTCAGGATCTTTAATGTTGAATGGGAGTCGGGTCCGTTTCGAGGTAAACAGGATTTCATCGCTGCCTGCTTTGCTGTCGATCTCAACAATATAGGCGCCTTCGACCTTACCGTTCTTCAGCTCAATATTTTCGCAGAGCCAATAGCTTCCTCGATAAATACCGTTTACAACGAGATTGACGGGCCGGGCTTGAGGCGTCCACTTCAGATTGGAATAGCGGCTGCCCAGCTGCATAACCAGAGCATTGCGGATGAGCGATGGATCATAAAAATCCGCCAGCAGATGCCATCGTTTATTTTCCGGGAGGTCCAGCAGTGCGCTTTTTTTCTTAAGTTTCAGGGTGTACGGTTTTTTCTGTGCAAAACTCCACGTGGAGTTTCCGCGGCCTTTTACTTGGACAAAGCGATCTTTCTCTTCGAGTTCCTGATCCGAGAAGAGGACCTTGCCGTCATGATCTTTTATGCTCAGAGTGCAATTGGTGGTCCATGTGCTCTTACTGGTAATTTCTTTGTTTTCGGGAATGGTGATGGTGATCGTAGGAAGTCCGGTTTTAACGGAGTCAACGTCGATCGTGACCGGGGGAATATTTCCGGAAACTTCCTCCGATCCCTGACCAAACGGGGCACCGCCAAAGCCTCCTCCGAAGCCTTGTCCACCGAACCCACCGCCAAAGCCCTGCCCTCCGACGCCTCCTCCGAAGCCCTGTCCGCCGAAACCGCCGCCAAAGCCCTG
>CAYOBH010000063.1:3635-13052 GCA_964402125.1 uncultured Verrucomicrobiota bacterium
CCGCCGAAACCGCCGCCAAAGCCCTGTCCGCCGGGTCCTCCGCCCGGCATCTGTGCAAAGACGGCCGTAGAGCAACAGAGAATCGAAACAAGCACGACGATGGATTTAACTTTATTCATGATGGGAGTCCTTTCTAATTAACGGTATTCGTAAATTTCAGTTTTCTTCCGCCGGAAGCGTGAGGGTGAACGAGACGGTTTCTTCCATTGCGGGATCGAGCACCAGATCGCCGCCGTGAGCTCGGGCAATTTCGCGGGCCATACTCAGGCCCAAGCCGGAGCCTGCAGTGGTGCGGGATTTATCAACCCGGTGGAAGCGGTCAAAGAGGAGCGGACGATCCTCTTCCGGAATCGGCGTTGCGGAATTCGAAAGGGTAAATCGCACGGTCTTTTCCTCCGGGGTGAGATTGAACGCAACGGTTCCCTGCGGCGTGGTGTATTTTGCCGCATTCGAGGTCATATTTCGGATGATCTGGTTCAGCAACGCACGGTCTGCCTGAATCATCAACTTTTCAGGCGCGTCGATCTTTGTGGTCAGCTCGGGAGCCATGATTTCCAAATCTTCTGCGGCATCGTGAATCAGTTCGCCCAGATTAACCGGTTCCAGATTCAGCTTCAGGCGGCCTTCGTCGGCGTGGGAAAGAATCAGTAGTTTTTGGACGACCGATTTCAGGTTACGCAATTCTTCGAGCAACATTCCATAGCGTTGCTGTTCGTCCGAACCAATTTCGGCAGATTGGAGCGCATTATCGAGTTCGCCCTGAAGAATGGTCAGCGGGGTTTGCAGCTCGTGCGCGGCATCGGCGCTGAAGCGGACGGCCTGTAGGTAACTCTTTTCCAGTCGGTCGAGCATGTTGTTGGCGACGGTGACAAGGTGCACCAGCTCAACATCTTTTGCGACTTCGGGGATGCGCTGGTTGAGCCCTTTAGCGGTAATGCCTTCGGTGGTTTGCGCAATGACGGCGATCGGTTTCATTGCTCGTCCGGCTAAAAACCATCCGGCTACGCCGAGCAGCGCCAGACCGAGCGATCCAAAGATCAGGAACGCGTTGCGGAAGTCGTTGATTTTCTCATTGAAGGAGTTCATGTCCATGGCCGCAAAAATAGTTGCATTCTGGTTGCGCAGGATACCTGCGCGCCAGTTGCCTGTAGGCAATTCCAGCGTCTGAAATTTGGAAGCGGTCGGCAGCGGGCCTCTATCTCGGCGCATATCGAAGCCCTGATCGCGTCCTCCGCCGCGCCGTGCTTGACGGGGATCTTGGCGTTCCATGCGGCCGGGACCGTTTTGATTCGGTCGGTCAAACCCATTTTCAGGGCCGAAGTTGTAGGGAGACGTTTGACCGGGGCCGAAGTTGTAGGGAGACGTTTGACCGGGGCCGAAGTTGTAGGGAGAGGTTTGACCGGGGAACCCGCCTTGGATTCCTTGGGTCTGGGCAAAGGGATTCATGCCGTTCCCGTAATAAGGGGATGTGTTGTAATAAGGCGAACCGTAATAAGGAGCCCCGTACGTCTGGATACCGGTGTAAGGAATAAAGCTGTTGAATGATGATCCGTAGATATTGGTGTCCATTGGCCAGCCCATCGATCCAAAGTACATGTTTTGGGGCCCCTGTGGAATTTCGGGGGGCGGGGGCAATTCGGGCAGCGGGAGTTCGGCGAGCTGTGGCGGGGCATTTGTGGTTTTGTACAGAATTTCATTATCGGCACCGAGTACCAGCAGTTCAACTCGGTCCGAGCTGGTTTCCTCCATAATAAATTCGAACGAAGAGCCGAATTGTTCCCAGAATGCCCGATCCATCGGCCCGCTCAGAGGTCCCTCAATCAGTGCTTGAAGCTCACTGTCCATCTGGTCGATGGAAGAGGAATAGATGAAGGCAAACAGGGTAACGCCGAAGGCCGCCAGCAGCGTTCCTGAAACCAGAAAAGAGAGCGCCGCAATTTTAAATTTGAATGAAAATTTCATCAGCGGTCGGGCCCTTTTTATCCCTCCGCTCTAATGCGGTAGCCAACGCTGCGGACGGTTTCGATCAAGGAGGGTTCGTTGGGCAGATCAATCTTGCTGCGGACGCGGCGGATATAGACGTCCACCACATTGGTCTGCGGATCAAAGTCGTAGCCCCAGACGTGTTCGAGCAGCTGAGTCCGGGAATAAACGCGTCCGGGTGAGCGAAGGAGCAGTTCGAGCAGATTAAATTCACGGCTTGTCAGCTCCAACACGTTCTCGCCGCGTTTGACTTCGCGTGTAATCATATTGAGGGTGAGGCCGCAGTAATGAACGATGCTGAGCTGTTCGCCGGAGGTGCGGCGGCTTACAGCGACGATGCGGGCAATCAGTTCTTCCATATAAAACGGCTTGGGCAAATAGTCGTCCGCGCCCAGATTCAGCCCTTCTACGCGTTCGTTCAGCCCGCTGCGGGCGGTGATCAGAATGACCGGGACGGTGTTTTTTTCTGCACGCAGCGCGCGCAGAATGCTCAGTCCGTCGCGACCGGGCAGCATGATATCGAGCAGAATCACATCATAGGATTCCCCCATGGCCAGGTTGAGGCCTTCGTCGCCGTCGTTACAGACATCGACGACATAACCCTGTTCTTTCAGGCCTTTGGATACAAAGGTCGATATCTTTCGGTCATCTTCTACAACTAATATTTTCATGCGGAGCTGAATACCACAAAAACCGGCCGTTCGACCATCGATTTATCATTACAAAATTTTCATGAACCCGCACCGCAGATTGTCATGTTTGGCTGTTTCTATGTTCGGCGTCAAAGGGAACAAATCATAAAAGGAGGTTTCCCGTGAAGACTCAACTTATTGCAGCAATTGAAAAACAGCATGCGGTTTATTCCACGCTGTCGATCGTTCAAAGCTCCGGCGATATCAAAATCAACAGCGCCGCAAAAGACGGGCTGCATGGCGAAAAGGCGATGTCCACCACCATCATTACACTGGAGACACAGAGCGAATAATTTTCTTCCCCCCCCAAACAAAAGGGAGGGCTCCCCTGCAATGGGGGAGCCCTCCATTTCCCCCGAGTTCCAGAAAGGAGAATGCGATATGACCTCACAAAAACAGTTTAAGCGCCCTCGAATGCGTGTAAACCGACGCTTTCTCATGCGGCGTATTTTGCGCTGCTGGCCGTGGTTTACGTTTTTTGCTGTAGCCATAGGGGTGTTGCTTTGTTTGCCGGGCGGATTGGGGAGTGCCCGGCTTCAGGCCTATGCCGAGCGCATTTATTCATATGCGGTGGCAACAACCACAGGGGAAATAGTGGAGTTGAATGTTGCGCTGGGAGACTATGTTGAGGTTGGCCAAGTGATTGGCCGATTAAAGATGGATGTTCAAAACGCCGGCGTTGAGGAGCCATGTGAGTTACGGGCCGAAGTCTCCGGCGTTGTGACCGGAGTGCTGCGGAAGGCCGGCGATTCAGTTGGTGTCGGGGATGCCGTTGTTCGGATCGGGCACTTCTTTACGCGTCGGGTGACCGCATTTGTGCCGCCGGACCAGCAGTCTGGTCTTTGTGTTGGAACGAGCTGTTGTGTGTTAGTTCAGAACGGAAATAGGACGTATAAGGGGAAGGTTCTTTATGTTCCGTCCAACTCTCTAGACAATGCTCTCGGGAACGAGGAAAGAGTGGCGAACGAACAGCGCATTACGATTGAATTAATCGATGGAGAATTGTTTCCGGGAGAAGCGGTCGCCGTGCTTGAAAATCGTTCTGTGCTGAATCAATGGCTCGGAATGTAAAAAAACAAACCGCTTCCGAGCCGTTTTTCGTCCCCAATCGTGCCGTTTATTGGTTCAGTCCCAACAACGCCCGCACCGTTTCGGATAGGTTTTCCTCGGAATAGACAAGCGCTCCCCGATCCACCCATGGAAAAAGTAGAAGCTTTGTGTTGCAAAGTTCTCTCCCGATGCGGTATTCCATGAGCCGTTGGAAGAGAAACCATGATTGCAAACCACATACATGATGCGTTGGGACAGGTGCGGCGGCTTCAGTCTCTGATCCTCGAAAAGCGCAAGTTTACCGGCTTTTCGGGAACGGCCCGGATGCTGGGCGGCTCGGTTGCGTTCCTGGTGTGCGCCCTGATGTCGTTCGTCGATGACCGCGAGGACTTGCAGTTGATGGGTTGGGGATTAATTCTGGCCATTGCCTTGACGTTGAACTTTGGCGCCTTGTTTCTTTGGTTTATCCAGCTCCCAAGGCGCAAGCGCGTTGCTTCGGCGATGCTGCCCGCTGGGGAGTCGGTTCCGCCGCTGGCGATCGGGGCCGTTTTGACCCTTGCCCTGCTGCTGAAAGGGTATACCGATCTGTTGTTTGGAAGCTGGATGTGCCTTTACGGGCTTGCCCATACCGTCTACCGCCATTGCCTGCCGCGATCCATCTGGTTTCTTGGCATCTACTACATGGCGTGCGGCACGGTCTTTTTGCTGTGGCCGGGCAATGTGTTCATGAATCCGCTTCCGGCGGGTTGCGTGTTTCTGGTCGGGGAATGGACCGGCGGCGTGGTTTTCCATCGCCACAAGACTGCATGCATGGAGGAAATTGACGATGAGTAGCGAAACAAATCCCTTTCAAGCGTTGGAAAAGATTTTCCACGAACCCAACCGGCTGGCGATTATGTCCGCGCTGTGCGCGGCATCGAACGGACTGACTTTCAGCGAGCTGAAAGAAGAATGCGGACTCACCGACGGCAACCTGAACCGGCACCTCAAAGTGCTGAAGGAGAGCAACGTGGTTTGGGTTAAAAAGGAATTTGTGGCCGAGAAGCCGCGCACCACCGTCTTCATTACCGCCAAGGGGCTCGACCGCTTCAGCGAATATCTCGAGGTACTCTCTGATGTAATGAAACAAACCCGCGCCGCACTGCCCAAACAAAGCAAAGCACCCAGCGCATCCCCTCTCGCCAAACCCGCAACAAGCTGACCAATAAAGTAACCAAGCATGAAGACGATTGCGCCGATAAGCTTTGCAGAACAAAGTTCTCTCTAAACCAACAACCACTGAAAGGAAATCAAGATGAACGAATTCAACCATTCCAATCTGGCCCCTCAGGAGACAGAAACGACCATCTCTCAATCATTCGAACTGACTCTACAAAACTATCACCCGTTTCAAAACCAATACACTTCCCAAGCGTCGAAACGATTATTTCATGTTATCGATGCAACGCTGGGACCACAAGAATGAAGATTCTGCGTGTCATACTGACGGTTGTAACCGTCGTCGCTGTCCTCTGGGCAGGAGCTTTCCTTCTGCTCATTCGCGGGATGAGCGGAAAGGAAGAGGTCGTGCGCAAGTTGGCATCACCAAGTGGAAATGTCGTGGCAATTCAAACTAACAGATCAGGTTTTGCCGGTGATTCTGCGGATGTGTATCTCAAACGGGGTCGGTTTGGCCGAAAAGAGCGTCTTGATGGTTGTTTCTTTTACATTATCAACCTGCAATGGCAGACATCTCCAGAAGAACTTCAAATTACGTATTCTCACGTTTTCGAATTCAATGATTATCGCGTATACCTTGATCGATTTAGAACCGATGGCACCAAAATATCGAGCGAGGTTGTAGGGCGTTATGTAATAAGCCCAGATGGCGCATCCTATTCTATCATCCCTGCAGATGAAGACGATAATTCCAGACAGACTCCATTTCCCCAAAAATAATGAACATTAAATTTATACTCCCCTCTCTGATCGAAGCTGAGAGTCCCTTCTGGCGACCCATCAAGTATTCGCTCTTCCCGCCGCTTGGGCTGGCGACACTGGCCGCATTTCTCAATCCGGACGATGAAGTAGAAATTGTCGATCAACATGTCCAGACGCTGACCCTGAACGACGCACCCGATCTGGTTGTCATTCAGGTTTACATCACGAACGCCTACCGCGCCTATGCCATTGCAGACCACTATCGGCAGAAGGGATGTTTCGTGATCCTCGGCGGACTGCATGTAACGTCACTTCCTGACGAGGCGGCGGCTCATGCAGATGCCATATTTCTGGGCCCTGCGGAAGAAGCCTTTCCACGCTTTCTGAACGACTACCGACGAGGCCGACCACGAAAGCGTTACCGCTCAAAAACGCGAATGCTTGAAGGCATGCCGCCAGTTCGGAGGGAGCTGATTGACCGCAGCCGTTATCTGGTCCCCAACTCCATTGTCGTCACGCGCGGTTGTCCGCACCATTGCGAGTTTTGCTACAAGGATGCTTTCTTTGAAGGGGGCATTTCTTCCTACACCCAATCCGTGGATGATGCGCTTGCCGAAATAAGCCGTCTTCCCGGACGGCACCTTTATTTTCTCGACGACCATCTTCTTGGCCACAAACGTTTTGCCCGCGAACTCTTTCGTGGCATGCGCGGCATGGGGCGCATCTTCCAAGGCGCAGCCACGGTGGATTCCATTCTTGAAGGCAACCTGATTGAAGCGGCGGCCGAAGCCGGACTACGGAGCATCTTTGTAGGATTCGAAAGCCTCGATCCAGACAATCTGCTGAAGAGCAACAAGCGGCAAAACCTGTCGCGCAACTATGAATCCGCCATCAACCGGCTGCATGATCTGGGCATCATGATTAATGGCAGCTTTGTCTTCGGGTTGGATCACGACACCCCGGAGGTCTTTTCGCGGACGGTCGATTGGGCCGTCCGCATGGGCATCACAACATCGACCTTCCACATTGCAACGCCCTATCCGGGAACGGCGTATTATCGCCGAATGGTCGAATCCGGGCGGATGACCACCAGCAACTGGGACCATTTCGACACGCGGCACGTCACCTTCAGGCCGATTGGCATGACGGCCGAGCAGCTCAAGTCGGGCTATGATCAGGCCTACCATGATTTCTACACATGGAATGCCATCGTGAAGGGAAGCCTCTTCCATGGCAGCACGAAGCACCAACTCAAGCATTTCTTCTATACCGCAGGATGGAAAAAATTTGAACCGCTGTGGAACATGGTCATTCAGTTGAAAAAGCTTAACCTGATGACGCCCCTGCTTGAAGGGATTCTTTCGAAAGTGACGCAAAAAAATCTGCCTGTTCAGCGGGCGGAGTGTTATGAATCGCCGGTCACGGCACCTACAATAGGAGGATTATCATGAAATCCAGATTGGTTTACGCGGCAGCCATAACGGCAATGCTCTTTGGCCTTCCCCTTGCCGGGGTTTTGATTTTTGGCGCCGACGTTTGTGCCTACCTTGAATTTCCGCCGCGCACCCGGTATGTCGAACACGCGCCTTTTTCGTGGCTGGTTTTCATCGGGCTTGCCACCGTCATTCTCGCAGTGATGCTGCCCTTTCTGGTTCGAATCGGAAAGGCGCACGCGCCGAATGTACCGCGCAACGTCGACGAACGGACGACTCGCCGAGTCGTCCGTTCCTTTCCGTGGTGGGGGTGGCTCGCCGTTATTCTGGGAATCCTTTCCTGGGTGCTTGCCTGGACCCGGTTTGCATGGGTTGAACCGCTCCAGCTCTACACCTTTTCGCCGCTGTGGTTTTGCTATATCGCCGCCGTGAACGCCCTGACGCTCCGCCGCACGGGTCGCTGTCTGCTGACGCACGACACGAAATTTTTCCTAGCCCTGTTTGGACTAAGTGCGGCGTTCTGGTGGTTTTTTGAATACCTCAACCGCTTCGTGCAAAACTGGTACTATGTCGGCTGCGACCACTTTTCGCCGCTGCAATATTTCGTCATGGCCACGCTGCCCTTTTCCACCGTGCTTCCGGCGATTCTCTCCACCGAGGAATGGCTGGCCTCGCATCCGCGCTGCCATGCCGGGCTGGACCGTTTTCTTCCGCTGCATCTGCTCCGCTCCAAAGCCGCCGTTGGATTGCTGCTGACCGCATCGGCGGCGGGCCTTTTCCTGATCGGGGTTTTTCCGAACCAGCTCTATCCCTTGGTCTGGGTTGCGCCGTTGCTGCTGCTGGCTGCCTTCCAGCGACTCGCCAACCGCCCCGCGTTCTTTCCCGAAGTGGAGCAGGGCGACTGGCGGCGCGTCTTCCGCTTTGCCCTCGCTGCGCTCGTCTGCGGATTTTTCTGGGAAATGTGGAACATCCATAGCCTCGCCCAATGGATCTACACCGTGCCCTACGTCCACCGCTTCCAGCTCTTCGAAATGCCGCTTCTCGGCTATGCCGGCTATCTTCCCTTCGGCCTCGAATGCGCCGTCATCGCTTCGTTGATCAAGCCTCATTCAAGGATAATACCATGATAGGTTTCATCATATTATTATTCGGTTTACCTACTGTTACGTTCGCCCTTCCTCCTGCCATCATGCGCAGGTCGGTTCGCAGCTTCTTTGGAGCGGCTTTACTTTCCCTCTTCGGCATTGTGCTTCCCTTTCTCTCCTTTATTTCAGACTTCTTGATGGTGCCTGACTGGAAGGGTGGGTGCAAATATGGTTGGGTCGATTGTTTCCACGTTGGGAAGCTTGCGCTCGTCCCCTTGGTCCTTTGGGCTTGTACGGCGTTCTACCGAGCCCAGATTCTGTACTCGTTGAAGAAGTACCAAGCGTCGGATGTGCTGGGCCTTTTCATCGGCATGGTCGTGAGTGGAGTATGCTTGGGCCATGTAATCGCTACCGAAAAATATAACGCGATAGAGTGTACGTTTCTGGCCTACCCCTTTGCCTGGTATTCCATCCTTGCGATTCACGGCATGCGACGATTTCCCCAACCGTGGTTTGCATATTTCCTGACATTGCTTGGTTCACTTCCGTTCTGGGCCGCAAGCATATGGTTCAGCATCGATAAATATCGCTCGCTGCCCGAAACGCCTCGTGAATGCTTCATCGTTACCGCCGCATCAAGCGGCCATGAAAGTCTGGTTGGCCCGTTCATGGAAATGCGGCATCGCGATGAAATCCGTCGGGTCAATCGCCAGTTGTCTACCTTCTGGAAATTGGAGGGAATCTGGAGCACGCGGTTTCCGCGAGGACATCGATTTTTCCGCCGAATCTATAACCGCATCGGCCCGCGCATCGCCCGCAGAATATCGACGCCGTGGAGAGCGGACATTATTTATCTGCTGCTCAAACCGGCGGAACTGATCGCCGCTATCATTGTCCATGGCCAACACCGAAATCATCGCCTCCCGCACGGCGGCTAATTCGTTATTTTGGAGGGACGACCCCCGTGAAGTCCATGGTCGGGACAGAGCCCAGAGGGGTAACGTAACAACGTAATTGACGCATGTTTACTTGATTACGGGATCGACTCTTTTTCGAACAAAATTATTCACCACCCGCTGCACTGGAGGACACAGAGGGCTCGGAGGCTTTATCTCAGGCAAAATGATTTGATGGCACAATGATTCGTCATTCGCTGCTTTTCATCCATTCGTTGCAATCTGATCTCCAGACAAAGGTATTAATCAGTACAGCCTGCGCTACGCGCCGGCTCATGCACCTTCGGCCATTCTCGAA